>CAZWDR010000033.1:20152-24774 GCA_964632365.1 uncultured Steroidobacteraceae bacterium
CGGTTCAGCGCCAGTGTCGCCAGCAGCAGCAGCGCCGCGCCGGCGTTGTGCGCGGTGGCCAGCCACAGCGGGAAGCCGCGCACCACCATGAAGATGCCGAACGCCAGCTGCATCGCCAGCGCGCCCAGCACCAGCGCGGCCGCCAGCCGGCTGTTGCCCTCGCGCCGTTTCATCAGCGTCAGCACCGACACCAGCAGCAGCGCCAGCGTGGCGATGATCGCCCCCAGGCGGTGCGTGAAGTGGATGGCCACGCGCGCCGGATGGTCCAGCACGCCACCCTCGTAGTTGATGCCCAGCCCGCGCCACATCACGAACGCCTCGTCGAAGTCGGCCTCCGGCCACCACGACGCCTGGCACTTCGGGAAGTCCGGACAGGCCACCGCCGCATAGTTGGTGCTGGTCCAGCCGCCAAGCAGGATCTGCACCGACAGCGCGATCAATGCCACCAGCGCCAGCGTGCGCAGCGGGTGCGGCGCCGGCAGCAGCAGCGCCGCGGCGGTGCCGCCGGCGCGTGCCTTCACCGTGCCGGACCACGGGTTCGACGAGCGCCGCCGCAGCGTCAGCCACAGCCACCACAGCAGCGACAGCGTCGTGAGGCCGAAGGCCAGGTGCAGCGTGACGATCAGCGGCTTCAGCAGCAGCGTGACCGTCCACATGCCCAGCAGCCCCTGGAACACCACCAGCGCCACGAGGAACACCGGCAGCTTCACCGGCACATCCCCGTGCTTGCGCCAGCGCAGCGCAAAGCCCGCGATGACAAGGATCAGCAGGCCCAGCGTCGACGCGAGATAGCGGTGGATCATCTCGTTCCATGCCTTGCCGGTGTGCACGTCGGCGGCGAGGCGTCCGTCGGCGGCCGCCTGCGCCGCGCCGGCCGGCGTCATGTGGCCATAGCAGCCGGGCCAGTCCGGGCAGCCGAGGCCCGCGTCGGTCAGCCGCACATAGGCGCCGAACACCACCACGACGAAGGCCAGCAGCGTGGCGGCCAGCGCGAGACGACGGAGGACGAGGATTCTGCGATGCATGGGTCAGCCGATATGGGAAAGCTTCAGCAGTTTCTTGATGTCCTCGAGCAGCCCCTTCGGGTTCTCGCGGGCATCGAAGCGCAGCACGATGTTCAGCAGCGGATCGACCACGTACAGCGCGTCGGCATGGTCACCCGGCGGCAACGCCGCGAGCAACCCGGCGCGCGCATCGGGGGCAGAGGCGTCGAACACGCGGATGCCGGCGTGCTCGGCATCGAGGAAGGCCTGGTCGCAGCAGCCGGAAGTGGCCACGAAGGCGCGGTCGAGCCGGTCCATGTCCTTGTTCAGCAGCACATGCGTCTGGCGCGCCACATACAGCGCGTTGCGGCAGGCCGCGTCGCAGGCGCCATCGCCCACGTAGACGATGGCCCACTTGCCCTGCAGCGCGCTGACCGGCTCGGGCAGCTGGCGCAGCGGCTGCAGCAGCTCGCCATGGTTGGTGCCGCCGGCCGGTCGCCATTCCACCACGTAGTACAGGATGAACGAGGTGGCGAGCGGCACGAAGAACAGGCCCAGCAGCAGGTACAGCGTGCGGCGCGAGGTCTTGGGCGAGGCAGGATCAGGCATCTTTTCTCTTCAGGTTCAGTCCGACAAACAGGCCGAGCAGCAGCAGCGCGAAGGCCCACCACTGCACCGCATAACCGATGTGCCGCTCCGGCGGCAGGCCCGGCGCCTGCCACTCCCGCACATAGCCGGGTCCGGAATCGGCATCCAGCAGCAGCACCACCGGCAGCAGGTCCGCCCCATAGGTGTCGGCCAGCTGCGCCATCGTGGGGAAGCTCGCGACGCGTGGCCAGCGCCCGTCGGCCGCCGGCGCGAGGCGGCCCGAGGCCAGCCCGGCCACCGGCAGGCCGGCGATGCGGCCCTGCAGTTCGACTGGCGTGACGCGCGCCGCTTCGGGCAGGGCCACATCGGGCAGCTGCTCGCGAAAGCCGCTGAACGGCACCCAGCCGCGGTTCACCAGCAGCCGGCTGCCCTCGGCCAGTTCGAGCACGGTGAGTACCTGGTAGCCGGGCGCGCCGCGATGGGAGAGGTTGTCGAGCAGGAACTGCCGTTCGCCATCCAGCCGGCCCTCCACGCGCACGCGCGCATAGCGCGGCATCTGGACCAGGCGAGCGGCGGCGACCTGTTCGGCCGGCACGTCACTGCGCGAGAATTCCTCCCAGGTCTGCGTGCGCAGCTGGCCCCGGTTCCACTGCCAGAGGCCCAGCGAGATGAACACCGGCAGCAGCGCCGCGGTCAGCAGCACCCAGTGCCAGCGCGGTGCGAAGCGCCACGCCACCCTATAATCGGCCCATGGACATCGGCCGCCTCATCGTCATCGCCGTACTCGTCACGATCGTGGCCTTCCTCGGTTCGGCGCTGGTCCAGCTCTCGCGACGCGAAGGCGACTCGCAGAAGATGCTGCGGGCACTGACCTGGCGCGTCGGCCTGTCGGTGGGCCTGTTCCTGGTGCTGCTGCTGCTGTGGCGCCTGGGCCTGATCCGCCCGCACGCCGGGCCCTAGCCGGTCGCCCGCGGCGCAGATTGGGCCGGCACCGCCAATCAGGCGGGCCGGTCCACTCCGCCGGTCAGATCCAGTAGACGAACACGAACAGGATCAGCCAGACCACGTCCACGAAGTGCCAGTACCAGGCCACCGCCTCGAACGCGAAGTGGCGCTCGGGCGTGAAGTGCCCGCGCATCACGCGGCCCCAGATCACGAACAGCATGATGGCGCCGATGGTCACGTGCAGGCCGTGGAAGCCGGTGAGCATGAAGAACGTCGCGCCGTAGATGCCGGTGCTCATCTTCAGGCCGAGGTCCTGGTAGGCGTGGAGGTATTCAGTCACCTGCAGGTACACGAAGATGAAACCCAGCAGCCACGTGAGGCCGAGGAACAGCTTCAGCGGGCCGCGCTGGTTCGCGCGCAGCGCATGGTGCGCGATGGTGATCGTCACGCCAGAGGCGAGCAGGATCAGCGTGTTGTAGAGCGGCAGGCCGAAGGCCGGGATGGTCTCGAAGCTGCCGTCGGCGAAGCCACCCACCGCGGCCGGGCCATTGGTGGGCCAGCCGGCGTCGAACTCGGGCCACAGCAGCAGCGGGTTGAAGACCTTCACGCCCTCGCCCGAGATCCACGGCACCGACAGCTGGCGCGCATAGAACAGTGCCCCGAAGAACACCTTGAAGAACATGACCTCGGAGATGATGAACCAGATCATTCCCATGCGGAAACTGCGGTCCACGTCGAGGTTGTACATGCCCTTCTGGTTCTCGGCGATCACCGTCGAGAACCAGCCGGCGAACATCATCGCCAGCATCGCCGCGCCGGGAATGAACGCCCAGGCACCGACCCAGTCGTTCAGGAAGCTGACCACTCCGATCATCAGCACGAACAGTGTCACCGAGCCGAAGATCGGCCACGGGCTGCTGTGGGGGACGTAATAGCGGTCGGCGGTGGCGGCGTGTGTTGTCATGGCAGTACTTTCAGGTCGGGTTTCTTGAAATGGATCAGCGCGCCGTCACTGGCGCCTTGGAGTCATAGAACGTGTAGGCCAGCGTGATGCGCTCGACATGCTTCGGCAGCGACGGGTCGACGAAGAAGCGCACCGGCATGCTCTTCTGCTCGTCCGCGGCGAAATGCTGCGGCGTGAAGCAGAAGCACTCGGTCTTGCGGAAATAGGCCGTCGCGCTCGACGGCGCGATGTCGGGCACGATCTGCGCCCAGCTGTCGCGGCCGGTCTGGTTCACCGCCAGGAAGTTCGCGGCATAGAGCCGGCCGGGGTGCACCGCGATGCTGCGCACCTCGGGCTTGAAGTCCCAGGAGCCGAAGCCGGGCACCGTGGCGACGAAGTCGACCAGCACCGTGCGCGACTCATCGACCGTGGTGGGCAATGCCGACTCGGACACAAGGTCCTTGCGGTTGCCGGCGCCGGTGATCTCGCAGAACACGTCATAGAGCGGCACCAGCGCAAAACCGAAGCCGAACGCGCCCAGCGCGACGATCGCGAGTTTCAGCGCGAGCTTGCTGTGGGAGGGTTTTGCTTCCGGTGACTGCATGGCTCTTCAGCGATTGATGAACGCGATGATGAATCCAATGTAGACGAGCACGGCGAACAGCGCGAGCCACACGGCCGTGGAGCGCGCGCGGCGGCGCCGCGTCGCGACTTCCTCCGGTGACATGGGCTTGTGCGCCATCGCCAGGCTCACTCAGTGCACCGTGCCGGCCGTGCCGCGCGCGACCATCGCCGCGTCCGGCGGCGTTTCCCAGCTGTGGTAAGGCGCCGGCGACGGCAGCTCCCACTCCAGGCCGGTCGCGCCTTCCCAGACGCGGTCGGTGGCGCGGGCGCCGCCCTTCACGCACTGCCAGATGGCGATCGGGAACAGCAGCTGCGCCAGGCCAAAGCCGAACGCGCCCAGCGAGGACACCAGGTTCCATTCGGAGAACTGCGTGGAGTAGTCGGGGATGCGGCGCGGCATGCCGGCGAGGCCGAGGAAGTGCTGCGGGAAGAACAGCACGTTCACGAAGATCGCCGACAGCCAGAAGTGCGCCTTGGCCAGCGACATGTTGTACATGTGGCCGGTCCACTTCGGCAGCCAGTAGTACACGCCGGCCATG
>CAZWDR010000034.1:0-24318 GCA_964632365.1 uncultured Steroidobacteraceae bacterium
TGCTGCCGGTGAATCCGCCGGCGGTGACGGGTTGGTTGCTGCTGCTGTCGGCCTGCGGCCTGATGATCCTCCGCCACCACGACCGGCTCACGGCGCTGATCATGACCAGCATCGTCGGACTCGTGGTGTCGCTGGCCTTCCTGCAGTTTTCCGCACCCGATCTCGCGCTGACGCAGATCTCGGTCGAGGTGGTGACCACGATCCTGCTGCTGCTGGCCATCAACCTGTTGCCGCGAACCACCCCGCGCGAGCTGTCGCGACGCTTCCGCATCGGCGCGGGCGGGCTCGCGCTGGCCGGTGGCGCCGGCGTGGGCGCGCTGGCCTACGCGGTGATGACGCGCGAGCTGGACTCGATCTCCGGTTACTTCATCGAGCAGTCAAAGCCCGGCGGCGGCGGCACCAATGTGGTGAATGTCATCCTGGTCGACTTCCGCGGCTATGACACCTTCGGCGAGATCATCGTGCTCGCCATTGCCGCGCTGGCCATCTTCGCGCTGCTCGACACGGCGCTGAAGGGAGCCTCCGGAAGGCGCCTGGCGCGCACGCGCTTCGGGCCGCAGGCCGGCGATCCGCATCCGCTGCTGCTCACCGTCGTCACGCGCGTGCTGCTGCCGCTGACGCTGATGGTCGGCGTGTACGTGCTGCTGCGGGGGCACAACCTGCCCGGCGGCGGCTTCATTGCCGGCCTGATCGTCGCGATCGCCTTCCTGATGCAGTACATGGCCAGCGGCTATACCTGGGCGCGCAGCCGCGCGCGCTTCGATGCGCATACGCTGATCGGCAGTGGCGTGCTGGTGGCGGGCGCGACGGGGCTGGCTGCGCTGCTGTTCGCGCGGCCCTTCCTGACCAGCACCTTCGGGCATCTGCACCTGCCGCTGTTCGGCGATGTGGAGCTGGCTTCGGCGATGGCCTTCGACATCGGCGTGTTCCTGGTCGTGGTGGGCACCTGCCTGCTGTCGCTGGCGACGCTGTCCCGCACGGAAGAGCGCGCGGAACAGGCATCCCGCGAGGCGGATTCGCGCGCGCGCCAGGGGGCGTCACCGTTGCAGGGCGGTCCGCGATGAGCATGGAGTTCCTGATGGCCACCGGCATCGCCGCACTGACGGCGGTGGGCCTGTACCTGATCCTGATGCGGCGCACGTTTCCGGTCGTCGTCGGGCTGTCGTTCCTCTCCTATGCGGTGAACGTGTTCCTGTTCACGATGGGCAGGCTGACCATTGACCGGCCGCCAATCCTCGCCGCCGGCGCAGCCGCCTATACGGATCCCCTGCCGCAAGCCCTGGTGCTCACGGCCATCGTGATCACCTTCGGCATGACGGCGCTGATCGTCGTGCTGTCGCTGCGCGCGTACCTCGAGACCGGCACCGATGACGTCGGGCTGGGCGGCGAAGCGGCAGATGAGGACGCGTTGCCGCTGCGCGACGAGGGCCCGCCGTGAGTACTGCCTGGATCATCGCGCCGATTGCCGTGCCTGCGATGAGTGCGGCGCTGCTGGTGCTGGCCATGCGCCAGAACCTTGCGGGCCAGCGTGTGATCTCGCTGGCGGCGGTGCTGGTGCAATTTGCCTTGGCCGTCGGGCTCCACATGCTGGCCAGCGACGGGGCGCCGCGCACCTACCAGCTGGGCGACTGGCCCGCGCCGTTCGGCATCGTCATGGTGCTGGACCGGCTGTCCGCCACGATGCTGCTGCTGGTTTCCACCCTGGCCATTGGCGTGCTGTGGGCGGCGATCGGGGAATGGGACCGGCGCGGCCGGCACTTCCATGCGCTGTTCCAGTTCCAGCTTCTCGGCCTGAATGGCGCGTTCCTCACCGGGGACCTGTTCAACCTGTTCGTGTTCTTCGAGGTGCTGCTGATCGCCTCGTATGGCCTGATGCTGCACGGCAGTGGCGCGCGCCGCCTGCGGGCCGGCTTTCATTACATCGCCATCAACCTGATCGGCTCGACCGTGTTCCTGTTCGCGGCCGGCACCCTCTACGCGATGACGGGCACGCTGAACATGGCGGACCTCGCCGTGAAGGTGCCGCAGGTCGCGCCCGCGGACCGCGGGCTGCTGGGCATCGGCGCGATGCTGCTGTTCTCGGTGTTCGCGATCAAGTCGGCCATGGTGCCGCTGCACTGGTGGCTGCGGCCCACCTACGCATCGACTTCGCCCCCGTCGGCCGCGCTGTTCGCCATCATGACCAAGGTGGGCGCCTATTCCATCATCCGCATCCATACACTGGTGTTCGGAGCCGGTGCGGGCGCGCTGGCCGGCATCGCGACGCCATGGATCCTGCCTGCCGGTGTGCTGACGCTGGTGGTGGGCGCGATCGGCGTGCTGGCCAGCCGCAGCCTTTCCGATGTGATCTGCCATGCCGTGGTGACCTCGATGGGCACCGTGCTGATCGCGATCGGTCTCGACAGCGCGGATGGCCTGGCCGCGGCGCTGTACTACATCGTCCACAGCACCTTCTCCGGCGCCGCCCTGTTCCTGCTGGCGGGGCTGCTGCTGAAGGAGCAGGGCGGCCACGCGCCGGTGCTGCGCCTGCCGCGGCGCGCCGCGCCGCTGGCGGTGCTGTTCTTCGCCCTGGCCGTCGCCACGGTCGGGCTGCCGCCGCTGGCCGGCTTCATCGGCAAGATCCTGATCCTTGATGCGGCGCGGGCCGCCGCACAGGCCACGGTGGTGTGGAGCGCGGTCCTCGGCACCAGCCTGCTGTTGCTGATCGGCTTTGCGCGTACCGGCATCCGCATCTTCTGGAGCGCGGTCCGCACGGACGATGCGGGGCCGGGCGCGGCTTCGCCGCCACTGCGGCCGACGCTGGCGGTTGCGGGCCTGGTCGCGCTGGTGCTGCTGTGGAGCCTGATGGCCGGTCCGGTCATGGAGGACCTGCAGGCGACCGCCCGGCAACTGCTCGCGCCGCACGACTATGTCCAGGCGGTGTTGCAGCCATCCGTTCCCGCGTCGTCGCAGGAGGACTGAATGAAGCTTCGCCTTGCACATCCGGCGCTCACCCTGATCCTCGCCGTGGTCTGGGTGCTGCTGGTGAATGATTTCTCCTGGGGCGCACTGGTCTTCGGCCTGCTGCTCGGCTTCGCGATCGCGTCGATCGCCAGTGCGTACTGGCCCGGCAGCGCCCGCATCCGTCGGCCCGCTGCGATCGCGGCCTATTGCTGCATCGTGCTCTGGGACATCCTGGTCTCCAATGTGCAGGTGGCCCGTCTGGTGCTGTTCCGGCGAGGTGAAACGCTGCGGTCGCGTTTCATCGTCGTTCCCATCGAGCTGCAAAGTCCGGAAGCGGTCGCGATGCTCGCCGCCACCATCACGATGACCCCGGGGACCGTGAGCGCGGACCTCAGCACGGACCGGCGGGCGCTGCTGGTCCATTGCCTGGAGACCAGCGATGCCGCCGCGGCGATCGCCGGCATCAAGGACCGCTATGAACGCCGGCTGATGAGGATATTCCCGTGATCCAGGCCGCCAGTGCGATCGCGATGGTGGTGGTGTCGGTATCGGTGCTGCTGAACCTGTACCGGCTGGTCGCGGGCCCGGATGTGACCGACCGCATCCTGGCGCTGGACACGATGGTCATCAATGCCATCGGCCTGATCGTGCTGCTCGGCATCCATTTCGGCACGGCGATCTATTTCGAGGCGGCACTGCTGTTCGCGATGGTGGGGTTTGTTTCCACCGTGGCGTTCTGCAAGTACCTGCTGCGCGGCAACGTGATCGAGTGAGGCCGACATGACGATGCTGATCGAAGCGATCGTGGCGCTGTTCATCCTGGTCGGGGCGTCGTTCCTCTTCGTCGGATCATTCGGCCTTGCCAGGTTGCCCGATACGCTGCGTCGGCTGCATGCGCCGACGAAGGCCACCACGCTGGGCATCGGCGCGCTGCTGATCGCATCGATGCTGTTCTTCGTGGTGCTGCACGACGCTACGGGCATCCATGAGCTGCTGATCACGCTGTTCCTGTTCCTGACGGCGCCGGTGACGGCAATGATGATCGCCAAGGCGCACATCTTCCGCGACCGGCAGGCGCGGCAGGCCCTGCCGCCTGCGCCGGATGGATCGCAATGGGCGACCCTGGCGGAAAGCCAGCGGTCCGCAGTGCCGGGCAAGGGACGGCGTCGGTAGCGCCGGTACGCGATCGTCAGCGTGTGGGCTGCAGGCCGGTCGCCCGGCAATCCACAGCGCCGGCCTCCCGCGGCGAGGGCGCCGCCCGGCTCGACAGCAAGCGGTGAAGCGCGCGACCCATCTGCCGCAGCGGGTGATCGGTGGCCGCTCGGGGCGCCGCGAGCGCCTCGCACAGGCGCTGACCGGCGAACTGCTGGGCCGCGCGCGCTTCAGCGACCGTCGATGCGCCGAAGAATCCATGCGTGACGCCCTGGTATTCCTGCCAGGCCACCGGAACCTGCGCGCGCACCAGTGCGGCATGCAGCCGTCGCGCGTCGTCGCGCAGTGGATCCACGCGGGCGCTGACCAGCGTCACCGGCGGCAGGCCGCGCAGGTCGGCATCCACCAGCTGCAGCCTCGGGTCATTCAGCATCCCGCTGTCTCCCAGGCGCTCGAATGCCCAGGCCATCGTCGCCCGATCCAGTGGCTGCGCCAGGGCGTGCTCGACATAGGCGGCGGTGTTCGTCGCAGTCTGTGCCGCCGGCGTCACGGCCAGCACGTGCACGGGTCGCGGCGCCGCATCGGCGGCGGCCGCGATGGCCGTCGCAACGGCCAGTGTGGCGCCTGCGCCTTCGCCGCACAGCGCCATGCGTGACGCGTCAAGTTGCAGTGTGGCGGCATGCGCGATGGTCCAACGCCATGCGGCGGCCGCGTCGTCCCAGGCAGCGGGGAAGCGATGCTCCGGCGCAAGGCGGTACGCCACCGAGATCACCACCGCCTGTGTCGCCATGCACAGCGCGCGGGCCGTTTCGCCGTCCGCATCCAGGCTTCCCATGACCCATGCGCCGTCGTGGAAATGAACGATGGCCGGGAAGGGCGCAGCGACGCCAGGCGGCGTGTAGATCCGTGCGCGCAACGGGCCGGCGGCCCCCTGCACGGTGATGTCACGCGCCGTGGGCGCAGCACCGGCGTCGTGCGGCCGCTGCTCGCGCAGCACACGCATCGCCTCGCCGATGCCGGGCCGGCGGCGCGCGGCATGGATGTCCGTGCGCCGGTTCAGCACCGGCGGTCCGAGCCTCGCATGGGCCTGCAGCAATTCGAGCATGTCGGCATCGAGGTGCTGCTGTCCGAAGGCGGTGGATATGGCCGTGGTCACCGGCGGCGACTTGCCCGGCATGACTCTCTCCCG
This sequence comes from uncultured Steroidobacteraceae bacterium, assembly GCA_964632365.1. Taxonomy (GTDB): domain Bacteria; phylum Pseudomonadota; class Gammaproteobacteria; order Steroidobacterales; family Steroidobacteraceae; genus ZC4RG30. The sequence continues at coordinate 5,285 of CAZWDR010000034.1, forward strand.
TCCCGATGATGCGGCAAGGTTAAGGTGCCCGGGGCGCGCGTCGAATCGGGGCGCCCTGTGCAGCACTGTAGGCAATTGCCGACAATGCGCATTATTGACAAGCCGAACGGCCCGAAGGAGAGAGCAATGTCCGCATCCCGCACGAAGATCTACCTGAAGCGCACCTGTCCCTTCTGCCTGAAGCTGCGCATCTTCCTCACCGAGGCGCGCATCGCGGAACGCTTCGAATTCGTCGTCTTCGATGACGGCGACGACATGCATCAGTCACTGCGCGCGCGCATGCAGTCTGCGGGGCAGGAACCGGCCTTTCCCGCCGCCGAAATCGAGCCTGGCACCCTCACCACCGGCACCGATGACCTCATCGCACGCTTCGCGGCTGACGCCGGCGTGGATGCGGCGAAGCTGCCGCTGCTCGCGTATTACGCGGAAGGTGTGTTCCCGCGGCACACCGCGATGTTCCGGGAGCTGAAGGAACTGAAGGCCGGCAAGACCTGAGGTCGCAGGGCGCCGTGGCGGATCTGGAAAATCCGCCGCACCGCGCGGTCGGCCAGCGGTTACCGGGCGCCGGCCACCGGAAACAGCATCACGAAGGACCTGCCGTCGGGCGTCAGGTCGAACTGGCGGCGCAGCGGACCCTGCTGGAAGCCGGTGATCGGCAGCGGCACCGCTTCACCGGCGCGCAGCTCGCCGCCTTGTGCGCGCACGTCGAGCCGGTGCATCCGTCCGCCCTGGTCGTAGTAGAGCGCGGAGCCATCCGGCGCCCACACCGGATGCGCGCCGCCCTCGCGCGTGAGCTGGACGCGCTTGCCGTTCTGCGGCAGCGGCTCTGCCCACACCTCGTATCGGCCGGTTTCGTTCGAGGCGTAGGCGATCCAGCGGCCATCGCGTGACACCTGGCTGCTGTGCTGTGCGGAACCCGGCAGGTCCACCAGCTTCGTCAGCTGCCGCGTGTTCACATTGAACGAGGAAATGCCGTAGTCGCTGTCGCCGGTGCGCGTGATGAACACCAGGTTGCCGTCCGGGTACAGTCCTTCGGGCGCGCGGCCATCAACCAGGAATTTCGGCTGCTCGCCGCCATCGGCACGCTGCCAGAAGATCATGTCGTTCGCGTTGCCGGTGGCCACGAAGGCGATGCGATCACCCTCCGGGGCCCAGACCGGCGCGACATTGCGCTTCGTGATCACCGTGATCTGCAGCGATTGCGGCTTGTCGACGGCGTTGATGCCGGCAACATGCAGCTTCGTCAGCATGGGATCACCGGCGTTCTCGCCGGGCACCGTCATCTCGAATGCGATGCGCGTGCCGTCGGGCGACACGCGCGGCGCGAACACCGAGCCAGGCAGCGTGCCCAGCACTTGCTTCTGGCCCTGCAGGTCGACCAGCGCCATTTCAACCGAGGCCGGTTCTGGCTCCGCGGCATGAACGGTGACGATCCCTGCGAATGCGCAGGCCAGCAGTGCGAGACGTGTCATGCATCAACCCCCATCTGGTGTGCAGCGGCAATTTTCCGCAAGCATAGCGACCGGATGGGGGTTTGTGGCGTCAGTGCATCGTGATGTCGGGCGAGAACGTCAGCACGCGCTGCGGGCCTTCCGTGTTCTCGTTCATGTACTCCCACAGCGCCGTATAGGCTTTCTCGAAATCGGCCTGTGCGACGGCGAGCGCGGTGGACGACCGACGGAACTCGGCTTCCAGACCCACCAGCATCTTCTTGCGGTCTGAGTCGCTCATCGCTACCTCCTGCTTGATTGTGAAAATCATGGGGTCGCGTACATCGCAATCAAGAGTCTGGCCTTCATGGCCGGATGCTGCCGATGGCAGTCACCTCGCGGTGGGCAACGCTCGCGGCGTTCCCCGCAACGGGGCAGGATGCTGCAGATGGACGCATCCCCCGTATCCGCAGTAATGACCTATCCGGCGCCGGAACGCAACAAGGCGCCGATCCTCGATGTGCTCGCCCGCGTGCTGCCGGAGAGCGGCACCGTGCTCGAGATCGCCAGCGGCACCGGCCAGCATGTCGTGCATTTCGCAGCGGCACTGCCGACGCTGCAGTGGCAGCCCAGCGACCCGGAGGCCGCGCATCTGGAATCGATCGCCGCGCGCGCGCACGCCGCCACGCTGCCCAACATCCGGCCGCCGCTGCGCCTGGACGTCCGCGAGCGGCCGTGGCCGGTGTCCGACGTAGCGGCCATCGTGTGCATCAACATGATCCACATCGCCCCCTGGGACGCGACGCTCGCACTGATGGACGAGGCCGGCCGGATACTCGGCGCCGGCGGCGTGCTGTATCTCTATGGTCCCTATCTGCGGGCAGGTGTGCCCACGGCGCCTGGCAACGCCGCCTTCGACGCGGACCTCCGTCGGCGCGATCCGGCATGGGGTGTGCGCAGCCTCGAGGCCGTCGCGGAGCAGGCGGCGCAGCAGGGTCTGGCGCTGCAGGATGTCGTGGACATGCCGGCCAACAATCTCAGCGTGGTGTTCCGGCGCGACCGGAATCGGGCGGTTCCCTAACCCTGGTTGCGTCGCAACCGGTCGAGCTGCCGCCGCTCGCGCTTGTCCGGGCGGTGGTCTGGCTGGGGCCGCAGCTGCGCGGCGAGCCGGCGCTGTTCACGTCGCTGCGCCGAGCGCTCGGCGCTCGCGGCCGTCTCCACGTAGCAGGCCTGCGCTTCGGGCGCCGGGCCGCGCCGGTTCGGCAGGCCCAGCACCTCCAGCTCGATCGCGCGGTCGTCGAGCGTGATGCTGACTTTCTGTCCGGCGCGCACCGGGTGCGCCGGCTTGACGCGCTCGCCGTCGAGCTTCACGCGCCCACCGGACACCGCATCGGTGGCAATCGAGCGGGACTTGAAGAGCCGCACCTGCCACAGCCATTTGTCCAGGCGGTGGCGTTCGTCATCGGCGGCGTGTCGGTCCATGCGCGGATCAGCGTCGGTGGATCAGGTCGGTGGACGGTGCATCAGAAGCATAGCCTCAAAGCCGTGCCGCGAGTCACTTGCTCCGCGCCGCGGTCTTGCGGCGCTTCGCCACGGCAGGATATTTCACCTGGCAGCGGGCGCAGAAGAACGCGTTGCGACGGGTGCTGCCCAGCACCGCCAGTGTCAGCTTCCTGCCGCAATCCGGACACTGCTTCTGGCGATGCACCAGCCAGTGCCGGCGCAGCACATTGCGGCGCTTCCATGCCAGGAACTCGAAGCTGTAGCGCCGCGCCTCGCGCACCATTGCCTGCAGCTTCGGCGCCGGCAGCGCGCCCACGGTCGAGAGCGGATGCACCCGGATGCGGAACAGCACTTCGTTCTTGATGATGTTGCCGACCCCGGAGAAGACCTGCTGGTCGAGCAGGGCATCGCAGACGGGCACGTCGGGCATCGCGCGCAGCTTGCGGCGCGCGGCGGCGGGATCCCATTCCTCCGACATGACATCCGCGCGCCAGTCATACACCGCATCCAGTGGCCCTTCGACGAGCCGGATCGCGCAGCTGTAGAAGTTGATCTCGCCATCCGGCAGGGTCAGTCGCAGCCGCGGCGCCCGCGGCTTGCGCGCATCGATGGTGTAACTGCCGAACAGCAGGAAGTGGATGCGCACCGCAATGCCGGGCAGCTCGATCAGGAAGTGCTTGCCCCAGCTGCGGAAGGACCGGATCTTCAGCCCCACGAGCCGCGCGCTGTCGAATTTTCCGTCACCGTCCGTGGCAATGATCTTCCTGCCGGCGAACCGCGCCACTTCCTCGCGCAACAGGACGATGGAGGGGCCTTCTGGCATTGGCGCATCTGACCACGGGCCAGGCTTCCGCGGGTGCCCGCTGGCTGTGCCGGCGCGATGTGGGGGGCTTCCTACGTTTGCGGAAAAAAATGCATGGGGAGCGCGCCGACGCGTCTGGCAAACCGGCGCTCATTACGGTGTGCTATCTGTCCAGAGCTGCGCTGGCACTGGCAAGCGCGGCGAACGCCCCAATGCTGACGGGATGCAACCGGAGTACGCGATGAAGAAGGTCCTTGGCGTCCATTCGGCCCCGCCGGCGCACTGGGTAGGAGATGGCTTTCCCGTGCGCTCGCTGTTCGGCTATGACGGACTGGGCCGCGAGCTCAGCCCGTTCCTGCTGCTGGACCATGCACCGCCGACGCCCTTCGCGCCGGCTGCCCGTCCGCGGGGCGTGGGTTCACATCCGCATCGCGGCTTCGAGACGGTCACCATCGTCTACCAGGGCGAACTGGAGCATCGGGACTCCACCGGCGCCGGCGGCGTGATCGGCACCGGTGATGTGCAATGGATGACCGCCGGTGGCGGCATCGTGCATGAGGAGTTCCACTCGCGCGCATTTTCCGCGCACGGCGGCACCATCGAGATGGTGCAGCTGTGGGTGAACCTGCCAGCCCGCCACAAGATGACGCCGGCGCGCTACCAGACCTTGCTCGATGCACAGATTCCGGTGGTGCCGCTGGCCGATGGCGCGTCGCGCGCGCGCCTGATTGCCGGCGAGCTGCAGGGGCATCGCGGCCCGGCGCAGACCTTCACGCCGATGCAGGTGTGGGACCTGCGCATCGAAGCGGGCACCACGGCGCGGCTGCCGGGCACTGCTGGCCATACGCTGGCGCTGGTAGTGCTCCATGGCACCATCGACGTCAATGGCGCGGCCGCCGGCGCCGGCCAGCTGGTGCACCTGGCGCGGGACGGCGAGCAGGTGGCCATTCACACCGTCGACGGTGCGACGGTGCTTTGGCTGTCCGGTGAACCCATCGATGAGCCGGTGGTGGGCTATGGCCCCTTCGTGATGAACAGCGTGGAGGAGATCCACCGCGCCATCGACGACTTCAACCGCGGCCGTTTCGGCACGATCGCACCGGCCTGAGACCGGGCGCGGGGCAGGGCCGGGCTCAGTAGTGAGGCGGCTTTTCCTCTTCGGCCGCATATTCGGTCGGCGCGTGGCTTGCGGCCTCGAACCGGCCGGTCAGCGCGTGGACCTGCCCCTGCACGGCCTCGATGGCCTGGCGCAGGCGAAACAGCTCTTCGCCGAGTTGTGAATTGGCCTGTTCGAGGAAGGCCACCTTGATTTCCAGTTGTTCGATGCGTTCATTCATGGCGCAAGAATCCCGCTGAAAGGCTCCAATGGCAATGCAGGCGCGCGCGACATCTGCGGCGAGGTTGAGCGGCGCCGGTTACCCGGCCGGCTGCGTCCATGCCGCGCAGCCCAGCGCGGCCGGCGAACCGGTGACCAGCAGGGCGCCGTGGCGGTACAGCTTCGCGCCCTCGCCAGGCCGATCCAGCTTCACCGTCCACACCGATCCGCTGGGGTCCGCCCATACGATTCCGCCGCCGACCTCGGCCAGCCCATCCAGCAGCGTGCCGGCGTCAGCGCCGGGCCGCAGCACCACCAGGAAGGTCGACAGGTCCGCCGGTGGCAGCGCGGCCACATAGCCGCCCGACAGGGCCGACACCGTGAGCAGCACGCTCGCGGTCAGCGCGCCGCGCCGCCCGCCGCCCGGATGTGGCGGGCGGCGCCGCAGCACAAGGCCGAGCAGCAGCGGCACCACGCCAAAAACCGCGAACCAGAGCAGATCCCACAGCAGTGGCTGGGGTGAGTCCATGCGGATCCGGTGGATGCCGAGCAGCCAGTGCGAGACCACTGCATCGATCACGTGCCAGGCACCGAAGCCCACCAGCGCGTTGCCGAGCAGGAAGCCTGCGCCCGGCGCCACCGGGGTGCGGCGCGCGGTCCAGAGCAGCCACAATGCCAGCAGCGCGATGACGTACATCAGCAGGTGGAAGAGGCCATCCGCGAGCACCTGCACGCGCAGGTCCTGGACTGCGGCGGACTCCACGCCGCTGAGCAGGTGATGCCACTGCAGCACCTGGTGCAGCAGGATGCCATCGAAGAAGCCGCCGAGCGCGAAGCCCAGCAGCAGGGCCGCATGCCGGAACCGCCGGTCAGGGCAGGGACGATCGACGCGCGAGGTGGTGTTCATGTGCCTCTCCGTTCAGCAAGATCAGGCGGGCTGGCCCGCGGGCGCCGCATCGCGCGTCAGCGGCTGTGCGTCTGCGGCTGCTGCGCGTTCCGGGTCGACCACGCGCAGACGCGGCAGGCTGCGCGGGCATTCCCGCTGCAGCATGCGCAGCAGCCCCTCGCGCACCTCATTGCGCAGGTCCGAGGCCAGCCCGGCGTTGCTGGCGCTCATCAGCGCGCGCACCTGCACCATGTGCTCGCGGGCATCGGTGACCTGCAGCACATTCACGCGACCATCCCAGAACTTCGAGGCCTGCAGCAGGCGGGTGAGCTCCGATCGCATCTTCTCCAGTGGCATGTCGTAGTCGACGAATATCTCGACCGTGCACAGCAGTTCGGTGGTGCTGCGCGACCAGTTCTGGAAAGGGCTCTCCAGGAAATACGTGACGGGCACGATCAGACGACGCCGGTCCCAAAGGTTGACCACCACATAGGTCAGCGTGATCTCCTCGATGCGCCCGAATTCCCCTTCGACGGTCACCGCGTCGTCGAGGCGGATCGGCTGTGTCAGCGCGAGCTGGAAGCCGCCGAGCAACGCGCCGAGGCTGCGCTGCGCCGCGAAGCCAATGACGATGCCGGCAACGCCTGCCGAGGCGAGGATGGTCGCGCCCACCTGGCGCACCTGCTCGAACACCATCAGCATCGCGGCAAAGCCGAACACTGCGATCACGAAGATCGCGACCTTGCGCAGCACCGTCACCTGCGTGTGGACGGCGCGCGCCTCACGGTTGTCCGGCACATCGACGCGGTAGCGCTCGAGCAGCAGGTCGCACGCGGCATCGACCATCCGGTAGAGCACATAGGCGATCGCCGCCACCAGCAGCATGCTCACGGCATTGCTGAACAACACCTGCAGCCGCGCTGGCACCGCCAGGGTCGAAGTGCCCAGGATGATCGCCAGCAGCGGCAGCAGCAGACGCACCGCGGTGCCGACGATGGGCAGGAAGAAGTCGTCGCTTCGCGAGCGGGTCCGCAGCGCCAGCTTCTGCAGTCGGTCCTCGATGGTCCGGCCCACCCGGGAGAGCAGCCAGACCAGTGCGAGGATGATGCCGATGCCGCGCGCGGCATTCAGGGCAGGCAGGCCGTACTGCGACACCGCCGGGTAGTCGATGTCGCTGAACAGGATGCTCAGCGCGAAATGGAGCCCGATGATCCACAGGATCAGCGCCAGCGGGGGCACCAGCCGCAGCAGCGTCGCAAACAATGTCTGGCGCAGCGACCGGTCACGCGGCGAATCGACCGGCGGCGGGTTGGCGTCGCGTTCGCGTGCGCGCCGCGCGGCGTAACGGTCCAGTCCGAAGTGGGCGATGGCCACCAGCAGCAGCACCAGCACGCAAGCACCCACCGTACCGACACGGACGCCGAGGAACAGGGGCGTTTCAGCTTGCATCGCGGCGGGAGCCTCAGGTCTGCAGACCGTTCCGAGGATAGCGCGGTGCCACCTCTTCACAACCAGTGGTGGCTGCGGTGCAACATGTCGGCAAGCTCCTACGACTTGTAGCGTGGCCCGACCGCAGGGCAGCACGGCGGCACTCTTTATCCTTTGCTCCACCCGCGCGCCCCCACCCACAGGATCTGGAGCACCTCGATGCCGCAGCCCGCTGACACCCGCGAAGTTGATGTCCTCAACCAGTTGCTCATGCTGACGCGTGACAGCATCTCCGGATATCGCGAGGCGGCGGCCGAAACCAGTGACCGGGCGATGCAGCGCTGCTTCCTGCGCCGCGCGATCGACCGCCAGAACATCGCCGAGCGGCTGGCCGAGGTGATCGAGTCCCTTGGCGGCGAACCGGCAGACGAGGGCACGCGTCTGGGCATGGCGCACCGGGTCTTCCTGAACCTGCGTGAGCTGCTGTCTTCGGGCGATACCACGGCCATGCACGAAGTGGCGCGCGGCGAGAGCTTCCTGCGCTCGCGTTACGAGCGGGCGCTGAAGAGTGGGGTGCTGTCGCCCCGGGCGCGCGATGCCGTGCATGCGGCCTATGGGTCCGTGTGGTCCGGCGTGCGCATGGCGCAGGGGATGAACGCCCCGCTGATGCGCGCCCGTCCGCACGTCATGTGACGTGCGCATGATGGACGGCAATCAGCAGACCGGGCGCCCCGCCTCGCGCTCACGGCGGCGGGTGCGGCCGGTCATCACGCCGCAGCTTCCCGGGCGGCGCTCGCGTTTCCTCGAGGACGGCGATCCGGGTCCGCTGGGCGCCACCTGGGACGGGCGTGGCGTCAACTTCGCGCTGTTCTCCGCGCATGCCACGCATGTGGAGCTGTGCCTGTTCGATACCCGCGGCGAGCGGGAGGTCGATCGCATCCAGCTGCGCGAGCGCACCGACGAGATCTGGCATGGCTATCTGCCCGAGGGGCGGCCCGGACTCCTCTACGGCTATCGCGTCTACGGTCCGTACGAGCCGCGTCACGGGTTGCGCTTCAACCCGAACAAGCTGCTGCTCGACCCTTATGCGCGCAAGCTGGTCGGACCGCTGAAATGGGGCCCGGAGATCTTCGGCTACGAGCTCGGCCATCGACATGGCGACCTGTCCTTCGACCTGCGCGACAGTGCGCCGCTGGTGCCCCGCTGCGCGGTGGTCGATCCATTCGCGGCCGCACCCGACGCGGTGGCCGGCCCGCGCACGCCGTGGAACCGCACCGTCATCTATGAGCTGCATGTGCGCGGCTACACGAAGTTGCACCCCGACGTGCCCTCGTCGATGCGCGGCACCTTTGCGGGCCTCGCCTCCGACGAGGTGATTGCGTCGCTGCAGCGCCTCGGCATCACGGCGGTGGAGCTGCTGCCCATCCACGCCTTCGTCGATGACGGTTATCTGGTCGACAAGGGCCTGCGCAACTACTGGGGATACAACAGCATCGGCTTCTTTGCGCCGATGCCGCGATATCTGTCCTCCGGCGAGATCGGCGAATTCCGTGCGATGGTGCGGCGCTTTCACGAGGCCGGCATCGAAGTGATCATGGACGTGGTGTACAACCACACCGCCGAAGGCAACGAGCTCGGTCCCACGCTGTCGTTCAAGGGCATCGACAACCGGGCCTACTACCGCCTGCAGAAGAACGCCCGCTATTACATCAACGACACCGGTACCGGCAACGTGCTGGATGCCTCCAATCCGCGCGTCGTGCAGATGATCGCCGACAGCCTGCGCTACTGGGTGACTGAGATGGGGGTGGATGGATTCCGCTTCGACCTCGCCACCATCCTCGCGCGGCGCCCCGATGGATTCACCGAGCGCTCCGGATTCCTCGATGTCTGCCGGCAGGATCCGGTGCTGTCGCGCGTGAAGCTGATCGCCGAGCCCTGGGATGTGGGTCCGGGCGGCTACCAGGTGGGCAACTTCCCGCCGGGCTGGGCGGAATGGAACGACAAGTTCCGCGACACCGTGCGCGCCTTCTGGCGCGGTGATTTCGGCCAGCGCGGACACCTGGCCTCGCGCCTGTGCGCGACCCCGGAGCTGTTCAACCGGCGCAGCCGCCGGCCCTGGGCCTGCGTGAATTTCGTCTGCGCGCATGATGGCTTCACGCTGCACGATCTTGTTTCCTACAACGGCAAGCACAACGAGGCCAATGGCGAGGACAACCGCGACGGCACCGACGACAACAATTCGTGGAACCATGGCGCGGAGGGGCCGACCGACGACCCCGCGATCATTGCGCTGCGCGAGAAGCAGAAGCGCAACATGCTTGCCACGCTGCTGCTGTCGCAGGGCACCCCGATGCTGCTGGCCGGCGATGAAGTGGGCCACAGCCAGCGTGGCAACAACAATGCCTATGCCCAGGACAACGAGATCAGCTGGATCGACTGGGCCGCCGTCGGTGCCGAGGGTCAGGCGCTGCGCAATTTCACGCAGCGCGTGATTGCGCTGCGCCAGCAGTACGCGCCGGTGCGCCAGCCGCGCTTCCTGGGCACCTCCCGCGATGACGAGCGCGGCATCCGCGACGTCGCGTGGTTCAACCTCGATGGTTCCGAGCTGACCACCGCGGATTGGGAAGATCCGGGCCACCGCTGCCTGGGCGTGGTGCTCGACTCACGCCTGGTCCCCGGCACCCCCGCGACGCTGATGCTGATGCTCAACGCGCACGATGGCGACCTGCAGTTCGTGCTGCCGCAGATCCCGGGCCACTGGCGCCTGCTGCTGGACACGCACGATCCGGACACGGAAGCGACCCTTGCGCACGGCGAGCCCTACGCCCTGCGCGCGCGCTCGCTGGCGCTGCTGGTCCTGGAACCGGCCGGAGAGGCGCATCCGGAACCGGCAGGCTGACGTGCTGCAGGCCACCTACCGCATCCAGCTGCACGCCCGGTTCGGCTTCGCCGACGTGCAGCGGGCGCTGCCCTACCTGCACAGCCTCGGCATCACCCATCTGTATCTGTCGCCGATCTTCCACAGCCGCGCGGGCAGCACGCACGGCTATGACGTGATCGACCATGGACGCATCGATCCGGACCTTGGCGATCGCGAAGGCTTCGAGTCGCTGGTCGCCGCCGCGCGCAAGCTTGGCATGGGGGTCGTCCTCGACATCGTGCCCAACCACATGGCGGTGCTCGGCGTCGAGAACGCGCTGTGGATGGACGTGCTCGAAAACGGTCCGGCCTCCCGCTTCGCCTGCTATTTCGACATCGACTGGACGCCGGCGCGCCAGACGATGCGCAACCGCCTGCTCGTTCCCATCCTGGGCGCGCCGCTGGGCGAGGTGATCGAGCGCGGCGAGATCGGCCTGGTGTTCCGAGCCGAGGCGGGCACCTTCCATGTGAAGTATTTCGACCACCTGCTGCCGGTCGAGCCGCGCAGCTATCCATGCATCCTGCGCGCTGCCGAGCGCCATTCGCGCCGGGCCCACCTCGAGGTCGACGCCGCCCAGGAGCTGGCGAGCCTGCTTGACCTGTTTGCGGCGCTGCCGCCGCCACTGGCTGCGGAACCGGAGGTGCTGCAGGTCCGCGACCGCGACCGGCAGGTGAACCAGCGTCGCCTGGCGCGACTGTGCCAGCGGGAGCCGGGCATCCTGCGGCTGATCGAGGCCGCGCTCGAGCGCATCAACCCGCCGTCTCCGGATCCAGAGCTGCTCGAGGAACTGCTGCAGGCACAGCCGTACCGGCTGGCGTTCTGGCGCGTGTCGGGCGAGGAAATCAACTATCGCCGTTTCTTCGACGTGAACGAACTGGCTGCGGTGCGCATGGAAGATCCGGAGGTGTTCCAGCGTTCGCACAGCCTGCTGCGCGAGCTGTGGCATGCGCGCCTGATCGATGGCGTGCGTGTGGACCATGCCGACGGCCTGTACGACCCGGCGGAGTATTTCCGCCGCCTGCGTGATGTGCTGACGCAGGAGGCTGACCAGCGCCGGCCGTGGATCGTGGTCGAGAAGATCCTCGGCCTCGGCGAGCGGCTGCGCAGCGACTGGTGCGTCGATGGCACCACTGGCTACGAATTTGGCGCGCTGGTGACCGGGTGGCTGTCCAACGGCGCCGGCATTGCGGAGCTGGACCGCACCTGGCGGCGTCATGTCGGCGGCACGGTGCCCTACGGGGAAATCGTCTACCACAGCAAGAAGCAGGTGATGCAGACCTCGCTTGCGGCCGAGATCAGCAATCTGGCTGCGCGCCTGGACCGCCTGGCACAGCGCCACCGCAACACCACGGACTTCACGCTGTTCGACCTGCGGGCGGCGATCGTCGAGGTGATCGCGAGCTTTCCGGTCTATCGCACCTACATCACGCCAGGCCACATGAGCCCCGAGGATGTGCAGAACGTGCACCGTGCCATCGGTGCCGCGTACAGCCGCAAGCATGGTGCGCACCGCGCGCTGGAGTTCCTCGAGCGGGTGCTGCTGGGCGCACTGGAAGGGGACCCGCAGCGCGCGGCCGCCGCGTTGGAGTTCACGCAGAAGTTCCAGCAGGTCACCTCGCCGGTGATGGCCAAGGGTGTCGAGGACACCGCGTTCTACCGCTTCGCGCGCTACCTGCCGATGAACGAGGTCGGTGGGGACCCGGATGCCGGTGCGGTGTCGACCGAGCTGCTGCATCGGGCCAACGAGGAGCGCGCACGCGACTGGCCCTGCGCGATGCTTTCCACCTCGACCCATGACAGCAAGCGCAGCGAGGATGCACGCTGGCGCCTGTGCGTGCTGAGCGAGATCGCCCCTGAATGGGCGCAGTCGCTCGGACGCTGGCGCCGGCTCAAGCGCGGACGCCGCGCCACCGGCGCGCCCGAGGTGGTGCAGGAGTACATCCTGCTGCAGGCGCTGCTGGGCATCTGGCCGGCGGACCCGGCCAGCGTGGACGCGGAAAGCCTGCGGACGCGGCTGTGCGAATACTCGCTGAAGGCGGCCCGCGAGGCGAAGGAAGACACCTCGTGGCTCGACCCGGACGAGGAAGCCGAAGCGAGGCTGCGCGAACTGGTGAGCACGATGTTGCCCGAGCAGGGCGCGTCGGGGTTCGAGCGCTACTTCCGCGCCGTCATCGATCCGGTTGTGTTCTTCGGCATGCTGAACTCACTCAGTGCGGTGACCTTGAAGCTCACCGCGCCCGGCATCCCGGACCTCTATCAAGGCACTGAGCGGCCCTTGCTCGCGCTCGTCGATCCGGACAACCGCCGGCCCGTGGACCTTGCGGCGCACGCCGCCCAGCTCGACGCGCTCGATGCGATGCTGGCGCGCGAGCCGGCCGAGGCGGTGATCGAGCAGCTTCGCGCCAGCTGGCAGGACGGCCGGATCAAGCTGTTCGTCACCAGTCGCCTGTTGCGGCTGCGCACGGCGACTCCCGCCGTGTTCCAGGGTGAATACCTGGCGCTGGGCACGCGTGGAACACGCAGTGAACATGTCTGTGCGTTCGCGCGCCTCGCCGGCGATGCCGCGGTGATCAGTGTGGTGTCGCGCTGGGCAGCCACGCTGTCGCAGGGCGCGGTGCAGACGCCGCTGGGCGAGGCGGCGTGGGAAGACACCGCGGTGCTGCTGCCGCCGAAGGTCCCGACCGGACGCTACCGCGATGTGTTCACCGGGCACGTGCACGAGGTCGTCGCATCCGGTGAGGGTGCATCGCTGGCCGCGGCGGAACTTTTCACGGCGTTGCCCTGCTGCGTGCTGGTGCGGGTGGACGACACCGCCTGATGCCCGGCGCCTGAGTCAATGCCTGCCTGAAGCCGATGGCGACCGCCGCGCGCGGTGCTCGCCGCATTTCCTGCGCACCTGCAGGTGGCCGGCCTCGGGAGCATCGGCGAGGTATTCGACGGCTACGCGCCGCATACCCCGCGTGGATGCATCGCGCAGGCCGGAGGGTCGCCCAGGTTGCCGCACTGCTGGACGCTGGACCGCGAATCAGATCGCTGAGCGGCGCTGCGAGCGGCCTTTGCCACGGGTCCGCGGCGCATTGGGAGGAATGCCGCGGGGCGCGGCGGCGACCTGCGTGGCCTCGGCGCGATCCGTGCCACTGGTTGCGCCACTCGCCGCGCCACCGGGCGACGGCACATCATCCAGCGCATTGCTGCCGCTGGCCGCGGTGCTGGCCGACGGCACATCGTCCACCCCATTGCCCACGGCGCCATCGCCGGCGGCCGACACCGGGGGCGGCACCGACAGCACCTCGTTGTCCGGCATGGAAGCGGACTCGAGCATGCGGCAGGCCTGCTCCCAGTCGACGTCGGGGGAACCCTGCGGGCAGCCGCGCTGCTGCCAGAGCTCATAGGCGAGCTGGGCGATACGATCCTGGGATTGTTGCTGCATGGTCGACTCCTCGAGAAGGGCTGGAATGCAGCCACAATGGGTGGGTCGCAGGCGCGCGGCCATCAGCAGCGGGCCCGCAGTCCGGGTCAGCGCATTCCTACGACCGATGACTCAACGACCCGGTTGGGGAACCGGACGCACGGGGTCATCGTGCAGGGTTGACCAAGGGGGCCGTCCGACCTTCGTTCCGGCGGCAGCGCGCTGGACCAGCAGTGTGCGCATGGCGCGCCGTTGGCATTCGCTGCCGGAGGATCATACGATGCCTCCATGACGCGCATCCGACTCCCCGGCCTGCTGCCGCTGCTCGCGACGATGCTGATGAGCGGGCTGGCCGGCGCGCAGGAGCACGCCGCATCCGCAGACCCACCCGCACCTGCGCCGGCAGCGGCACCGTCACTGGAACCGTCACTGGCACCGTCACCGAATCCGCCACCCGAAGCGCCCCCGGCCCCGGTCACCACCACCGTCGTGATGACGACGGCGCTGGGCGAGATCCACCTCGCGCTGGAGGTCGAGCGCGCACCGGTCACGGCCGCGAACTTCCTGCGCTATGTCGACAGCAAGCGCTTCGACGGCATGAGTTTCTATCGCGCGCACAAGGTCAGCGAGGACGGGCGCTACGCCATCGTGCAGGGTGGCCTGCAGGGCGATCCGAAGAAAGTCTACAAGCCCATCGCGCACGAGTCGCCGCAGCAGACCGGTCTGTCGCATGTGGATGGCGCGATCTCGATGGCGCGCGAGAATCCCGGCACTGCGGTGGCGGATTTCTTCATCGTCGTCGGCGATCTGGTCTCGATGGATGGCAAGCCGGATGGCGATCCGGGTTACGCCGTGTTCGGCCGGGTGGTGCAGGGCATGGATGTGGTGCGCGCGATGCTCGAGCTGCCGCGCAGTGCGCAGGCACGCAACCCGGTGATGCAGGGGCAGATGCTGGCCGACCCGGTCAAGGTGCAGACCGTGCGCCGTCTCGCGGGGCGGTAGCACCGGCGTTTCCGGTTCGCGCGCGAACCTCGTCGCGCCGCGCCGGCTGGCGCCCGCTGCAGTTAGACTGCGCGCATGTCACGCGTCCTCATCACTGCCGGTGCCGGCGGCATCGGCCTTGCCATCACGCGCGCCTTCCATGCGGCTGGCGCGCGCGTCTTCATCTGCGACATCGACGAGGCGGCGCTGCAGCGGGCCACCGCTGCGATGCCCGGCCTGCAGGGGCGCCGCTGCGACGTGGGTGACCGCGCGGCGGTGGCCGCAATGGTGGCCGAGGCCGCCGGCGCGCTGGGCGGCCTCGACGTGCTGGTGAACAACGCCGGCATCGGCGGTCCGACCACACCGGTGCATGAGCTGGATCCCTCGGACTGGGATGCCGTGCTGCGCGTCAACCTGACCGGGGCCTTCGATGTGGCGCGCCACGCCATCCCGCACCTGATCGCCGCGCAGGGCGGCTGCATCCTCAACATGTCATCGGCGGCCGGCCGGTTCGGCTACGCCAACCGCGTCGCATACTCCGCCACCAAGTGGGCGCTGGTGGGGTTCACCAAGACGCTGGCACTGGAGCTGGGGCAGTACGGCATCCGCGCCAACGCCATCGCGCCCGGCGCGGTGGCCGGCGAACGTGCTGATCGCGTCTTCGCCGGCCGGGCGCAGCTGTCCGGCCGCAGCATCGATGAGGAGAAGCGCCTTGGCCTCGCCAACCAGTCGCTGAAGGAACTGGTGGATCCGGCCGACATCGCGCAGCTGGCCGTCTTCCTCGCATCCGACGCGGCGAAGTCGATCTCCGGGCAACTGGTTCCCATCGACGGGGACATGCAGAGGGCATAGGCGATGCGCGCGTTGCCGATGCGGGCGGGAATGCCGCTGTTCTTCGGCGTGCATCCGGTCGCGCCGATGCTGCGCAACGACGTGATCGCCGTGGTGCCTGGCCCGGCGGTGTACGCCGCCTTCTTCGCAGGACTGCATCGCGTGATCACCGGCATGCCCCTGGCCTGATCGATGGTCCGGGCGTCCACCTGGCGCATGCTGCCCGGCGGGGCGCTGCAGATCGGACTTCTGCTCGCGCTGTGGTGGGCGGGCGACCTGCTGGTGCGCGCGTCGGGCCTGCCGTTTCCCGGCAGCATCGCCGGCTTCGCGCTGTTGCTGGCGCTCCTTGCGAGCGGTGCGCTGCGCGAATCGCACATCGCGACCGGCGCCGACTGGCTGCTTTCACGCATGCTGGTGCTGTTCGTGCCGGCCGCGCTGGCCATCCTCGATCATCCCCGTTTCCTCGGTGTCGACGGCCTGAAGGTGCTGTGCGTGCTCTTCGCCGGCAGCGCGATCGTGATGGCGGTGACGGCACGGGTGGTGTGCCTGGTGATCCGCTGGAAGGCGCCGCGCGATGCCTGAAACGGCAACGCTGGCCGCGGTCATCCCCTGGTCGCTGCTGACGCTGCTGGTGTTCTGGGCCGCGCGGCGCGTGCACGCCCGCTGGCCGCGTCCGTGGCTCGCGCCGATCCTGGTCACGCCGCTGGTGGTCGGGCTGGTGATCATCGTGACCGGCACGCGCTATGCGCAGTACATCGCGGGCACCGGCTGGCTGGTCTGGATGCTGGGGCCGGCGACAGTGGCATTCGCCGTGCCGGTGTGGCAGCAGCGCGCGCTGGTGCGCGAGTACTGGCTGGTGCTGCTGGTGGCCATGATCGCCGGCAGCATCGCGGCGGTGGCCTCGAGCTGGGCGCTGGCGACACTGGTCGGCCTTGATCGCGCGCTGATGCTGAGCCTGATCCCGCGATCGATCAGCACGCCGTTCGCGATGGAGGTGTCGGCGGATCTCGGCGGCGTTCCGGGTCTCACGGCGGTGTTCGTGGTGGTGACCGGCCTGTTCGGCGCGCTGGCCGGCGACCTGATGCTGACGCGCATCGGCGCGCGCACCGCGCTGTCCCGCGGCGCCGCCTATGGCGTGGCGGCCCATGCCATCGGCACCGCGCGGGCGCTGCAGGAAGGCGAACGTGAAGGGGCCATCGCCGGCCTCAGCATGGTGCTCACCGGCGTGCTGAACGTGCTCGCCACCCCGGTGCTCGTGGCGCTGCTGCGCTGAGGCACGTCACGCGCTCAGTCGAACGCGAACCCGGAGATCCAGCTGCCGAGCACCTTTTCGCGGTAGATGACGCGTCCGGGCTGGTCGGAGGCACCCGCCGCGACCATCAGCGGCAGCAGGTGCTCGTGGCGGGGATGCGCGAGACGGGCATGCGGTGCCTGCTGCCAGTCCGCGAGCAGCGCCGCGCGTTGCGCAGCAGGCGCACAGGCCGCCTGCTGCAGCCACGCATCGAACTGGGCAGAAGGCGCTTCGAGACGCGGGTCGCCCATCGCGCGCAGGTTGTGGAAGCTCATGCCGGCGCCCATCACCAGCACGCCCTGCGCGCGCAGTGGCGCCAGCGCCCGCCCCACGGCGAGGTGATGCGCGGCGTCGAGTCCCGCGTCCAGCGACAGCTCCACCACCGGCACATCGGCATCCGGGAAGACCACCTTCAGCGGCACGAACACGCCATGGTCGAGGCCGCGCACCGGATCGACCGAGGCCGCGAATCCGGCGGCGCGCAGCAGTGCCGCCACCTGGTCCGCGAGTTCCGGCGCGCCTGGCACGTCATAGCGGAGCTGGTAGGTATGTGGGGGAAAGCCGTAGTAGTCGAAGACCAGTGGCGGTCGCGCCGCGCCGGTGACGGCAAGCCCGCGCGTCTCCCAGTGACCCGAGACGATCAGGATCGCGCGCGGTCGTTCGGGCAGCGAAGCGGGCAGGTGGCGAAGGAACCCGCCCATGCGCGTCCAGATGCCCTGCGGGTCTTCCATGAAGAAGCAGGGGCCACCGCCGTGCGGGACATACAATGTGGGCAGCATGATGCCATTATGCTTGGCGACGCGAAGGTTGCCCCGGGCACGTTTTGACAGCCCGGAGGGGCCAGCCTACGCTTCCTGAATGGGCCTGCACCGAGAATAACGGGGGATGGACAATGGGGCATCTGAACATCGCGACCCGCAGCGCGGGGATCCTGGCTGCGCTGGTCTATGGCGCAGCCGTCGCCGCGGCCGCCGCGCCGCCTGACCTGACCGGGGTGTGGACCACGGCCGGCCCTTCAAGCGGCGGCACCAGCGCGCCCGCCGCGGGCCCATTGCCGCTCACGCCCTATGCACGCGCCCGTGTCGACGCCTACAACAAGCTCACCAATGGCACCGACGACTCGCCCGGCCGCTGGTGCGTGGGCACCGGCATGCCGGGCTCGATGCTCGGTTCCGGCGCCTACCCGATGGAGATCATCCAGCGGCCCGAGCAGATCACGATCATCTATGAGGCGCACACCGAGGTGCGTCGCGTGTACTTCGGCGACCGCAATGCCAAGCCCGAAGACCGCATCCCGGGCCGCAACGGCTACTCCACCGGCCGCTGGGAAGGTGACGTGCTCGTGGTCGAGACCGACAACCTCGTCGACCAGGTCGACCAGCGCACCCCGCACTCCGAAGACGCAAAGGTCGTCGAGCGCTACCAGCTCGATGGCAAGGATGCCCAGGGTCGCCGCATCCTGAAGGTCGAGATGACGATGACCGATCCGAAGTTCTACACCGCGCCGGTGGTGCAGACCAAGCGCTGGGCCGAGGTGCCGAATGGCCGCCTGCTGCCCTACGAGTGCCCGGAAGAGATGTGGCTCGACCGCATCGCCGAGCGCGCGAAGGAAGCCGGCGTCGCCGACCCCTTCAATCCCTGATCTGGCTGTTCTCCCAAGGATCCACACATGAACAAGCTTTTCCGCACCCTGACCCTGGCCGCCGCGGCGCTGGTCGCCGGCGTGGCCGTCGCCCACCACTCGGCCGTGCAGTTCGATTTCACCCGGCAGGTGTCCTACACCGGCACGGTGAAGGACTTCGCCGCCATCAACCCGCACATGCGCCTGGTCGTCGAGCTGAACGACGAGAAGGGCAAGCGCGAAGTGCGCTTCGAGGGTCACAGCACCAACAACATGTACCGCGGCGGCTACCGCAAGGGCATGGTGAAGGTCGGTGAGCAGATCACCGTGAACGCCGCGCCGTTCCGCGATGGCACCGAAGGCGGCTACGTCGTTTCCGCCGAGACGAAAGAGGGCTTCTTCGGCCTGCGATCGTCCCGCAACCAGGACCAGCGCGCCGTCGGCGAAGAAGTGCGTCGCCAGGCCGAGGGCCGGTAAGGCGCCACAGGTTTTTTCAGTCCACGCAAGGTAACTCGAAGAAATGGCCAGGATCATCGGTGGGATCGCCACCTCGCACACGCCCACCATCGGTTTCGCGCTCGACGCGAAGAAGCATGAGGATCCGGTCTGGAAGC
>CAZWDR010000035.1:0-11454 GCA_964632365.1 uncultured Steroidobacteraceae bacterium
GCCTGGCCAGCAAGGCCGACGTGCCGCGCGTGATCAAGGAATGGCTGGAGTTCGACGGCCCGGCCTTCCTCGAGGTGATGATCGATCCGGATGCCGGCGTCTATCCGATGGTGCCGCCGGGCGCCGGCTATGACGCGATGATCACGGGCGATCACATCCGCGGCCGCCAGGCCCCGGTTGCGGTCGAGAAGCCCGGCGCCGAGATGTTCTGACGCCCGGGCCGTCCGCACCGCCATGGCCCGCTCCGGCAATCCCCAGGACCCTGCGCCGCAGCCGCGGCTGCGTCGTGCCTATTACGACTGCCGTTACGGGCAGCTGCATGTCCACAACGCGATTCCGCCGGGCGGCGGCTTCGACGAGCTGACCTCGGTGGTCTGCCTGCATGGCGCGGGCGAGACCGGCGCCGTGTTCGTGCCGGCGATGCAGCAACTGGGCGCGCGCCGTTCCGTGTATGCCCTCGACCTGCCCGGCACCGGTGGCACCGACCCGGCGCCCGGCGTCGCGACCGCCGAGGCCGCGGTGCACGTGGTCGGCGACTTCCTCGACAACATGCGCATCCGCTCGATCGACCTGGTGGTCCGCGGCGGCGAAGCCGCGGCCGGCGCGTTGCGGCTGCTCGAGCAGCGCGGCGCGGCCCTGCGACGCATCGTCGTCATTGACGCGCCGGGCGTGCAGGGCGGCACCAAGGTCACCGCGCTCACTGGCGACGCCGCCACCCCCTCGCGCCTGGTGGACCTGCTCGCCCCCTGACGCATGAGCAAGACGCCGCAGGGTCCGGCCGGCCGCGACAGCGAACACGAGAGCACCGACACGCTGCCGCTGCTGTCGCTGCGCGCCGAGGAGATCGAGGCGGCCGGGCTGCCGCCGGAGCCGGAAGCGGTGCGCGTGCGGCCGCGCGCGGCGGTGCCGGAACCGCCGCAGGCGCCGGCATTCACGGCCACCGACACCTTCCAGGTCCAGAGCCTCGCGCCCGTCGTCGCGCGACCGGTGGCAGTCGCGGATCTCGCCGAGACGCTGCGCGCGCAGGAGCGGCATCTGCACGAGGCCATCGAGCGCGTCGCGGACCTGGAGGCGGAGCTGGCGCAGGCAAACCGGCGCTGCCGGCAACTCGAGCAGCGGGGCGCGGCGCTCGAGGCACAGGTGGCCGCCGCGCGCACGGCTGCACCAGCGCAGCCTGGCAGGTCACCGGCGCCGGCGGCGGGTCCGGTGGTGGCATCCAATGCGTCAGCGGGCAGCCACGATTCCTCCCGCGATGCTTCGGGACTTGAGGCGCTGCAACGGCAGAACCGCCAGCTGCATGAAGCCCTCAGCACCGTGCAGGCGCGCATCGGCGTGTATGAGGCGATGATCGGGGAGGCCGAGGCCGCGCGCGATTCCGCGCACCCTCCGGCACCCACCGCAGCGCCCGCCGCGAGCACCGTGGCCGCGCCGGCGCCGGCGCCGGCGCCGACGGCCGGCGATCCGCTGGCGCGCATCGACTGGCAGGCGCGGTTCAACGAGCTGGAGGCCGTGCTCGAGTCCGAGCGTGCCCACGCCGCAGCCCGCGCGCGCGCGCAGGACGAGAACCTCGCCCGCCTGAACAGCGCGCTCGAGGCGGCGCGCGCCGGCGCGACGCAGGACGGGCACGATGGCATGCCGCCGCGGCAGCTGCCGATCGGCAGCAGCCTGCGCGTGCTGGTGCGCGAGGAAGCGGGCACCGAGTTCGTCTATCCGCTGGGCCGCCACACCACGATCGGCCGCACGCCCGACAACGACATCCAGGTCAACACCACCTTCGTGAGCCGCCACCATGCCGTGCTGCTCACCAGCAGCGAGCATTGCATCATCGAAGACCTCAACAGCACCAACGGCATCGCCGTGAATGGCCATCGTGTCGGCCGCCAGCTGCTGCAGGACGGTGACATCGTCACCGTCGGCAAGACCCATTTCCGCTACGAGACGCGCTGATGGACGACTCCTACGTCGAGCGCATCCTCAAGGCGCGCGTCTATGACGTGGCCATCGAGTCCCCGCTCGACCGCATGCCGCGCCTGTCGGCAAGGCTCGGCGCGGAGGTGCTGCTCAAGCGCGAGGACATGCAGCCGGTGTTCTCGTTCAAGCTGCGCGGCGCCTACAACAAGATCGCGAACCTGTCCGCGACCGCCGCCGCGCGCGGCGTGATCTGCGCCTCGGCGGGCAACCACGCGCAGGGCGTGGCGCTGGCCGCGCGCCGCCGCGGCATCGCCGCCACGATCGTGATGCCGGTGACCACGCCGCCGATCAAGATCGAGGCCGTGGCCGCGCTGGGCGCGGACGTGGTGATGCATGGCGAGGTCTTCGATGCAGCCTACGAGCATGCGCAGAAGCTCGCCGCCGAGCGCCAGCTGGTGTTCGTGCATCCCTTCGACGACCCCGACGTCATCGCCGGCCAGGGCACGGTGGCGATGGAAATCCTGCGCCAGGCGGAGGGCGGGATCGATGCCATCTTCGTCGCCGTCGGCGGTGGCGGACTGATTGCCGGCATGGCGGCGTATGTGAAGGCCCTGTTCCCGCGCACGCGCATCATCGGCGTGGAACCGGAGGACGCCGCCGCGATGTACGAATCGCTGCGCGCGGGCAGCCGCGTCACGCTCGACCACGTGGGACTGTTCGCCGATGGCGTCGCGGTGCGCCGCGTCGGCGAAGAGACCTTCCGCCTCGCGCGCCAGTTCGTCGACGAGGTGGTGCTGGTCTCCACCGACGAGATGTGCGCGGCCATCCAGGACATCTTCGAGGACACCCGCGCGGTGCCGGAGCCCTCCGGCGCGCTGGGCGTTGCCGGCATGAAGAAATACGTGGCGCGCGAGAACTGGCATGGACGTCGCCTCGTGGCGGTGAACAGCGGCGCGAACGTGAACTTCGACCGCCTGCGCTACATCGCCGAGCGCGCCGACCTCGGCGCCGGCCGCGAGATGCTGCTGGCGGTGGAGATCCCCGAGCAGCAGGGCAGCTTCCTGCAGTTCTGCCGCGTGCTCGGCGCGCGCAACATCACCGAGTTCAACTATCGCGAGCAGGGCCGCGAGCGCGCGCAGATCTTCGTCGGCATCAATGTCACCGGCGGGCGCGCGGGCCACACCGGGATCATCGAGCTGCTTCGCCAGGCCGGCTATGGCGTGGTCGACATGACCGACAACGAGATGGCCAAGCTGCACGTGCGCTACATGGTCGGCGGGCAGTCGCGGCTGGCCGATGAATGCCTGTTCCGCTTCGAGTTCCCGGAGCGTCCCGGCGCGCTGCTGCGCTTCCTCGAGGCGGTGGGCTCGCGCTGGAACATCAGCCTGTTCCACTATCGCAACCACGGCGCCGACACCGGCCGCGTGCTCGCGGGCGTGCAGGTGCCGCCGGCCGAGCGCGACGACCTGCGCCTGCACCTGGACGAATTACGCTATCCCTATGTGGAAGAAACGGCCAATCCCGCCTATCGCATCTTCCTTGGACGCTGATCTCACGCCACATCCGGAAGCGCCCCGGCCGGTCTCCCGGCCCGGGCTGCTCATCCATCTGCTGCGGCTGGGCAAGCGGATGCTGATCGCGCTCGCCGGCGGCGTGGTGATCCTGGCCGGGGCCTGCATGCTGGTGCTGCCGGGTCCCGGGCTGGTGACCATCGCACTGGGCCTTGCCCTCTTGAGTCTGGAGTTCGAGCGCCCACGTATCTGGCTCGCCTGGATGAAGGCCAGGGGCGTGCAGATGAAAGACGACTTCCTCGAGGCACGCGCGCGGCGACGCGACCGGCACTGATCGGCCACGGGCATTCAGCCTTCGTTCAGCGGCGGAGTGTTTTCTGTAGGAGTCCAGGAGGTCGCAGGCTGCCCAGGCAGCCGGGCAACAGCGTGAACTATTCGGCGTACAATGCCTTCCGCGCTAGTTTCGACGGGGTGTCGCGAGCATGAACACCAGGCTTGTTCTCATCGCGGCGGCCGCGCTGCCGCTCGCCGGCTGCATGCGGGCCCAGATCGATGAATCCCGCGAACGCGAAACGCGCATCGAAGCCACCGAGTCGGTGGTGGTGCTGGCCAAGCCGCAGATCGAAGGCGCCGGCGCCGAAGCTGAATTCCTCGACTGCATCGGCGACCGCATCGCGGGCCGGCGCAAGAAGGCCATCAAGGTGCACCCGAACGAGGAGTTCACCGACAAGCTGTTTCCGTGGTTCGAGCCGGGCACCGTGCCGTCGCGGGCGCAGGGCCTCGAGAGCGTGCTGGCCCAGCCCGGCGTCAGCGAGCGCGTGGCGGCCACCGGCGTGCGCTACATCGTCTGGCTCGACGGCGGCACCCGCAAGACCGACGGCGGCGGCAGCCTCGCCTGCGGCGCCGCGCCGGGCATGGCCGGCTGCATCGGCTTCGGCTGGTGGGAAAAGGAATCCGACTACGAGGCCACGGTGTGGGACCTGAAGCAGGCGCAATCCGTGGGCTCGGTGGGCACCAACGTGACCGGAACTTCGGCGGTGGTCGGGGCGGTCGTCCCGCTGCCATTCATCGCGCACACGCAGAGCACGGCCTGCTTCCGGCTCGGCGACCAGCTGCGCGCATTCCTGGAGGGCGGGTCGCCCGCGGGCTGAACATGAAACAACTGCTGGCCTTGATGGTTGCAACGCTGCTGGTGGCCTGCGTCACGCCGCCGCCCATTCCGGGTGGTGGCGAGCCTTCGGGCGGATCTGACGGCGGCAGTTCCGGTGGCGGCAGCTCCGGGGGCGGATCGTCCGGCGGGGGCAGTTCGGGCGGTGGCAGCTCGGGCGGTGGGTCCTCGGGCGGCGGCAGTGCTGGCGGCGGCTCGGCTGGAGGTGGCAGCGCCGGTGGCGGATCGTCCGGCGGCGGCAGCGCGGGCGGCGCAGACGCCGGAGGCGGGATGCCGGATGCCGGGCCCAGCGCCGGTGGCGCCGGCGGCGGCGCGTCCGGCTCGGCCATGCCCGGGGGCGCGGGCGCCGACGGCAGCGCGTCCCGTAGCGATGCCGATGGAGAGGGTGCCGGGGAGGGCGGCGACGCGGCGTCCGGCGGGACATCCGGCGGGCGGGGCAAGGCCGGCACGAACCAGGCGGGCGACGGATCCTCGGGTGATGCCGCGGCCGCGGCCGCGGGTGGCGGCACGGCGGCTGGCGGCGGCGCCGGAGCACAGGGCAATAACGGTGCGGGCGATGCGCCGAATGGCGCTGGCGCTGGCGCTGGCGCAGGAGCTGGCGCGAGCGGCAGCGGAGCCGGCGCCGGCACAGACACCGGGTCCGGCGCGGGTGCTACCGCCGGCGCGGGCAGCAGCCGTTCTGGCACCGGAGCCGGTGCCGTCGCGGGCGCTCCGGCGGGCGGCGCGGGCCCGAATGCCGGCGCGGGCGCAGGTGCCGCGGGTACCGGTGCGGCTGCCGCAGGTGCAGGCGCAGGCGCCGTCGCCGGCGCAGGAACCGCTGCCAATGCCGCTGGCACAGGGCCCGGCGGCACCGGTGCCTCTGGCACTGCGCAGACCGACGCGCCGGCCACGCCGGAAGAACACCGCGCAGCCGTCGACCAGCGGCTTGCCGCCTCGCTGGCGCAATTCGACGAACAGCTGCGCCGCGAACAGGAACGCACCGCGCAGCAGCGCGACGCCCGTGCGGCCGGTGGCGCCGGCGGGGTCGGTGGCGAGGAGGCGCTCGATCGCTACGGCAGCGACGACGACACGCTGGCGCGCAACCGGGCCGGCGACCTGCGTTCCGAGGGCACCGGCTCGGGAGCGGGCGGACCGGACGGCGCCGGCGGCCCGGGCCAGGCCGGCACCGGGACTGGTACCGGCGTCGGTGGCAGCGGCGCCGGCGCGTCGTCCGGCAGCGGCAGCGGCGCGGTGGCGCGCGAGATCCCTTCCGGAGACGACGACGACATCATCGCGCGACGCCTGCGCAAGGCCGCCGAGAACGAGACGGATCCGGAGCTGAAGGAAAAGCTCTGGAAGGAATACATCGACTACAAAGAGAACACCCAGAGAGGAGGCTGACATGCGCCGTCTCGCCTTCACCATCCGCCTGACTGCCGCGGCCCTGGCCGCGACGCTGCTGTCGGCCTGCGTGGTCCAGGAGACCCGCCCGCAGGCGCGCGTCGAGGCGCGCCAGGCCGTGCAGGTCATCCCGGCCGACCAGCGGCTCGACGTGGTGGTGCACACCTTCGACCCGGGCATTCCAGACGACATCGCCGACGACGACGACGAGCTGGCGAAGAAGCGCATCTATCCGGACCTGCGGGAGGCCGAGGCGCGCTTCATCCCCGTGCGCCTGCGCGACACGCTCGAGGGCAGCGCGCAGTGGGGCGCGGTGCGCGTCGCGCCGGAGAACGTCGAGTTCGTCGACGTCGAGGTGGATGGCCGCATCATCGAATCCACCGGCAAGCGCCTGGAGATCGAGATCACTGCGCGCGATTCCTCCGGCCGCGTGTGGATCGACGGCAAGCGCTATGGCGGGCTCGCCGACATCGGCAGCTACAAGACCGATGCCGCGCTGAAAGCGCGCGACCCGTTCCAGAACATCTATTCACAGATCGCCAACGACCTGGTGGCGGCGCGCAATGCGCTCGATCCTGCGATGCTGCGCGAGGTGCGGCAGATCACGCAGCTGAAGTTCGGTGCGAGCCTGGCGCCGGAGCAGCTGTCCGGCTATCTGCGCGAGGAGCCGGCCAAGGGCGCGAAGCTCACGCGCGTGGCACGCCTGCCGGCCCAGAATGATCCGCTCTACGACCGCATCGAGCGCATCCGCGAGCGCGATGTGACCGTGGTCGATACGCTCGACGGCTACTTCACCAGCTTCGCCGAGCAGATGGAGCAGTCGTATGGCGAGTTCCGGCGCACTTCTTATGACGAGATCGACAAGGAAGACCGCGCCCGCTCGAGCGCGCGCACGCGCACCTTCCTCGGTGCCGCGGCGGTGCTGGCCGCGATCTTCGTGCCCGGCAACTGCAGCAGCAGCGCGTCCTGCGACCTGGAGAGCGTGGCGCGCTATGCCGGCACGGCGGGCGGCATCGCGGGCTTCCTGTCGGGACTGCAGAAGTTTGCCGATGCGCGCACGCATGCGCAGGCCTTCGGCGAGCTGGCGCGCTCGATGCAGGATTCGGTGACCGAGCAGGTGGTCGAGGTCGAGGGCCGCACTCTGAAGCTGACCGGCACCGCCGAGGAGCAGTACCGCCAGTGGCGCGAACTGCTGCAGGATTACCAGGCCGAAGAGGCCGCACCCGTCCATGGCGAGCCTTGAAACCGGGCGAAGACTCGCCGACCGCTACGAACTGACCGAACGGCTGGGCGATGGCGGCCACGCCGAGGTCTGGGCCGCGCGCGATGCACAGCAGGGCGCACAGCTGGTCGCCCTGAAGTTCATGCACCTGCGCAGCTGCAGCGTCGAGGAAGCGCTGCCGGTGTTGCGCCACGAGGCGCGCATGGCGCGCTTCCTCGATCATCCGGGCGTGCTGCGGGTCGAAGAGCCGGTGCGCGACGATGGCGTGGTGTTCCTGCCGATGGAATATGCGCCGGGCGGCAGTGCCTCGCAGCTGCGCGGCGCATCCTGGCGCCGCATCGTGCCGGTGCTGGTCCAGGTGGCCCGCGTGCTCGAGCATGCGCACGCGCGCGGCATCGTCCACCGCGACATCAAGCCCGGCAATGTGCTGTTCGATGCCGCCGGCGCGGTGCGCGTGGCGGATTTCGGCACCTCCACGCAGACCGGCAGCAGTGATGCGCCGGCCACTGGCTCCCCGTTCTCGGCCAGTCCGCAGCAGCTGCGCGGCGAGAACGCCAGTCCCGCCGATGATGTGTATGGGCTGGGCGCGCTGGCGCACGAGCTGCTCACCCGCTATCCGCCGTTCTATCCCGACTTCGATGCGCGGCGGGTGCAGGACGAGGATCCGCCGCGGCCGGTGCCCGCGCAGCCGGCGCCCGTCGCACTGATCGATCTGGTGCACGCCATGCTCGCGCGCGACGCCGCCGCGCGACCGACGCTCGATGCGGCGATCGCGCGCCTCGATGAATTCCACGCCGCCGCCGCGCTGCCCGAGGAAGACAGCGCGATGGTGGTCGAGGCGCCCGCGGCCCCGGGCGCGCCACCGGGCGACCCCGCGCGCAGCGGCACGATGTGGTGGTGGGGCCTGCTGGCCGCCGGGGTCGTGGGTGTCGGCGTGATGCTGCTGCTGCCGGAGCCGGTCCCGCAGGCCGATGACGTGGTGGTGGCACAGCCCGATGCGCGCGCGGTGCCCAGCGTCGCCGATGCGCTGCTCCCCGATGAGGACGGCGCGGCCGCCGCCCCGGTCGACGAAGCCGCAGCCGCGAACGCCGCAGAAGGCGATGGCGCCCCGCGTCCGACGCTGGCCGAGGAGCTGCAGGCCGGCGCGCAGCTGCTCGCCGCCGTGCGACCGGCCGAGGCCACTGCCGCGTTCCGGCGCGCACTGGCCTTCGACGCGGAGAACGCCGAGGCCCGCCAGGGGCTGGCCGCAGCGGTGCGGCAGCAGGAGCTGGTCGCGAAGCTGGCGGAGGGCTCGCGCGCCGAGGCGGCCGGCGAGCTGCAGGCTGCCCGCGACCACTATCGCGGCGTGCTGATGTCGCAGCCGGACTTCGCACCCGCGCGCAATGCACTGGCGCGCATCGAGGCGCGGCTGCGGGCCGGCGAGTTCGAGCAGCGGGTGGCGGCGGCGGCGGCGGCGCTGTCGTCCGGTGACGTGACGGCCGCCGAAGCGGCCTATGCCAATGCCGCGGAACTGCGGCCCGGCGATCCGCGCGTGCTCGACGGGCAGCAGCGCATCGCCGAGATCCAGCGTGACCGGCGCAACGAGGCGGACCTCGCCACCGGCACCGGGCTCGAAGCCGCCGAGCGCTGGCAGGAAGCCGTCGCGCACTACGGCGCGGTGCTGGCGCGCGAAGCCGGCCTGCGGTTCGCGCAGGAGGGCCTGGCGCGCAGCGAGCGCCGGCTGGAACTCGACCGTGAACTGGCCGATTACCAGGCGCGGCCGCAGCGCCTGACCGCACCGGCCGTGCAGCAGGCGGCTCAGCGGGCACTGGCGCGCGCCAGTTCCACCGCCTCGCTCGACGAATCCCCGCGCCTGAAGGCACAGCTCGAATGGCTGCGCGCGCACCTTGCGCAGCTGGAGCAGCCGGTGCGCGTCGAGCTGGTTTCGGACAACAACACTGAGGTGCGCGTGACGCAGGTGGGCGAGCTGGGACGATTCCAGACCCATGCACTGGATCTGCCGCCTGGCCGCTACACGGTCATCGGGCGGCGCGAGGGCTTCCGCGACGTGCGGCTCGAACTGGATCTGGCGCCCGGGCAGCGCCAGGCGGCGCTGTCGGTGCGCTGCACGGAGCCGATCTGATGCCATCCACCGCCGCATGACCGCCCCCATCCGCATCCTCGAGCCGCTGGGTGAACGGGCGGCAGCGCTGCCGCTGGAACTGGGC
Source organism: uncultured Steroidobacteraceae bacterium (assembly GCA_964632365.1). Lineage (GTDB taxonomy): Bacteria > Pseudomonadota > Gammaproteobacteria > Steroidobacterales > Steroidobacteraceae > ZC4RG30. The sequence goes on from CAZWDR010000035.1 coordinate 9,400, forward strand.
GGCGCGGGCGCCGCGCTGGCCGTGCCGGGCGCCGAGGGCATTGCCATGCGCCTCGTGCCGGGCGGGCGGCACTGGCTGGCGGAACCGGTCGACGCCGCCGCGGTGCGCGTCAACGGCCTGCCGCTGCGCGCCACGGTGCCGCTGGCCGATGGCGATGTCATCACGCTCGGCAGCGCGCAGGTCGTGGTGCATCCCGCCGCGGCGCGCGTGCAGGTGCTGCACCTCGCTGGCAACGACACCGTGGCGCCGCTGCGGCAGACCGCGATTCCCGGCGACGAGGTGCAGGCCGGGGTGCGCGAGGTGTTTGCCACCGGCGCGCCCGATGCGCCGGCGGAACCGGCGTCCCGCGCCGGCCGGCGCGGATGGCGTCGTGCCGCGCTCGCCGCGGCGGGCGCAGTGCTGCTGGCCGTGGCCGCGGTGCTGCTGGCACTGGTGCCGGTGCCGCTGCAGGTCACCCCCGAGCAGGCCCGCATGGAATCCCCGGGACTGATCGACTGGCACAGCGGTGATCGCATCTTCCTGCTGCCCGGGCAGCGCGAGGTGCAGATCTCCCATCCCGGCTATCGCACGCGGCAGCTGCGGCTGAACGTCACGCGCGCGCTGGCCAGCGCGCTGCCGCTGGCGGTGGAGCTGGAATACCTGCCTGGCGTGCTCGCCATCGACACCGCGGGGGTCGAGGCGGAGCTGCTGGTGGATGGCCGTGTCGCCGGCCGTGCGCCCGGCGAGGTGGAAGTGCCGGCCGGCCTGCACGACCTGATCCTGCGCGCGCCCGGCCACGTGGATTTCGTGACGCGGCTGCAGGTGCAGGGTGGCGGCGAGCGGCAGTCGCTGGCCGCGACGCTGGAGCCGTCGCGCGGCTTCCTGGCCCTCGACACCGTGCCGGCGAACGCCACGATCCGTATCGACGGCGAGGAGCATGGGCAGGCTCCGCAGCGGCTCGAACTTGCGGCCGGGCTGCATGAGGTCACCCTGAGCGCGCCCGGCGGGCGCAGCTGGCGCAGCGAGGTGGCGGTGATCGCCGGCGAGACGCTGGACCTCGGGCGCATCGAGCTGGCGCGCGCGCCGCCGCCGGTGCGTGTGGCTGCCGCGCCGGCGGTGACCACCGACGCCTCGGCGGACGGCGCGGATGCAGACGCGGCGGAGGCGTCGTCCGCAGCGCCGCCGCCGCCTGCCCCGCGCCTGAGCCGTCCGCTGGTGGGCACGCTGGTGCTGCTGCCGGCCGGGGAATACGTGCAGGGCAGCGGCCGGCGCGAGCAGGGTCGGCGCAGCAATGAGGTGCAGCGCACGGTGACGCTGACGCGGCCGTTCTATCTGGCCGCCACCGAAGTGAGCAATGCGCAGTTCCGCGCCTTCCGCGCCAGCCATGCTTCCGGAATCGCGGCGGGGCAGTCGCTGGATCTGGATACGCAGGCGGTGAGCAACGTCAGCTGGAACGATGCGGTGGAGTACTGCAACTGGCTGTCGCTGCGCGAGGAGCTGCCGCTGGCCTATGAGCGCCGCGACGGACGCTGGCAGCTGGTGCAGCCGCTGAACAATGGCTACCGCCTGCCCACCGAGGCGGAATGGGAATATGCCGCGCGCTATGTCGATGGCCGCCGCTGGCAGCGCTATCCCTGGGGCGACGAGCTGCCACCGCCGCGCAACGCGGCGAACCTCGCCGGCGAGGAAGTGGTGCCGCAGAAGCCCGCGCGCGATGCACTGGGCGGGCACCTGCCGCAGTACCGCGACGAGCATGGCGTGATCGCGCCCGTGCAGAGCTACGCGCCGACGCCGATGGGGCTGTATGGCATGGGCGGCAATGTGTCGGAGTGGATGCACGATGTATACGAATCGCTGCCCGCGGCCGGTGCCGTGACCGATCCGATGGGACCGGCCACCGCCGGTCCGCATGTGGTGCGGGGCGCGAACTGGCGCACGGCGGGCATCGGTGCGCTGCGCCCGGCGTGGCGCGAGCGCGGCGGCAATCCCTCGCCCGACCTGGGCTTCCGGGTCGCAAGGTTCGCAGGAGAGACACCATGACGCGCGTTCGCTCGCTCTCGCGCGCGCCCTCGCGCT
>CAZWDR010000035.1:11554-24269 GCA_964632365.1 uncultured Steroidobacteraceae bacterium
CTCGCGCGCGCCCTCGCGCTGGCTGCTGGCGATCTGCGCGTTGCCGCTGCTGTACTTGCCGTTGCGCGCGGCCGAAGCGCCGCCGGCGGGCCAGGCCGATCAAGTGGAAGGCGCCGCGCCGCAGGAACCGGTAGGTCTGCCTGAGCGGGAGGCTGCCGCCGGGGAGGAAGACTCCGCCCCCGCAGCGGATGCGGATGACGCGGCAGACGCGGAATCCTCCGCCGCATCGCCCGCCGCGCGCGAACCGGCACCGCGCGAGCGAGAACCCGGCGAGCGCCTGTCGCTGGACAACAACCTGAGCTTCCCGGTGGACATCTGATGCAGGGCGTGGACCTCAACGACCGCCAACTGGCCGTGGCCACCGATGGCGCGCCGGGTGCGGTGCGCGCCGTCGCGGCCCAGCCGGCCGACATGGCCGCGCAGGTGGCCGCGCAGGTCAACGCACTGGGCACGGCGACACCCGACGCGGCCGCGCTGTGGGTGGCGCTGTCGCCGCCGGCGCAGCAGGACGTGCCGGGCGAGCTGCTGCGCCAGCTGCGCGCCGCCGGTCATGCCGTGCAGGGCTTCGTCGATCGCACCGCGCTGCTGGCGGCGTGGCTCGAGGATGCCCCGCAGCTTGCGACCATCGAGCTGTCTGCGCGCCACCTGTCGATCGCGCTGGCCACGCGCGATGCCGAAGCCGCGGCGCTTCGGCGGCATCTGCCGCTGCCGGGCGGCGCGCAGGCACTGCTCAACGCATGGCTGCGGCTTGCGGCGGCCACGCTGGTGCAGCAGACGCGTTTCGATCCGCTGCACGACGTGCAACGCGAGGCGCAGCTGCGCGCCGCGTTGCCGGAGCTGGTGCGCGATGCGCAGCGCGACGGCCAGGCGAGCTGCGCGCTCGATACCGGCAATGGCACGGTGACGCTGGCCCTGACGCGCGACCAGCTGGCCTCGGCGGCGCAGCCGGTGCTCGCGTCGCTGGCCAGCGCCCTGCAGGCATTGTCTGCGGCGCACGGGGATGCGCAGCTGCTGGTGCCCGAATCGGTGCTGGTGATCCCCGGTCTCGATGCGGCGCTGACCGGCGCGCGGTTCGCCACGCTGCACCGCTGCGCGGATGACCTCGCCGCACGCGCCGCGAGTCTGCTGCCGCCGTCCGGCGCCAGCGCCACCGGCGGTGTGCCCTGGCGCACGCGCGTGCCGCTGCTGGCGCAGTCCGCGCCGGCCGATGTGCTGCAACCGCTGGTGCTGGTCGCGCGCGATCCGCAGTCGATGGCCACGCACGTGGTGTATCGCGGCCGCGTGGTGCCGATCCCGGCGACGGGCCTCGTCATCGGCCGCGACCCGGGCGCAACGCCGTCGCTGCAGCTGCCCGAGGGGATCGCCGGGCTGTCGCGCCGTCACTGCACGCTGCGGCGGGATGCCGGGCGCACGCAGGTGATCGATCACTCCGGCCACGGCACCTTCCTTGATGGCGCGCGCGTGCGAGGCCGCGCGCTGCTGCCGGCAGGCGCGGTGCTGAAGCTGGGTGAGCCTGGCATCGAACTGCCGCTGGTGGCCATCGAGGCCGGCTGATGGCAAGGGAGCGCCGCCGCAGGGTCGAGGTCTTCAGCCTGTCGTTCCTCGACTGCATCTGCTGCGGCTTCGGCGCGGTGGTGCTGTTCTACACCATCGTGGCCGGCCAGTCGGGCATCAAGCGCCTGCGCGACATCGACACGCTGCAGGCCGAGGTGAACCGCGTCGAGGAGGAGGTGCTCACCGGCACGCGCAACCTCGTCCTGCTGCGCAATACGCTGGAGAAGACCGAGGCAGAAACCGCGCAGGCCGCGACGCGTGCGCGCGTGCTCTCCGATGAAGTGGCCGCGACGCAGGTGGCGGCGCTGCGCGACGGCGCCACCAGCATGGCGCGGCGCGAGCACATCAACCAGCTGAAGGCGGACCTGAAGCAGCTGGAGGAAGGCGCGCAGCGCCTGCAGGGTGGGGCGGCCGAGAGTGGACCGCCCGGCCAGCAGGTGCGCGCGTTCCGCGGCACCGGCAACCGCGTCTATCTGACGGGCATCGCGCTGCGCGGGCGGCGCATCCTGGTGCTGGTGGACCGCTCGGCGAGCATGATGCACGAGGAGCTCGACGCCATCATCACGCTGCGCAACCAGGCGCCGGCGCTGCGCCGCGCGGCGCCGAAGTGGCGGCACACGCTCGACATCGTCGACTGGATCTCCACGCAGTTCCCGCCGGGCAGCAGCTTCCAGATGTATGGCTTCAACACCGCGGCGCGGCCGCTGGTGGATGGCAGCGAAGGCCGGTGGCTGGATTCCTCCGATGGCGCGCTGCTCGGGCAGGCGGTGGAGACATTGCGCACGCTGACGCCGGAGGAGGGCACCAGCCTGATCAATGCCTGGGAGCCGATCCGCAATCTCTCGCCGCGTCCCGACCAGGTGGTGCTGATCACCGACGGCCTGCCCACGCAGGGACGCGACCGTCCGCGGCGCAGCTATGTCGATGCCGCGCAGCGCGCGCGTGTGTTCGACGAGGCCCGGCGCGCGGTGCCCGACAATGTGCCCATCGACGTGATCCTGATGCCGATGCAGGGCGACCTGCCCGCCGCGCATCGTTACTGGTCGCTGGCGCGCGCCACCGGCGGCAGCTTCGTCGTGCCGGGACCGGACTGGCCATGAAGCTGCGACGCCGCGACACCGAGGTGTTCAGCCTCTCGTTCATGGACTGCATCTGCTGCGGGTTCGGCGCCATCATCCTGCTGCTGGTGCTGACCGACGTCGACCAGCCGGTGGTGATCGAGCGCGCGCGCGAGTCGCTGAACGCGCAGCTGCTGAAGCTGCAGGAGGAGCTTTACGTGATCCGTGGCGACAGCGACGAGCTGCGCCGCGAACTGCAGGGGCGCATCGCGGACCTGCGCGCCGAACGCGCGCGCCTGGCGCGCCTGCAGGGCGACCTCACCGACATCCAGGGGCAGTTCGCCGCGACGCGCAGCGATGCCGCGGTCAGCAACATCATCGAGACCGAACTGGTGGCGGCCTATCAGGAACTCACCGCCGAGATGGAACGGCTGCAGCGCCAGCCGCGGCCACGGCGCGCGGCACCCACGGCCACCGTCGGCGGCATCCCGGTGGACAGCGAATATGTGATCTTCGTGATCGACACCTCGCCCAGCATGGTGGTCAACCACTGGGAATCGACGATGTCGATCATGAACGAGATCCTCGACATCTATCCGGACCTGAAAGGCATGCAGGTGCTGAACGACCAGGGCCGGTTCATGTTCGACGAGGGGCCGCCTGGTTCCTGGCTGGAGGATTCACCGCGCCGGCGCCAGCGCATCCGCCAGATCCTGCCGACATGGCGTCCATACAGCCAGTCCAATCCCGTGCCCGGCATCGAGACCGCATTGCGCATCTATCGCGAGGGCGGGCGCAAACTCAGCATCGTCGTGATCGGGGATGAGTTCACCGGTGACTCCATGCAGACCGCCGTGGACCGCATCGCGCGGCTGAATGCGCCGGATGCACGTCGTCCGCAGGCGCGCATCCACGCCATCGGCTTCCCCGAGGGCGCGGGCATGGCGCCGTTTACAAACGTGCAGTTTTCGGCGCTAATGCGTGTGGTGACGACGCGCAACAACGGCACCTTCGTCGGCATCACAAACCAGAGACCATGTCAGGAATACACCGAAGTCCTCGGCGAGATGCGCTGCACCCGGCGCTGAGCCTGATCGTGGTCGCGGGCCTGCTGGCCGCATGCGGCGGCGTGCAGGTGCGTCCCGAAACCAGTCTTCCCGAACCGCTGGTGCAGCCGATGGCGGCGCGTGTCGCGCTGGTGCTCGATGAAGAGCTGCGCGGTTACGTGCACGAGGAAACCCGCGGCGGTTCCAGCTGGAAGGTGGAACTCGGCCCCGGGCACGAGCAGATGTTCCGCACGATGTTCTCCGCGTCGTTCGCCACCCTCGCGGAATATCCCAGCGTCGCGGCGGCGCGCGGCGGCAGCCAGCAGGCGATCTTCCGTCCGCGCATCGAGCAGTTTTCCTTCGCCACCGACGACGAGACCGGTGGTGAGTACTGGGCCGTGACGATCCGCTACAACATCGCGTTGTCGGGCAGTGACGGGCAGATCGTCGACAACCTGTCGCTGACCGGCTATGGCAGCGCGCGCGGCGGTCGGTCGGCCGGCGCGCTGACGCGGGCCACGCAGGCCGCGATGCGCGATGCGGCGGCAAAGTTCCTGGTGCAGATGCCGGGCCTGCCGCTGGGCAGGAAACTCGCGGCCGGCGAACCGCTCACGGCAGAAGATGCCGCGCGCGCCAGCGAAGAGCTCATCGAGACGGTGCCGATCGAAGTCGAAGAGACCGACGCGCGCTAGCGGCTCTGCGCGGCCTGCTGTTCCGGCAGCCGCACGTACATCGCTTCGCTGAACTGGAAGTCGGTGGTGGTCACTGGCATGCCGCCGGCGAATGCCGGACGCCACGTGGCGCGGCGCACCGCGGCGAGCAATGAACGCTCGACGCTCTCGCGCCGCGCCGCGGGGTTCACGACGGTGGCATCGCGCACATCGCCATCGGCCGCCACCGACACGCGCAGCTGCACGTCCTCCACCACGTACTGCTGCGGATCCTGCGGACGCAGCGAGGCAGCCTGCGAAGGCTTGCGATAGACGATGGGCGCCGGTTCTTCCATCGCGGCGGTGTCGCCCGCCTTGGCCAGTTCTGCCCAGGCCTGCATCCACGTGTTCATCGCGCGCTGGCCGGCGTTGGCGACGCGGTACCAGTCGCCGAGCTCGAGCAGGATCTCGCCGCGTTGCGCGGCAGCGTCATCGCCGGCCGGCCCGAGACGCTCGAGCGCGTTGCGCAGCGCGCGCTCGCCTTCGCCGGATGGCGCCGCCATGCCCGCCATCTGCATCTGCGCCAGCGACGGCGGCAGGTCGGTCTGCGTGGCCATCACGGCGTCCTGCGATTCACCGTTCAGGTAGGCAAGACGGAACGTGCGCGCGATGCCGCGCAGCGCATCCACCGCGTCCACGCTGCCGGGCTGCGCGCGATCGGCGATCTGCACCGCGCGCATGTAGAGCACGCGCGCCGCGGTGTAGCGACCGGTCTGCTCCTGCCAGTCGGCCAGCTCGAGCAGCGGGCCGATCATGCGCCGGTCCTCGCTGCCATAGGCCTGCTCGGCGATGTTGAATGCGAACTGATGCTCGCGGCCGGCATCCTCGAGCCGCCACGTCTTCTCGTAACAGTCGATCAGCGCCTGCAGCACCGGCAGCTGTGCGGCGGCGTGCAGGCCCTCGCGGTTGCGGATGATGTCCACGGCACGCTTCAGCGGCACGATGGCTTCGTCGTGACGGTCCATCGCGCGCAACGTCACGCCCAGTCCGTGCAGCGGCGCCACCAGGCGCGGGTCGGTGGCATTGCCGTTGAGATCGAGCACGGTCAGCGCGCGGCGGTAGTTGTCGATGGCCTCGCCGTGCTGCCCGAGCCGGTACAGCGTCGTGGCGAGGTTGGTCATCGGATTGGCCAGCTCTGGCGCCTCCGCGCCGTACTGGCTGGTGGTGAGTTCCACCACGCGCACCGCGAGGGGCAGCGCTTCCTGGTAGTTGCGCGCGTCGAATGCAGTGCGGTACTGGTTGTAGACCGCAGTACGTTCATCGCCCGGCGCATCGGCGGCGGTGCTCCACAGCGGGATCAGGCAGGCCAGCGCGGCGAGCAGTCGGGCAGGGGTTCGCATGGCCCAAGACTACCCCCGGTGGGGGCGCAGGAGTATCGGCGTGCGCCGGTCACGCTTCGCGAAGGCGACGCATGCGTTCCCGCGTCGCGCTGGCCGGCGTTCCTTGACCGCCGGGCGGGGCCCTTGGGAGGATCGGCGCCGATCCGGCCCCTTCCGGCCCGGACATCGCAAGGTGATCGTCCGTGGCCGCAACCGTGAAGCCGACCGCTGCTCTGCCTTCCGTCGCGCTGGTGGCTGGCGCCAGCGGCCTGACCGGGCATGCGCTGCTGCGGCGGCTGCTGCGCGAAGGGGATTACGCACGGGTGGTGGCGCTGTCGCGCCGTCCGCTGCCGCTCGACCATCCCCGCCTCGCCAATCGCATCCTGCGTTTCGATGCGCTGGCGTCCAGCCTGAAGGGCCTGCGCTGCACCGACGCGTTCTGCGCACTCGGCGCGCCCGGTGGGCCGGACGCTGAAGAAGCCGCGCTGCGTGCCGTCGATCTGGAGCTGGTCATCGCCTTCGCGCGCGCGGCGCGGACCGCGGGCGCGACACGGCTGGTGGTCGTGTCGTCGGCTGGTGCCGCTGTCTCCGCCGCGCAGCCGTTCCTGCGCATCAAGGGCGAGATGGAAGCGGCATTGCGGGGCGTCGGCTTCCCGTCGATCGACATCCTGCAGCCGGGACGCGTCGCCGGTGTCCGCCCCGGCGACGGCGCCGGCGCGATGCTGCGCGAAGGGCTGCTGCTCGCGGCCTCGCCGCTGCTGCGGCGGGTGCGCGGCTCGCTCGATGTGCTGAGCGCCGAACAGCTCGCCGGCGCGATGTTCGCGGCGGCCCGGGCGCGCCGTCCCGGCATCCGCCACTACATCGGGGGCGCGCTGCGCGAGGCGCCGCGGCCGCTGCGCCGGACGGGCTGAGCGGCGTTAGGCAGTTCCCTGATTTGCGGTTACTTATGTCGTGTGGCGACGAAGAGGAGTCGCAAGCCTGACATGCTCCGTCCCGCAGGCGACATATGTCTTTGACAAGGTTCTTGACGGACCGTCGCCGCAACCAGACACTTTGATCAACAAGTGACCAAGGCAAACCCGTCGTGAGGCGGGGGCGCAAAGCCACCGGTCTTCAGGCCCCGCAACGGGCTTCAAGACAGCGGAGCTGCCCACGGAAGACAACCTTCCACGGAGTTTCACGGTGATGGCAAGCAGTGCAGAGAGCTTCGGTGCCAGCGGCGCGGCCGCGCCGACCCAGATGTTCGTCATCAACCTGGCGGCCTCGACATCGCCCATGGCGCTGTCGCATCCCAGTTCGCCCGAGCTGAAACGCTTCACGTTCTTCGTCAGTCGCCAGCGCGAGGAAGGGCGCGAGCGCTTCCGCCTGCACATGGGCTATTTCGCCTCGCAGGAAGAAGCCGAGAACTTGCTGCCTTCGGTGCGCGATGTGTACCCGGCGGCCTGGGCCGGCCCTGCGCCGACCACCGGCGCGGGACGCCGGGGTCGCATCGCGCCGGGCAGTGTCGTGGCCGCTGCGGCAGCACCGTCATCGGCCCGACCGGCGCCGGTGATCGCGGCCGTGCCAACGGCGCAGGTTGCGCCGGCTGGCGTGCCGGCCACTGCGCCGGCTGCATCCCCCTCGACCCGGGACACCACGCCCGCCTCGCATCTGGACACCATGTCGAACGTGCGCGACGTGCTGGCGCAGCTGTCGGAAACCGGGAGCCGGGTTGCGCCGGCGGACGCGCCGACGGTGCAGGTGCGCATGCCGGCTGCGGCATCAGCACCAGATTCTCCGAAGCCGGCGCCGGTCGCGAAGGTCATCCCGGCAGCCGCATTGCCCCCGCAGCTCGCGGCGAACGCGGCGCCCGTGGCGCAGAAGCCCGAACTGAGCGCGTTCGATGCGCTGTCGCTGCTGGAGGAGCCCGCGTCCTCCGCCAGCACCACGCAGCGCGTGCCGGTGCTGCCGACGCTGCCGCCGATGCCCAGTGCCTTCGAGGGCCTCGAGAACGAGCCCGAGGTGCGACTGGTCACGCCGGAGGACACGCAGACCCTCACCGACATCAACCTCGACCGCGAGAACAACGCGCCGCCCTGCTTCGCGGTGCAGCTGGTGTGGTCGGCCGCGCCGATCAACGTGGCCGCGCTGCCGCACCTGGCGATCTTCGAGGCTTATACGCTGTACAACGTCGAGGGCAATCGCCAGGGCCGCAAATGGTACGGGCTGCGCCTGGGCTTCTTCAGCGATCCGGACTCGGCCACGCAGGTGGCGAACTACGTGCGCTCCGACTACAAGGCCGTGGCCGTGGTGCCGGTGGCCGTGAAGGAACGCGACCGGGCCAAGGGTGGCGTCACGCCGCTGGCCGCCGTCGCCGCCGCGCCGCGCAAGACCACCGAGAAGGAACTGGTGCGCGACGGCATGGAGGGCTTCGAGCTGCTGGCGGATGACCGTCCGCCGCCGCCGCGCCGTGACCTCGACGACGGGGTGCGCCGCAACGCACCCGTGGTCACTGCCGCGGTCCCGGCTGCCGCGGCCACGCCGCGTGTCGCAAGGCCAGTGCCGGTTGTGGCGACTGCGGCCGCCGGTGCACCGAAGGCCGCGGGCAAGCCCACGGGCAAGCGCGTGGTCGCGCGCCGCCGCCCGCCGCCGGTGCCGCAGGGGCGCACGATCAGCGCCGGCGTCGGCGGTGCCGAAGTGCTGGAGTCGACGCTGGAGATCCTCGGTGCCTCGACCCTGTCGCTGGACAACGGCGGCCGCTCGGTGATCACCGACGCGTCGGCCCGCAAGGCGGCCGACAAGAAGTCGGGCGGCAACCGGTTCTCGCGGCTGCTCAGTCGCCTCAGCGGCGGCTGATCCGGCGCGGGGGCCTGCGCCCCGCGCTACTTGCCGAACAGCTTCTCCAGTTCCGCGCGCGCGGCATCCGCCGCGTTGCGGTTGCCACCCTTGAACGCGCCCGCCACCGGCTTGTAGAAGTCGCAGAAGTTCGCGCGTTCCTTGTCGCGCACTTCCTCGACGGTGGGCTCGCGGCATTGCTGGTAGGCGCTGCGGTCATACCGCGCACACAGCCGGCACGCATGCAGGTCGGCGCCGCAGTCCCGGCAGCGATCGCTGCGTCCGAACGGCAACGACAGCGCGGCCAGCGCCGCGCCGCATTTCCAGCAGCAGAGGTCATGCGCCATGGCGCTGCTCCAGGAAGCCGCGCAGCTCGGCGCCGGTGCGCGACACGCGATGCGCGGCCACCGCGGCCGGCGCCCCGCAGGTGACGATGCGGCCACCGGCGGGTCCGGCCTCAGGTCCAAGGTCGATCACCCAGTCGGCCTGCGCCACCACATCGAGGTTGTGCTCCACCACCAGCACAGTGTTGCCCGCATCGGCGAGGCGGTGCAGCACCGCGATCAGGCGTTCCACGTCGGCCATGTGCAGGCCGACGGTGGGTTCATCGAGGATGTAGAACGCGCCGCGCGTCGCGGGTACATCCGTGGGCTTCAGGCGGGCGAGTTCGGTGACCAGCTTGATGCGCTGCGCCTCGCCGCCGGACAGCGTCGGGCTCTGCTGACCCAGCGTGAGATAGCCCAGCCCCACCTCCTGCAGCAGCGTGAGCGGATGGCAGATGTTGCGGTGGCTGCCGAAGAACTCCACGGCCTCGTCCACGCTCATCGCCAGCACGTCGCCGATGCTGCGCTCGCGCCAGCGCACGCTGAGCGTTTCCGGATCGAAGCGCTGGCCGCGACAGGCATCGCAGGGCACCTTCACATCGGGCAGGAAATTCATCTCCACCGTGCGTACGCCCTGGCCCTCGCAGGCGGGACAGCGTCCGCCGCTGGTGTTGAACGAGAAGCGGCTGGCGGTGTAGCCGCGGATGCCGGCCTCGGTGGTGCCCGCATACACGCGGCGGATCGCATCCCAGAAACCCACATAGGTCGCGGGACAGGATCGCGGCGTCTTGCCGATCGGGGTCTGGTCCACCTGCAGCACGCGCTCGATCAGCTCGGTGCCCTGCAGCGCCGTGCAGTGCTGCGGCGTGGCCTTGCCGCGGCCATTGCGGGCCAGCGCGCGCGCCAGTTCCGGATGCAGCACATCCAGCGCCAGCGTCGACTTGCCGGAGCCGGACACACCGGTCAGCGCGATCAGGCGGCCCAGCGGCAACTCCACATCGATGCCGCGCAGGTTGTGCAGCGTCACGCCCTCCAGCCGCAGCACCGGTGTGATGTCGCGGCCGCGGCGGATCACCGGACGACGCGGACGCGCCGGATGCTGCATCGGCGCGCGCAGGCAGCGCGCGGTGATGGAATCCGGATGGCGCAGCAGTTCCTCCATGGTGCCCGCCGCGACCACGTGGCCACCACGCGAGCCGGCGCCGGGACCGAGGTCCAGCACATGGTCGGCGCGGCGGATGGTCTCCTCGTCATGCTCCACGACCACCAGCGTGTTGCGGCCCTGGCCCAGTTCGCCCAGCGCGTCGAGCAGCAGGCGGTTGTCGCGCGGATGCAGGCCGATGGTGGGCTCGTCGAGCACATAGCAGACGCCGCGCAGGTTCGAGCCAAGCTGTGCCGCGAGGCGCAGGCGCTGCGTCTCACCGCCCGAGAGTGTCGGCGCGGACCGGTCCAGCGTCAGATAGCTCAGCCCCACGCGCGCGAGGAAGCCGAGCCTGCCGTGGATCTCGGGAATCAGGTCGCGCGCGATCTGCATCTCGCGATCGCCGAGCGCGAGGCCGTCGAGGAACTTCGCCAGCGCATCGATGGACAGCGCGGCGAGGTCGGCGATGGACCGGCCGCGGAACTTCACTGCCAGCGCCACGGGGTTCAGTCTTGCGCCGTCGCACTGCACGCAGGGCACCGCCTCGCCATCGGGCTCCAGCCACTGGTCTTCCTCGCCGGTCTGCTCCACGTCGAAGCCGGGCAGGGTGAGGCCGGTGCCGAGGCAGCCCGCGCACCAGCCGCGCGCGCTGCTCCACGCGAACAGCCGCGGATCCGGTTCGGCGAAGCCGCGCCCGCAGCCGGGACAGGCGCGCCGCGACGAGAACGACTGCATCGCGCCGCCGTCCTGCGGCTGCACCATCAGCACGCCCTTGCCCGCCTCGAGGCCCTGGTCCACCAGCGCGCGCAGCGTCGCCTCGGCGCGGGCGTTCACCAGCACCTCGCCCAGCGGCAGCTCGATGTCGTGCACCTTGTTGCGCGCCAGCTTTGGCCAGCGCTCGGTGGACACCAGCCTGCCGTCCACGCGCAGGTGCGCATGGCCCTTCTTCAGCGCCCAGCGCGCGAGCTCGTTGTAGATGCCCTTGCGACCGCTCACCAGCGGCGCATGCAGCGACACGGAGCGGCCGCGATGCGTCTTCATGATGCGCGCGAGGATGGCCTCGGCACTCAATGGCTCGATGGGCACGTTGCAATCCGGGCAGTGCTGCACGCCGAGCTTCACGAACAGCAGGCGCAGGAAGGGATGGATCTCGGTGAGCGTGGCCACGGTGCTCTTGCGACCGCCGCGGCTGGTGCGCTGCTCGATGGCCACCGCGGGCGGAATGCCGGTGACCGAGTCGGTGTCGGCACGCGAGGCCGGCTGCACGAACTGGCGCGCATAGGCATTCAGCGATTCGAGGTAACGCCGCTGGCCTTCGCCGAAGATGATGTCGAACGCCAGCGTGGACTTGCCGGAACCGGACACACCCGTGACGACGGTCATGCCTCCATGCGGCAGCCGCGCGTCGATGTTCTTCAGGTTGTGCTCGCGCGCGCCGCGCACCTCGATGGCCTGCGGCGGATTGGCCGGCGGCGCATGCGGCTTCGCGGCATCGCGCACGGCCTCGGCCGACAACGTGTAGCCGGCCAGTGCCTCGCCGGTGTGGCCGATGCGGCCGTGGCGGAACTGCGCCGGCGTGCCCGCGCCGACGATGCGTCCGCCGCCATCGCCGCCTTCCGGTCCCATCTCGATCAGCCAGTCGGCCGCGCTGATCACATCGAGGTTGTGCTCGATCACCAGCAGCGAGGCGCCGCGCGCGGTCAGCGCGCGCAGTGCGCGCATCAGCTTCGCGATGTCGTCGAAATGCAGGCCGGTGGTCGGCTCGTCGAAGATCAGCAGCTGGCCCACCGCTTTCGCCGTGTCAGCCAGGTGCGCGGCGAGCTTCAGGCGCTGCGCCTCGCCGCCCGACAGCGTCGGCACCGGCTGGCCCAGTTTCAGGTACGACAGGCCCACGTCGTGCAGCGGCGCCAGCCGCGCCAGCACTTCTGGATGCGCGGCGAAGAACTGCACCGCCGCGGACACGGTCAGGTCGAGCACGCTGGCGATGTCGAGGCGCCGGCCGTCCGCGCCTTCGATGGTCAGTTCCAGCACCTCGTCGCGATAGCGCCGCCCGTCGCAGGTGGCGCAGCGCAGGTACACATCGGCGAGCAGTTGCATCTCCACATGCTCGAAGCCGTTGCCGCCGCAGTCCGGGCAGCGGCCAGTGCCGGAGTTGAAGCTGAAGGTGCCCGGTGTATAGCCACGCCCCTTTGCCTCGGGCAGCTTCGCGAACAGGTTGCGGATCGGATCGAACGCGCCGACGAAACTGGCCGGGTTCGAGCGCGTGGTGCGGCCGATCGGCGACTGGTCCACCAGCGTCACGCCGTGCAGCGCCTCGTGGCCGGCCAGCGCGCGCCACTCGCCGGCGGACTCCACCGGCTTGCCGAAGCTGCGCTGCAGCGCCGGATACAGCAGTTCGGTCACCAGCGTGCTCTTGCCCGAACCACTGACGCCGGTCACGCAGACCAGCTTGCCCAGCGGCACCTCGAGGGTCACATCCTGCACGTTGTGCAGGCGCGCGCCCTCCAGGCGCAGCAGGCCACTTGCGCGCTGCGCAGCGTCGACCGGCACCGGCCACGCGGCCGCCTCATCGATGCGGCGCTGGCCCGAGAGATAGGCGCCCGTCAGTGAATCCGCCTGCTTCATCACGCCCGCAGGCGGGCCGTTGAACAGGATGTGGCCACCGTGCTCGCCGGCACCGGGCCCCATGTCGATGAGCCGGTCGGCCTCGAACATGATCTGCGGATCGTGCTCCACCACCACCAGCGTGT
>CAZWDR010000036.1:0-24059 GCA_964632365.1 uncultured Steroidobacteraceae bacterium
CGGTCAGGTGCTGGATGGCGCCGGAGATGCCCAGCGCGATGTACAGCTCCGGCGCGATGATCTTGCCGGTCTGTCCGACCTGCAGGTCATTGGGCGCGTAGCCGGCGTCCACCGCAGCGCGTGACGCGCCCACCGCGGCGCCCAGCGCGTCGGCCAGGTCATAGACCAGCTGGAATTTCTCGGCGCTGCCCAGTGCACGCCCGCCGGAGACTACGCGCCGCGCACTGGCCAGGTCCGGCCGGTCGCTGGCCTGCGCGTGCAGCGCGATGTGGCGGGTGTGCGAGATGGCAGGGGCCTTCACGCTGGCCGCCTCGATGGGCGCGGCGGTGTCCTGCGGATCCGCGGCCGCATAGGACGCGGTGCGCACGGTCGCGGCGATCGGGGCCACATCGCCGGCCTCGACCGTCAGGATCGCGTTGCCGGCATAGATGGGGCGGCGGAAACGCGTCGGGGATTCCACCGCCATGATGTCGCTGATCGCGGGCACGCCGAGCAATGCGGCGACGCGTGGGAGCAGGTCCTTGCCGAAGGTGGTGGAGGGGGCCAGCAGGTGCGAGCAGCCGCGTGCCAGCGCCGCGATCTGCGGTGCGAGCACCGCCGCCAGCGGGTGCTGGTTGGCCGCGTCCTGCAGCGTGAGCACCTTCGACACGCCCGACAGCCGCGCGGCCGCATCGGCAATGGCGGCCACACTGGCCCCGGCCACTGCCACGTGGATGTCGCCACCGATCTGCTGCGCGCAGCGCACGGCGCGCGAGGTGGCATGCGAGAGATGTTCGCCATCGTGTTCGGCGATCACCAGGATGGTGGCCATCAGATCAGTCCTTTCGCGCCGAGTTGCGCGACCAGTTCGTTCACGTCCTTCGTCATCGAGCCGCGCGTGCGGCCAGTGGGCGCTGCGTAATGCACGGCCTTCAGGCGCGGCTGCGGCGTGATGCCCAGCGTGCCGAGGTCGAGCGTCTCGAGCGGCTTCTTCTTCGCCTTGATGATGTCCGGCAGCTTCACGAAGCGCGGCTCATTCAGGCGCAGGTCGGCGGTGACGACGGCCGGCAGGTCCACCTCGATGGTCTCGAGGCCGGCATCGATCTCGCGGGTGACACGCGCCACATCGCCGTCGAGTTCCAGCTTCGAGGCGAAGGTGGCCTGCGGGCGATCCCACAGCGCAGCCAGCATCTGGCCGGTCTGGTTGTTGTCATCGTCGATGGCCTGCTTGCCCATCAGCACCAGCACGGGTGCCTCGCGCTCGACCAGCTTCAGCAACGTGCGCGCGGCATCGAGCGGCTCCAGCGGCGCATCGGTGGTCACCAGCAGCGCGCGGTCCGCGCCCATGGCCAGCGCAGTGCGCAGCTGGGCCTGCACGTCCGCGGGGCCGATCGACGCCACGACGACTTCATCGGCGAGGCCCTTCTCGCGCAGGCGCAGCGCCTCCTCAAGGGCGATCTCGTCGAACGGGTTCAGGCTCTGTTTGACCCCGTCGGTCATGACGCCGGAGTTATCAGGTTTTACGCGGATTCGAATGTTGAAGTCGACCACGCGTTTTACGGCCACAAGGATGCGTTTCATCGGGAATTCCGGGCATTCATGCACATTGGATGGGGCCGCGCAGTATAAGCCCATCTGGCTGGTGCGCCGGCCAAGGGGCTACACTCCCTCGATGAAACCGGACGCCCACATCCAGCCCAGCCAGACCCTCAAGCATGTGCGCTACGAGATCCGCGGGGCGCTGGCCCGGCGGGCGCTGGAGCTGGAACGCCAGGGTTACGAGATCATCTCGCTGAACATCGGCAATCCGGGCGCTTATGGGTTCCGCACGCCGGAGATCCTGCGCCTGGCGATGGTGCAGAACCTTCCCCAGGCGGAAGGCTATGCCTACCAGAAGGGCATCTATCCGGCGCGCGAGGCGATCCTGCTGCAGCAGCAGAACCGCGGCGTGCAGGGCGGCAACATCGAGAGCATCTTCCTCGGCAATGGCACCTCCGAGCTGATCGACCAGACGCTGCGCGCGCTGCTCTCGCCCGGCGACGAGGTGCTGGTGCCGGCGCCGGACTATCCGCTGTGGACTGCTGCGGTCACGCTCAATGGCGGGCGGGCGGTGCACTACGCGTGCCGTCCGGAGAACCGGTTCTTTCCCGATGCCGCCGAGATGGAGGCGCTGGTCACGCCGCGCACGCGCGCACTGGTGCTGATCAACCCGAACAATCCCACCGGCGCGGTGTATCCGCGCGAGGTGCTCGAACGCATTGCGCGGCTGGCCGAGAAGCATCAGCTGGTGGTGTTCAGCGACGAGATCTACGACGGCATCACCTACGACGGCGTGCAGTTCGTGCCGATCGCCTCGCTGGTGCGCGACACGCTGTGCGCGACGTTCTCGGGCCTGTCGAAGGTCTATCGCGCCGCGGGATATCGGGTCGGCTGGGTGAGCTTCTCCGGCGCGGTGGAACGCGCGGGTGACTACCTCGCCGCGGTCGAGCTGCTCAGCTCGATGCGCATGTGCTCGAGCGTGCCGGCGCAGCATGCGGTGCACGCCGCGCTGGGCGGATACCAGAGCATCCTCGACCTGACGGCGCCGGGCGGGCGGCTCTATGAATCGCGCCGCGCGGTGATCGAGGCGGTGTCGAAGAGCCGCTTCCTGAAGCTCACGCCGCCCAGTGGCGCGATGTATGCCTTCGTCGAGGTGCGCGCCGATGCGCTGCCCGACTTCAACGACCAGCAGTTCGCCCTCGAGCTGCTGGAAGAAAAGCACGTGCTGGTGACGCCGGGGTCGGCTTTCAACGTGGCCTACCAGAACCACTTCCGCACCACGATCCTGCCCGATCCCTCGACGCTGCAGACCGTGTTCCAGCGCATCGAGGCGCAGCTGGAATCCTGGGCGGCGCGCCATGGCGCCAAGGGCCGTGATGCCAGTCGCGTGGTGAATGCCGCCACGCGCTTCAACCAGGGGTAGGGCGACGCACACGGCAGGGCTGGATGCGGCCATCGTCGCCGCCAGCGCGCAGGGACGCGCGCTCATCGTGCCGGATCGCCATCGGGCCGCGGCGCTGCGACTGGCCTGGGCACGGCGGCAGCTGGCCGCCGGCCACTCCGTGTGGAACACACCGGCGGTCCATACCTGGGATGCGTGGCTGACGCGCCAATGGCGCGACGCCGTGCAGCGCGGTGCCGTGCCACCGGCGCGTCTGCTGGGTGCCAGCCAGGAGCGCGCGCTGTGGGAGGGTGTGCTGGCCGGGATGGCGGCCGATGGCGAGGACGATGCGGCGCTGGCCCAGCATGCCGGCGCGCTGATGCTCGCGGCCGCCCGGGCGACCCAGTCAGCAATTGATCCGGCGCGGCTGGCGCTGGGCCGCGAGGAATCCCTGCTCTCGCAGGCGCTGCAGGCGGTGCGCGCGCAGTGTCGTGCGCGCGGGCTGCTGTCGCTGCGCCTCGCCACCGCCGACACGCTGGATTTCCTCGCGCAGGTACCTGCGCCATTGATCGTCGGCGAGCGCACACCGACCGCATTGCAGACGCAGCTGGCCGAGCGCTTCTGGGGCGGCACACCGCTCGTGGCGCCGGCGCCCGTGCCGGATGAACGCGGGCCGGACCGGCGCGTGCGGGCCGGCGACCTGGAGCAGGAACTTGTGGCCTGTGCGCAATGGTGCCGCGCGCAGGTGGAACGCAACCCGGCGGCGCGGCTGCTGGTGCTGTCCGCCTGCATCGAGCCGTCGCTGCCGGTGCAGGGCGAACTGCTGTGGCGCGCGATCGCCGGCGGCACCTCGCACGACGCCACGGCGCGCGCGCGCTGGCTGGCCGTGGAGGGCGGCGAGCCGCTGCTGCACCAGGCGCTGGCCGCCGAGGCGCTGGCCGCGCTGGAGCTGGCAGGCGCCGAAGAGCTGGACACCGCGATGCTGCTGCAACTGCTGCGCAGTCCCTATGTGGGCTTCGCCGCCGACGCGCCACGCCAGGCATTGTCGGCGTGGCTGGCCGACCAGGGGCTGGGACGCTGGTCGCGCCCGGCGTTGCGCGATGCGCTGCGGATCGCGAGTGCAGGCCTGCCCGCAGCCGTCGCGCTGGCGGCCTGGCTGCGCGCCGCCGATGACGTGCTCGCCGGCACGGATCGCGCCGACGCGACCGAGTGGGCGCGGCGCTTCACACTGGTGCTCGACGCTGCCGGTTTCGCGCGCGCCGCGCTGCTCGACTCGCGCGAGCAGCAGCGCCTGGCGCGCTGGAACGAACTGCTGGACGAGTTTGCCGGGCTCGATGCCGTGCTGCCGCCGTCGGGTCTCGCCGCGGCGCTGTCGAGGCTGCGCAGGCTCGGCGCACAGTCCCGGCACCAGGCGGCCACAGCCGATGTCGCGGTGACTCTGTCCGGTCACCTGGCGGATCCGGTCGTGGGCTATGACGGCATCTGGGTGCTCGGCCTGGCCGAGAGCCGCTGGCCGGCGGCGCCGAGGCCGGATCCCTGGATTGCAATCGCGGCGCAGCGGCATGCGCAGTGGCCGGAGTCGGGCGTGACGCAGCGGCGCGCGCAGGCGCTGTGGGCATTGCAATGCTGGCGCGCGCGTGGCTCGGAACTGGTGCTGAGTTTCGCCGAGCGCGAGGGCGATCTGGTGCATCGTCCGGCCGCGCTGATCGACGGCGAAGAGTGGGAGGTCACGGCGGCGTCCCCGCCGGCGACGCAGACGGGGCTTGGCCATCCGGCCGCCGACCAGTCGCTGCCACCGCTCGACGCCGCGGCCACGGCATCGCTGAAGGGCGGCACGTCGCGCCTGCTCACGCAGCAGGCCTGTCCGTTCCGCGGGCAGGCACAGTGGCGCCTCGCCGCGCAGCCGCCGCCGATGGTGTCCAGCGGCGTGCCGGCTTCACTGCGCGGGCGGCTGCTGCACCTGGTGCTGCAGCACCTGTGGGATGCGCTGCGCGACCAGCCGGCGCTGCTGCGGCTGGACGCCGCGGGACAATCCCGCCTGGTCGCGCGCTGCTGGGATCTCGCCGTCGCGCAGATGCCCGCCGCGCGCTGGCTGTCGCCGCAGGCGCTGCAGCGGGAAGGCCAGCGCGCCGCCGACACCCTCGGCAAGGTGCTGGAACTGGAGCGCACCCGGCCGCACTTCACGGTCGAGGCGCGGGAGCTGGACGTGTCGTGGCAGGGCGCCGGCGCCCGCGTCACGCTGCGCATCGACCGCATCGACCGGGTCGGTGACGCGAGCGTGCTGATCGACTACAAGAGCGGCGCCGCGGCGCGCGTCGCGTTGCACGAGGACCTGCTGCAGCCGCTGCAGCTGGCGATCTATGCGGCGGCGCTGGCACAGCACGACACGCCGGTGGATGCCGCCACGCTGCTGACGCTGCATCCGGCGAATCCCTCGTTCAGTGGCGTCACCGCGCAGCCGGGTCTGCTGCCGAAGGGTCCGCACGCAGTGGAAGACTGGCCGCGCTCGCTGCAACACTGGCAGCAGCAGCTGCTGGCGCTGATGGCGCAGCATCTGTCCGGTGATGCGACGCTGACCATCGACCGCAACATGTGCCAGCGCTGCCACCTGCCGGCGCTGTGCCGGCGCGCCGGCGCCGATGCGACGGCCGATGCGGGGGCCGATGCGGCTGACTTGGCCGACGCGGCGGAGTCCTCCGATGCGTGAGCCCGACATCCCGGCGCAGGCCATGACAGACGCCGATGCGCGGCGCCTGGCGCGGGACATCGCGCGCAGCATCCAGTTGCAGGCGCCGGCCGGGTCCGGCAAGACCACCGTGCTCGCGCAGCGCTTCCTGGCCGCGCTGGCTGCCGCCGATGAGCCGGAAGAAGTGCTGGCGATCACCTTCACGCGCAAGGCCGCCGGCGAGATGCGCGAGCGGGTGCTGGCTGCGCTGGCGGACGAGCTGCCGGGCGGACACCATGAACCGGAGCTGTGGCGCGGCCTGCGTGAGGCGGTGCTGGCACAGGCTGCGCGCCGCGACTGGCCGCTGGCCGAGCTGCCGCAGCGGCTGCGCATCCAGACCATCGATTCACTGGCCGCGGAGCTGGCGCGGGCGATGCCGGTGCTGGGACGCATGCAGGCCAGCCTGCGCGTGATCGACGCCGCCGACGCGCTGTATGTGGAGGCTGCCGCCCGCACGCTGCGCGAGGGCGACCTGGATGCGCAGTTCCACGCCGACATCGACCGCCTGCTGCGCCGCCTCGACAACAACATGGATCGCGCGGTGCAGCTGCTGGCGGAGCTGCTGCCGGGACGCAACCGCTGGCAGGAACTGCTGGTCGCGCATCCGCCGGAGGCGCTGGCAGGTCTGGTGGAGGCAAGCCTTGCGCGCATCGTCACCGACACCCTCGCGCGCCTGCAGCGCGCGCTGCCCGCGGAGTGGGTGGCCGAGGCGGCCGAGCTCGCCGCACAGTCGGCGCGCAACCGCGACGAAGCCGGCCACGCGCGCACCGGCCGGTGGTGCGCCTGGCTGCAGCAGCACGCGGCGCTGGGCACCGGGGTGGAGCATCTGTCCTGCTGGCAGGGGATTGCCGAGATGGTGCTGCTGGGCACCGAGGACCGGCTGCGCACCAAGGTCACCGTCACCCAGGGATTCCCGGCCAAGAGCGAGGTGCTGGCGCGCTGGAAGGTGTGGCATGCGGCCCTGCAGTCGCAGCCGGAGCTGGTGCGCCTGCTGTGCGAGGTGCGCGCGCTGCCCGAGCCGCGCCTCGATGCCGGCGAACAGCAGGCGATGGCGTCGCTGGCGCGGGTGCTGCTGCTCGCGGCCGCGCAGCTGAAGCTGGTGTTCCGCGAGCGCGGCCTCGTCGATCACAGCGAGGTGGCCGCCGTGGCCCGGCAGGCCCTGCGCAGCGTGGACGACGACACCGGCTATCCGCTGCGCCAGACGCTGCGCGTGTCGCACCTGCTGGTGGATGAATGCCAGGACACCTCGCCGGACCAGATCGAACTGGTGCGCGCGCTGACCGGCGGATGGCAGCGCGGCGATGCGCGTTCGCTGTTCCTGGTCGGCGATCCGATGCAGTCGATCTATCTGTTCCGTGGCTCGGAGGTGGGCCTGTTCCTGCAGACCCGCGATCGCGGCGTCGGCGACATCGCGTTGCAGCCCCTGCAGCTGTCGCGCAATTTCCGTTCACAGCGGGCGCTGGTGGACTGGGTGAATGCGGCCTTCGCGCGCATCTTTCCGGCGGCGGAGGACCTGCGCAGTTCCGCCGTGACCTTCCTGCCGGCCGAGCAGGCGCGCGGCGCGGACCCGCGGCTGCCGGCTGCCGTCACGCTGTGGCCGCAGGTGGCCGATGATGCCGAAGCGGAGGCGCAGGCCATCGCGCGCGAGATCGCGGCGCTGCGGGCGCAGGATGCATCGCTGAGCATCGCGGTGCTGGTCCAGACGCGCGCGCTCGCCGCGCCGATCCTGCGCGCGCTGCATGCGGCGCAGGTGCCGACGCTCGGCGTCGATCTGGCGGCGCTGTCGGATCGCCCGGTGGTGCGCGACCTGGTGGCGCTGGGCCGCGCATTGCTCGATGCCGGCGATCGCACCGCCTGGCTGGCCGTGCTGCGCTCGCCGCCCTGCGGGCTGCTGTTGGCCGATCTGCTGCGCTTGGGCGAGGCGGCGGCCGATCGGCTGCTCGTCGAGGTGCTGCAGGACGCCGCGACGCCCGATCTGCTGTCCACCGATGGCGCCATGCGGCTGCGACGCGTCGCGCCGCTGCTGGTGTCAGCCTGGCAGGCGCGCGGCAGCCTGGATGTGGCCAGCGGCATTGAGCAGTGCTGGCAGGCGCTCGGCGGCGAGGCCGCCTGCCAGGATGCGACGGAGCTGGCGGCCGGTCGCCAGTACCTGCTGGCCCTGCGGCGCCTGCAGGAAGTGGAGGGCTGCCCGCAGCCCGCGCAACTGGAGTCACTGGCCGCGCGCCTGAAGGACCGCAGCGTGGCCGCCACGGGCGATGCCGTGGAGATCCTGACCATCCACCACGCCAAGGGCCTGGAGTGGGATGTGGTGTTCGTGCCGGGCATGGGCCGCCTGCCGCGCCGCGATGACGCGCCGCTGCTGCGCTGGCTGCAGCTGCCGCACGAAGCCGGTGGCGAGGACCTGCTGCTCGCCGTGCGCAGCATCGGCGCGCCCAATGCCAGCGATCCGCTGGCCGCCTACATCCGCAGGCTGCAGGCCGGCCGCGTGCGCAACGAGCGCCTGCGCCTGCTGTATGTGGCGGCGACGCGTGCGCGCCTGCGCCTGGTGCTGTCCGCCCATGCGCCGGTGTCGAAGAAGCAGGGCGGTCCGCGTCCGCGCGCCGGTTCGCTGCTCGACCTGTTGTGGCCGGCAGTCCGCGGCGAGTTCGAGGGGCAGCCGCCGCCGGACGATGCGGCACCGGCACCGGCACCCGGCGATGCGCCGCTGCGGATGCTGTGGCATCGCCTCGATGCGGGATTCACGCCGCGGGCCGGCTCGCCGCTGGCAACGCCGCAGTCGCTGACCCGCGTGCAGGCCGATGTGGCCGCTGCAGTGGAATACAGCTGGGTCGGGCCGCTTGCGCGCGCCGCCGGCACCGTGATGCACGATGAACTGGACCGGCTGGCCCGGCTCGGTGCCGCCGCGGCCGACGATCTGCCCGCGCGCTCCGCGGTCTGTGAGGCACGGTTGCTGGAACAGGGCATCGCGGCAGAACCGGCGCGCACCACCGCGCAGCGCATCCTTGCGCGGCTGACACAGCTGGTGCGCGAGCCGCGCGCGCAGTGGCTGCTGTTCGGGCCGCATCGCAGCGCGGCCAGCGAGGTGCCGCTTTCAGGGATGATCGACGGCACGCTGCGCAACGCCGTGCTCGACCGCATGTTCGTCGACGCAGGCGGAACCCGCTGGATCATCGACTACAAGACCGGCGCGCACGAGGGCACGGGCCTGGACCAGTTCATCGCCAGCGAGATGCAGCGCTATGCGCCGCAGATGGCGCTGTACCAGCGGCTGGCCGCGGCGCTGGGACCGGAGCCGGTGCGCGCGGCACTGTATTTTCCCTGGCTCGGCGAACTGCGCGAGATGCCCGCGCCGCAGCCTGTTACCTGAACTGGCCTGCCGCTGACAGGCGGCGCCAGCCGGTGGCATCCGGCGGGCTGAGCAGATCGAGCGTGCGTCCCAGCGAGCGATCCGCGGCCTCGCGCGTGCGCATGCGGCCCTCCAGTGACCAGCTCTGGTCCGCGGTGAGCGACAGCTGCGCCTCCACCTCCAGGGGTCCACCGGCATCGTTGAGCTGGCCGGTGAAAGGCGCGGTGTCCGAGTCGGTGAATGCCAGGCGATAGCTGCCCAGCGCCATGCCGCGTCCGTTGACCAGATCACTGATCAGCAACTCGCCGCCGAGGCGGCCGATGATTCCGTCGTGCCAGTCGAGCGCGAATCCGCGCATGTCGATGTGGCCCTGCCACCCCTCCGGCATGGCACCGAAGAAGCGGCGATCGAGCGCGGAACGCCCCGTCATGTCCCGGACCTGGATCGCGCCGGTGGGGGAGATGGCGACATCGCCGGCAGTCTGGCCTTCCGGCCAGCTGCTCTGGAACTGCGCCGCGAGCTGCAGACGCAGCAGACCGGACGGCTTCAGCTGCCAGTGCAGCGTGCTCAGGCGCATCACCACCTGCTGGCCATCATGCAGTTCCAGCTCGCGGCACTGCCCGCGCCAGACTGATCCGGCCCACGCGGCGCATTGCACCGATGCGGGCAGCGCGGCCGCGGCCCAGCCGGCGGGAAACACGATGACCAGCGCGATCAGGAAGGCAGCGAGCCCGAGCAGCCAGGCCTTGCGGGCATTCATGCCGGCGGGCGCAGTTGCACCGAGGCGTTCACCTTGCCCGGCGTTCCATTGCCCGTGACACTGGCCGTCTCGACCCGCACGCCGTAGCGCGTGGAAACCTGGTGCACCCAGGTGAGCATCAGGTTGAAGTCCGCGCCCTCGAAGGTGACGCGATAGGAACCGCTGCCCGTTGGCGGACTGCCGGTGAGCGCCTCACCCAGTCCGTGTTCACGCGCGGTGCGGTCGACGAACACCACGAAGGATTCGCCGATGGGCTGCAGGTCGCCGCCGGGACCGGCCGCGGCCAGCGTCGGCCCGACCTGGCGCATGTAGGCCAGCAGCTGTTGCTGGTCGTCGATCTTCGTGTGCGTCTTGCCGAGCGCGGACTGGGGCAGCCAGGCGGCCCACAGCAGCAGCCCGATCACGACGACGGCGCCGCCGATCACCAGCACGCGCTGGTCGCGTGCAGTCTGCCGCGCATACCAGACCGTCAGCGCGTTGCGGCTCATGACCCGGCCGCCGTCATGTCGATCTGGCCTTCGAAGCCACCCTCAAGCTGGCGACCGCTGCTGACCTGCGCCCCGAAGCCGCCGGCGCGCAGGGCCTGGCTGAACTGCTCGAGCGTGGCCGCATCGGGCGCCTTGAGCTTCAGCTGCAGTTCCCCGGGCTTGAAGGTGATGGCATCGAGGGTGGCCACCGGCACGTTCTGCCTGGCCGCGGACACCGCGGCCAGCAGGGGCATCAGCTCGCCGGCCGGACTGCCGGCGTCACCGACGGCGCGCATGCGCGTCTCGATGGCGCGCAGCGGCGCGGCGCCGGGCCGCTGCCCGGGGAAGATCGCGGCATAGACCTGCTCGATCTCCGCGTCGAGCCCCGCGGAGGTGGCGCGGGCCTGGCGCAGTTCCCACAGCGTGCCTGCGGCGTGCAGCAGCAGCAGCCCGGCCAGCAGCGCCGCCGCGGTGCGCCAGCGGCGCCAGTCACTGCTGGATTCGACCTGCTGGCGGAAGGCGCCCTGCAGCAGGTTCACCGGCTGGCTGCCGGACAGTCCCTGCGCATACAGCGACAGCAGCCCGCCGGTGAGCAGCTGCACGCGCAGCGAGGCCAGCTGCGGGCGCAGCATCTCGATCACGGCCTCATGCCGCGGCCATGCCGCGGGCTCTGCATGGACCACCAGGTGCACATCGGCGAGCGGCCGTGCACCCAGCAGCATCGACAGGGCGAGCTGCGGATCATCGGGCGGAAAGGCCACCGGGCGTGCGGTGCCATCGCGCAGGATCAGGTGTTCCGGCGTGAGGACGAGCGTGACGTGCCCGGGCAGCATCGGCACCAGATCGCTGTGCGCATACAGCGCGCGCGGCCGCACGCGCAACGCGGTCGCGGCGGCCAGCCATTCCTGCATGCGGGCGCGATCGGCGACCGCCACCGGCACCAGCCCCGTCGCGGCATCGCGTGTGCCCACTGCGAAGTGCAGGGCGTCGAGGTCGTCGGACACCTGCTCTTCGAGCGCGAACGGCGCGAGCTGCTGCAGCCGTGCCTCGTTGCCGGCCGGCAGCGCCACGTTGAACAGCGCGACCTCGCCAGCCGGGACCAGCAACGCGACCTGCCGGCCCGCCGCCGCCGTCACCAGATCGGCCTGTGCGTCCGCATCGGGCAGGCGTGCACCGCTGGCATCAGTCGCAAGCCAGACGGGGGCTTCCTCCGGCGTGGAGGAAAGCTGCAGGAGGAGCCATTCGCCAGTTGCCATCATTCGCTTCCCAGGCTGCGCGTGACCGTCTGGACACGACCGCTGCCGTCACGCTGCAGCAGACTGTACAAGGCGAACTGGGTACTGCCAACACTCACCCAGGTCTCCAGCTGGAACCAGCTGCTGCGTTCCGCGGTGAGCTGCTGCATCGCCTGCTGGCCAGCCGCGAACGTGTTTCGCCGCGGATAGCATTCGCCCTGGCGCCGGTCGGCGAGCTCCTCGTCTTCGAGCGTGCTGTATTCCACATGCTTCTGGTCCGTCTCGTGCACGGCGAACAGTGCATCAAGCACGATGCCGCCGGCGGTGCACACGTTGATGGCGCGCGCCGAAGCCGGCAGTGCGGTCACATGCGGCGCGACACGCTGGAACATCTCGCGCGTGAAGCCGGGCATCTGCAGCAGTTCGGACACGCTGGTGACCGGCAGGTTGGCGGCGCGATGGGGCGGCGTCTGCGCCAGATACACGCCATCCTCGGCGCCATCCGGCGCGGGCAGGGTATCCGGGTCGATCCAGTCGGAGACCATGTCGGCCCAGCGCGGTTCCAGTTCCACCAGCTCGAGCAGGCGCGCGAACACCTGCATCGCCGCCTCGTTGCGCTCGCCATCCGGATCCACGAGGCTGTTCAGGTTGAAGCGCCCGCTGGCATCGGTCAGGCGTGCCTCAAGCACGACGCCTTCCTGCAGTTCCACCGGTTCCACCTCGCGCGCCCAGTCGTCGGCCGGCGTGTCGGTCTGGCCGGTGTCTTCGCGCAGCACCTGCGCGGCGAGCACTTCGGCACCCTGGCCGATGTGCAGCGCCTGCTCCAGGCTGAAGTTGGCCGTCGCACGACGCGCCATCAGGCCCGTGTCGAAGAACAGCGCGGCGGCGACCACGGCCGCCATCGCGGTGATCACCAGCGCGGACACGAGGATCACGCCGCGCTGTCTCATCCGGCCACCTCGATCAGGCGGCGGATGGTGCCCCAGTCGGTCAGCTGCAGCGTCACCTCGACCGCGACGGGACGCCAGCGCAGGAAACGCAGGTCGCTGTTGCCGCCGGGCTGCTGCGGCGGCCAGCTGTCCTGCCACTGGCGGCCATCGTTCATGTAGCGGATCGTGAACGCCTCGACACCCTCGAGCAGCGCGCGCTGCACCGGCTCCGGCTGGCTCTGGCTGTCCAGCGTCGTCCAGTAGTCGCGATACAGCACGCCGTCGCGCAGTGCATAGCGCACGCGCTGCAGGTTCGAGCGCTGCAGGCCCGCCGGGTTGTTCCAGCCGGCGCGCGTCATCACCACCACTGTGTTCGCGCCGCCCTGGCCGGCCAGTGCCGGTTCATATCCTTCACCGACGGGCATGCGCACGGGGCGGGGGGCCACCTGGCTGAAATCCTGCACCAGGCTGCGCACCGCCGCCTGCATCTGCACCAGTCGCTGCTGCGCGGTGCGCAGGCGCTCACGGTTCTGCATGGCCTCGCTCATCGCGGTGAACGCCATCGTGGCCAGCACTGCGGCGACGGCTGTGGCGACCAGGATCTCGACGAGCGTGAAGCCGCGATGGGGCCTCATGGATCGCCGCCCGGTGGTTGCAGGCCCTCGCCATCGTCCTGGCGGCCGCCGTCCTCGCCGCGATCGTCCGCGTCATCGCGGCCTTCGTCGTCGTCCTCACCGCCGCGACCGTCCGGGCCGGCAGCGGGCGCGCGCGGATTCCAGTCGGGCGAGAGGCCGCTGCCGCGCATCGGCGTGGTGCCGATGAAACCCACGGCCGAGCCCAGCGAATGGAACTGCGCGTCGTCCCCTGCCGCGATGGCGGGCGCGGCAGCGTCGGCATCGGCGCCGGATGGCGCGCGCGCCACCCGGACATCCACGCGCAGCAGGCCCGGAATGCCCGCGTCACCGATCTGCTGCTCGTAGACCCATTGCTGGCCGGCGAACTCCACGGCATCGCGGCTGACACCCGCCTCGTGACGGCCGGTGGACAGGCGCAGTTCCGAGAGCCGGTTCAGCGCGATCCACTGCGCGAAGGACTTGTCGCGCAGGTAACCCACCGTGTCGGCGGCGCTGACCAGCGTGGTCATCAGCGCGCCTATGCCGAGCGCGATGATGAACAGCGCCACCATCACCTCGATCAGCGTGAAGCCGCGTGCATTCATCGCCGCTCCGGCGCCAGCATCTGCATCTGGATCTCGTCGCTGGTCGCGGCGGGGAGGATGCGCACGCCGGCGCCCTGGTGACGGCGCAGCTGCAGCTCGAACAGGTTCACCTCGCCACTGGAATAGAGCAGCACCTGCGGGATGCGCTGGTCGGGATCGACCTCGGCGTCGGGCAGCACCACGCGCCGCCCCTCGATCCACAGCCGCGCCTCGATGCCCTCGGGCAGTTCGCGCGGGCGCAGCAGCTCGTCCTGTTCATCGAGCCAGAGACCGGCGCGCGGGTCGAAATAGAGGAACTGGTAGCCGCGCTCGTGGATGCGCATTCCATATTCACGCACCTGCAGCGCAGCCTGGTCGCGGAAGTGGTCGATCAGCGCCAGCATGCGGTCGCGTTCGGTCTCCAGCTGCCGGTCACTGCCGCCGCCGAAGCCGATCGAGATGGTGATGCCCACCAGCATCACGCCGATGATCATCACCGCAACCAGGATCTCGACGAGGGTGAAGCCACGCTGGCGCATGGCCGTTCACCTATTCTTCGATGTCCCAGACGCTGATGTCCGCGTCCTGGTCCTCGCCGCCCTCGCGCCCGTCGGCACCGAGGGAGAGCAGGTCGTAGGGACCGTTCTCGCCCGGGGAGACGTAGATGTAATCGTTCTTCCAGGGATCCTTGCTGAGCCGCTGCAGGTAGCCATCGGCCTTGTAGTTGATCGGCTGGGGTTCGGCGGTCGGGCGCGTGACCAGCGCGGCCAGGCCCTGCTCGGTGCTGGGATAGCGCGAGTTGTCGAGCCGGTACATCTGCAGCGCGAACTCGATGGCCTTGAGGTCCTGGCGTGCCTTGGTGACACGCGCCTCGTCGATGCGCCCGACCACCTGCGTGGTCACCACCGCGGTGAGCAGGCCGATGATCACCACCACCACCATGATCTCGATCAGCGTGAAGCCGCGCTGTCTTGCACTGGGGACGCGAGTCATACTGGTTACCCGTTGGCTTGGAACATCCGGAAAAAGCCTGCGGATCATAGCAAAGGAGCCCGTCGAGCCTGTGACATCTGCGTCATTCCGTCCGCCGCTGCTGCGGTCCCTGAACCTCGACGGCGCGCATGGCGTCGTGCTGGCCGCGGCGGTGGCGCTGCTGCTGCTGCCGCTGGCCGGGGGCGCCGATCTGGCCGCCTGGCTGCGCTACACCCGCGCCGGCATTGCCGGCGAGCAGTGGTGGCGTCTGGCCACCGCCCACATCGTGCACCTGGATGCGCGCCATGCATTGCTCAACGCCGCGGGCCTTGCACTGCTGTGGGCGCTGTTCGTGCGCAGCTTTCGCGCCTGGCAGTGGATCGTGGCCCTGTTGCTCATCATCGCCACGGTCGATGCCGGGCTGTGGTTCCTGTCACCGCGCGTGCAGTGGTATGTGGGCGCATCGGCGCTGCTGCACGGATTCTTCTCCGCCGGCGCGGTGGCCATGATCCGCACCGGCGAGCGGCTGGGCTGGGTGGCGCTGGTGGTCTTTGCGGTGAAGCTCGCCTGGGAGCAATGGCAGGGGCCGCTGCCGATGTCGACGGGACCGGTGATCACCGACTCGCATGTCTATGGCGCCGCCGGCGGGCTCGTGGCGGGGCTGCTGCTTCGGCCCCGACGCCATTAGCTATACTCGCGCCTTTCACGCCAGAGGATCTTCAAGCTGATGCAGTCGGTGTTCGTCTTCCCGGGCCAGGGTTCGCAATCGGTCGGCATGATGGCGGAGCTCGCGGCGCGCGATCGCATCATCGGCGACACCTTCGAAGAAGCCTCAGCCATTCTCGGCTTCGACCTGTGGAAGCTGGTGGGCGAGGGCCCTGCCGAGACCCTCAACGAGACCACCCGCACGCAACCGGCGATGCTCGCCGCCGATGTGGCGACCTGGCGTTACTGGCGCAAGGCCGGTGGCGCGATGCCCGCAGCGGTGGCGGGCCACAGCCTCGGTGAATATGCAGCGCTGGTGGCTGCCGGCGCGCTGGACTTCGCCAGTGCCGTGCAGCTGGTGCGTGAACGTGCGCAGCGCATGCAGGATGCCGTGCCGGCCGGTGTCGGTGCGATCGCCGCCGTGCTCGGCCTCGAGGACGACCAGGTGGTCGCCGCCTGCCGCAGCGCCGCCCAGGGCGAGGTGGTCGAGCCGGTCAACTTCAATTCACCCGGACAGCTCGTCATCGCCGGCCATGCCGGCGCGGTGCAGCGTGCGCTGGATGCCTGCAAGGCGGCCGGTGCGAAGCGCGCGCTGCTGCTGCCGATGAGCGTGCCGGCGCACAGCTCGCTGATGCAGACCGCGGCGCAGGGCCTTGCGACCACGCTGCGCACCGCGCCCTTTGCTGATCCGGTGACCGCGTTCTGGAGTCCGGTGGATGCCAGCCGCCACGCCACCGCGGAGCAGATCCGCGGGCTGATGGTCAGCCAGCTCGCCAGCCCGGTGCGCTGGACCGACCTGGTGCGGCAACTCATCGCCGCCGGCTTCACCACGTTCGTGGAATGCGGACCCGGCAAGGTGCTGACCGGACTGAACCGCCGCATCGACAAGCGCCCCGAGCTGCAATGCGTCGCGCTGCAGGATGTCGCCTCGACCGAGGCTGCGCTGGCGCTGCCCATCTGACCGGAACGACGAGGAATCCATGAGCAATACTTTGCAGGGCGCCACTGCGCTCGTCACCGGTGCGTCGCGCGGCATCGGCCAGGCCATCGCGCTGAAGCTGGCGGAAGAGGGCGCGCGCGTCATCGGCACCGCGACCAGCGCCGACGGCGCAGCGAAGATCACCGCGGCGCTTGCGCCGCATGGCGGTCGCGGCGAGGTGCTCGACGTGTCATCGGCCGCATCGCTCGAGGCGCTGCACACCGCGCTCGATGCCGCGGGCGACATGCCCACCATCCTCGTGAACAATGCCGCGATCACGCGCGACAACCTGATGCTGCGCATGAAGGACGACGACTGGGGCCAGGTCATCGACACCAACCTCAGCGCCAACTTCCGCCTCTCGAAGATCTGCGTGAAACGCATGATGAAGGAGCGCAACGGCCGCATCATCAACATCACCTCGGTGGTCGGCCTGATGGGCAACGCCGGGCAGGTGAACTACGCCGCCGCGAAGGCCGGCGTGCTGGGACTGACCAAGTCCCTCGCGCGGGAGTTGGCTTCGCGCAACATCACCGTCAACGCCATCGCGCCCGGGTTCATCGACACCGACATGACGCGGGTCTTGCCAGAGGCGCAGCGTGCCGCGCTGGTGGCGCAGATTCCGGCAGGCCGCCTTGGAAGTCCCGCGGATATCGCGGCGGCGGTGGCCTTCCTGGCTTCCCCGGCGGCGGCCTACATCACCGGGCAGACGCTGAGTGTCAACGGCGGCATGCTGATGCCCTGACGGGCGGTGCGTTTCTGGGTGATCGCGCCATTTAGTGTTGCAAAACAACAGCTTGCAACAGGGCAGAATATGGTTTTTCTATGGCGCGGGGGGTTTGCTTACCCTACAATACGCGCCCCATGCGCACAGGGTGCCAAGCCCGATCGCGCTAACGGTCAAAATCAATGAGGATTGAATACAGATGAGCAGCGTCGAAAGCCAAGTCAAAGCCATCGTTGCCGAGCAGCTGGGCGTCAAGGCTGAGCAGGTGACGAGCGACGCGTCATTCGTCGATGATCTCGGCGCTGACTCGCTGGATACCGTTGAGCTGGTGATGGCCCTCGAAGAGGAGTTCGAGATCGAGATCCCGGACGAAGAGGCCGAGAAGATCACGACCGTCCAGCAGGCGATCACCTACATCAACGATCGCCGCGCCAAGGCCTGATCCATCGCCTGATGGCACCCGCCGCGCGGCGCACACCGGCCGCGCGGCCAGCCGACCCGATGTCGGCGTTATCGATTTCCACAAGACCAACGGAGCTCCATTGAGCAAGCGTCGCGTAGTCGTTACGGGCCTGGGCATCGTCTCGCCGGTGGGCAGCACGGTGGCCACCGCGTGGCACAACGTCGTCAATGGCGTCAGCGGCATCGCGCCGATCACCCGCATCGACGTCACCGATTTCCCGTGCCGCTTTGGTGGCGCGGTGAAAGACTTCGAGCTCGGCAAATATCTCTCGCCGAAAGAAGCCCGCCGCATGGATGAGTTCATGCACTACGGCATCGCCGCCGGCGTCGACGCAATGCAAGATTCCGGCCTCGACCTCGGCAATGTCGACCTCGACCGCGTCGGCGTGATCACCGGCTCCGGCATCGGTGGTCTCTCCACCATCGAAGTGGTGCACAAGGCCTTCCTCGAAGAAGAGAGCCCGCGCAAGATCACGCCGTTCTTCGTGCCCTCGACCATCATCAACATGATCTCGGGGCACCTGTCGATCCGCTTCGGCCTGCGTGGCCCGAACCTCGGCGTCGTCACCGCCTGCACCACCTCGACGCATGCGGTGGGCGTGGCGATGCGCACCATCCAGTACGGCGATGCGGATGTGATCCTCGCCGGTGGCTCCGAGATGGCCACCTGCGCGCTGGGCCTCGGCGGTTTCGGCCAGGCCAAGGCCCTGTCCACGCGCAATGAGTCGCCTGCCGAGGCAAGCCGCCCGTGGGACAAGGACCGCGACGGCTTCGTGCTCTCCGATGGTGGTGGCGCGATGATCCTCGAGGAACTGGAGCATGCGCAGCGCCGCGGCGCGCGCATCTATGCCGAAGTCGTCGGCTTCGGCATGAGCGGTGACGCGCACCACATCACCGCGCCGCCCGAAGATGGCCATGGCGCGCGGCGCGCGATGCAGACCGCGCTGCGCGATGCCGGGCTGAACACCGGCGACGTGCAGTACATCAATGCGCATGCCACCTCCACCGAACTGGGCGACGTGGCCGAGACGCTCGCGATCAAGGGCGCGTTCGGCGCCGATGCGCCGCGCCTGGCGGTGAGTTCGACCAAGTCGGTCACCGGGCACCTGCTCGGCGCGGCCGGCGTGGTCGAGGCCATCTTCACGACGCTGGCCATCCGTGACCAGGTCGCGCCGCCGACGATCAACCTGCACCAGCCGGGCGAGGGCTGCGACCTGGACTACGTGCCGAACACTGCGCGCCCGATGCGCATCGATGCGGCGCTGTCCAATTCGTTCGGGTTCGGCGGCACCAACGGCACGCTCGCGCTGCGCCGTTTCAACGGCTGACGCGGCCGGACCGTACGGCGAGCCAGATGGGCGCGCCCCGACTGCACGTAGAGACCGTCCGCCTCACTCCGGCTGCACTGCTGGAGCTCGCGGCCCGGCATCCCGACCGTTATCCGGTGCTGCTCGACAGCGCGGCGCAAGGCGCGCTGTCGCAGGTGTCGCTGCTGGCCGCGGTGCCGCGCGGCATGGTCTGGCTCGATGCGGGGGGCACGCTGCATCGCAGTGGCGCGCTGCCCGATCTTCCCGCAGACGGATTCCTCGACGCACTGGATGCGCACTGGCAGCAGGCGCGCACCGGCCAGGCGCCGCGTCCGGCCGAGCTGCCCTTCGCCGGCGGGTGGTTCGTCTACCTGGGCTATGAGCTCGCGCTGGAGACCGAGCCGGCATTGCGCCACTGGTGGCCGGCCGCGAGCCGGCACGATGCGCGCCCCGTGGCCGCGGCGCTGCGCATCGCCGCCGCGGTGCTGCTCGATGCGGATGGCAGCGCGCGCATCGTCGCCGAGCCTGGTGTCACCGACGCGGAGCTTGCCGGGTTGCGCGCGGATCTTGCCGCAGTGGATACATCGGCTGCCGATGCGGCCATCGCGGCGCCGGCAATTACGCTGGAAGAAGAAGCCGCCGACGCCTACCTGACGCGCATCCAGCGCGCCAAGGACTACATCCGCGCCGGCGACATCTACCAGGCCAACCTGTCGCGCTGGTGGCGTGCGCAGTTGCCGGCGGACTACGCCGCGGCCGACCTGTACCGCCGCCTGCGGCGGAGCAATCCTGCGCCGTTCGCGGGACTTGCGCAGTTCGGCGACTTCAGCGTGCTGTCTTCCTCACCCGAACGGCTGCTGCGCATCCAGGGACGCCGGCTCGACACCCGCCCCATCGCCGGCACGCATCCGCGCGGCGCGAGCGACGCGGAAGATCGCGCGCTGAAGGCGGCACTGGTGGCGCACCCGAAGGAACGTGCCGAACATGTGATGTTGATCGACCTGGCGCGCAATGACCTGGGGCGCGTGTCGCAGGGTGGCAGCGTGCGCGTGGACGAGTACATGGCGGTCGAAACGTATGCGCATGTGCACCACATCGTCTCGAACGTCACCGGCCTGCTCGCCGATGGTGTCTCGCCGGCGGCGGCCCTGCGCGCGGTGTTTCCCGGCGGCACCATCACTGGCTGCCCGAAGGTGCGCTGCATGCAGATCATCGCCGAGCTCGAAGGCACGCCGCGCGGTCCTTACACCGGCAGCCTGGGCTACCTGAACCACGACGGCTCCGGCGACTTCAACATCCTGATCCGCACGATGTCGCTGCTCGGCAGGCAGCTGGAGATCCGCGCCGGGGCCGGCATCGTGGCCGATTCGGTGCCGGAGCGCGAGCTGGCCGAATCGCGCACGAAGGCACGCGGCATGCTGCTGGCGCTGTCTGCATGAGTGCGCCGCTGGAGCTGCTGGTCGATGGCGAGCCGTGCCGCGAGGACTGGCCGCTGGACCGCGGTGTCCTCTATGGCGACGGTCTGTTCGAGACGCTGCGCGTGCGCGATGGCCGGGTGCGCTTCGAGGCGCAGCACGCCGCGCGGCTCGCCGAGGGCTGCCGGCGGCTTGCGATCGAGGTGGATGCCGAGGAGGTGTGGGCGCCGGTGCGCGCGGCGGCGCGGCGCCATGGCGCGGCCACGCTGCGGCTGCAGGTCACGCGCGGCGTGGCCATGGCCCGCGGCTATACCCCCGGCGGCGGTGAGCGCGCCCGCGCACTGCTCGCCGTGTATCCGGCGCCGGCCGCCGGCGAGCTGCCCGCCAGGCGCACGGTGCGCACGCTGCGCGCCACGCTCGGGGAGAACCCGCTGCTGGCCGGGCTCAAGCACTGCAACCGGCTGGAGCAGATCCTGGCACGCATGGAGCTCGCCGTGGCGGGCGGTGGCTTCGAGGGCCTGATGGCCGGTAGCTCCGGCATGCTGGTCTCAGGCACCATGAGCAATGTGTTCCTCGAACTGGATGGCGAACTGGTGACCCCATCCCTCGAACGCTGCGGCGTGGCCGGTGTGCTGCGCGCGGTGGTGCTGCAGGTGGCGTCCTCGACCGGCACGGGCGTGCGCGTGGCGCCGGTGCCGCTGCAGGCGCTGGCGCGCTGCACCGCGCTGGCGCTGAGCAATGCGCGCATGGGGCTGGTGACGGTGCACGAGCTGGACGGCCGCGCGCTGGGCGAGAGCCGGCGCCTGCGTGAACTGGCCGCCGCCGTGGAGGCGCTGTGACGCGGCGGCACCTGGCCCTGACCAGCTTCGTGGCGCTGCTGCTGATCGCCGCGGCGGCCAGCCTGTGGCTGTGGCACAGCATCCGCGTGGCCGCGATGACGCCCGGCACGGCGAGCATCATGCAGGAGTTCGACGTCCCGCAGGGCGCGAGCCTGCGCGCGGTGCTGCGCGACCTCGAGGAGCGCGAACTGATCCGCAGCGCGCAGCGGCTCGAGTGGTACCTGCGCTGCTGCTGGCGCGGCGACATGGGCAAGGGCATCAAGGCGGGGCGCTACCGTTTCCTGCCGGGCGAGCATCCGCTGGTGATCCTGCGCAGCATGGTCGATGGCCGCGTGGTCACCGAGCAGATCACGATTCCGGAAGGCTGGTCCTTCCAGCAGATGCGCGCGGCACTGCGCCGCGCGAAGGAGCTGCGCCAGACGGTGGCGGAGCACTCCGATGCGGACATCATGCGCGAGCTGGGTGCGCCGGACGTGCCGGCCGAAGGACGCTTCGCGCCCGACACCTACACCTATGCCCCCGGGGTGACCACCGACATGCAGGTCCTGCGCCTGGCCTATGAGGCGCAGCGGCGCAACCTGCACGAGGCCTGGGACGCGCGCGCGCAGGATCTTCCCATCCAGACGCCCGAAGAGGCACTGGTGCTGGCCTCGATCATCGAGAAGGAAACGGGACTGGCCAGCGAGCGCGCGCGCATCGCCGGCGTGTTCGTGAACCGGCTGCGGCTCGGCATGCGGCTGCAGTCCGATCCCACGGTCATCTATGGCATGCGCGAAACCTATGACGGCAACATCCGCCGCTCGGACCTGACGCGTGACACCCCGTGGAACACCTACACGCGCACCGGCCTGCCGCCGACGCCGATCGCGCTGCCGGGCCGCGACGCCATCGTCGCAGCGCTGAACCCCGAGACCACCGACGCGCTGTTCTTCGTCGCGATCGGTGACGGCAGTGGCGGGCACTATTTCTCCACCACGCTGGCCGAGCACAACAGCGCCGTGGGCCGCTACCTCGAGCGCATGCGCAGGCGCTCGCTGACCGAGGCGTGGAACCAGATCAGCCAGGAGGAAGCCGGCGTTGCGGCCGACGCCGCGGCCCCCGCGCCGCCGCCGCCGGCGCCATGAGCCGCGGCCGTTTCGTCACGCTCGAGGGCATCGAGGGCGCCGGCAAGTCGAGCCTGCAGCAACGCCTGGCCGATGCGCTCTGCGCACGCGGCCGCACGGTATGCACGACGCGCGAGCCGGGCGGCACACCGCTGGCCGAGCAGATCCGCGAACTGGCGCTGGCGCGACGGGAGGAGGGCATGCCGCCGGCCACCGAGCTGCTGCTGATGTTCGCCGCGCGCGCGGCGCATGTGGCCCAGCGCATCGAGCCGGCACTGGCGCGCGGCGAGTGGGTGCTGTGCGACCGGTTCAGCGATGCCAGCCGCGCCTACCAGGGCGGTGGCCGCGGCATGCAGGCGGCCCGCATCGAGCAGCTGGTGCAGATCGCCCATCCCGGCCTCGTTCCGGATCGCACGCTGCTGCTCGACCTGCCCCCCGCACAGGGACTGCAGCGCGCGCGCCAGCGCGGCGCCGCGGGCGATCGCTTCGAGGACGAGCGCCTCGCGTTCTTCGAACGGGTGCGCGCGCGCTATCTGGCGCTGGCGGCGGCCGAGCCGGCCCGCTTCCACGTGATCGATGCGACCGCCTCCCCGGACGCGGTGCTGGACCGGGCACTGGCCGCGCTGGAGGGACTGTGACGCTGCATCCCTGGCTCGCACCTGCGGCACAGCGGCTGCGCGCGGCGCATGCGGCGGGGCGCCTGCCCGCAGCGCTGCTGATCCACGAGGCGCCGGGCACCGGCGCGCGCGCGCTGTGCACGCTGTTCGCGCAGCTGCGCTTCTGCATCACGTCGCAGGCGCCGTGTGGCCAGTGCACGCATTGCCGTCGCGTGGAGCAGGGCGAGCATCCGGATTTCGTGTCGATCAGTCCGGACCTGGAGAAGTCGAAGCTCGGACAGATCAGCGTCGACCAGGCGCGCGAGATCGCGCAGCAGCTGTCGATGTCCAGCTATGAAGGGCGCGGCACGGTGGTGGTCATCCAGCCGGCCGACGCGCTGAACCGCAATGCCGCCAACGCGCTGCTGAAGACCCTGGAGGAGCCGCGTGGCGACGCGCACCTGCTGCTGATCACCAGCATGCCGAGCCAGCTGCCCGCGACGATCCGCAGCCGCTGCCAGAAGCTCGCCGTGGCCGCGCCGGACCGCGCCATGGCGCTGGACTGGCTGATCCAGCACAAGCCGCAGCATCGCGCCGACTGGCCGGCGGTGCTCGAGGTGCTGGGCAATGCGCCGCTGCGGGCGGCCGAGGCCGACGTGGCGCAGGTGCTGGCCATCCGCCAGGACATCGAGCGGCTGCTGCAGGCCGCCGCACAGGGCCGGGTGGACGTGATCCGCATCGCGCAGGCCTGGGCCGGAGAAGACCTGCACCTGCGGCTGGCCGGGCTTGAGAACTGCCTCACAGACCGGATCCTGACAATGCGGGCGGATTCCCGGTTGCCGGCGCCAGGTCGTGACATAAATACGGCCTGCGCGCTGCGCCTGCTGACGGAGCTTGCCGAACTGCGCCGGCAGCTGGCCGGTGCCGCCCTGAACAAGCCGCTGGCGATCGAACGCCAGCTGTGGATGCTGCAGCAGGGCGCGCAGCAAGTGGAACCGAGGACTGCATAGACCGCCATGGCCAAAGACACTTCCAGAACCGGCACGCACAACAAGCCGGGCCTGCTGACGCTGACCATCAAGGACAAGAGCGCGCTGTACATGGCCTACATGCCGTTCGTGAAGAACGGCGGCCTGTTCATCCCCACCAACAGCAACTACCGGCTGGGCGATGACGTGTTCATGCTGCTGAACCTGATGGGCGAGGACGAGAAGCTGCCGGTGGCCGGGCGCGTGATCTGGGTGACGCCGAAGGGCGCACAGGGCAAGCGCACGGCGGGCATCGGCGTGCAGTTCAGCGACCAGGACCGCGGGCAGACGCAGAAGCGCATCGAGAATTAC
Organism: uncultured Steroidobacteraceae bacterium; assembly: GCA_964632365.1. Taxonomy (GTDB): domain Bacteria; phylum Pseudomonadota; class Gammaproteobacteria; order Steroidobacterales; family Steroidobacteraceae; genus ZC4RG30. The sequence continues at coordinate 24,005 of CAZWDR010000036.1, forward strand.
CTGGCGGCGGCCATCGGCGGCGAGAAACCCACGCACACGATGTAGGTGGTGGCCG
>CAZWDR010000037.1:0-23990 GCA_964632365.1 uncultured Steroidobacteraceae bacterium
GAAGAACTCCTCGTAATTCTTGCGCTGCTTGTCGTTCATGATGTCGTACACCATGGTGTGCACCTCCTTGTGGGAGAGCGCAGGCATGTTGACGCGCTTCATGTCGCCGTCGACGCGGATCATCGGCGGGACGCCGGCCGAAAGATGCAGGTCAGAAGCCTTGTTCTTGACTGCAAAGGCCAGCAGCTGGGCAATATCCAGGGCCATGGAAGCTCCGATTTCGTGACCCGGCCAGTATAGTCCACGCCCTTGACCCCCCCGATGATACGCAATCCTCAGAATTCAGCCCCTGTTGCGGATGACGCGCTTTTGCAGCGTCTGGCAGCACTGCGGCAACGCATCGACCGCGCGGCCGTCGCGGCGGGCCGCGATGTGCGCTCCGTCACGCTGCTTGCCGTGTCAAAGGGTCAGCCCGTCGCACAGTTGCGCGCGGCAATGGCGCTGGGCCTCACCCAGTTCGGCGAGAACTACGTGGCCGAGGCGCTGCCGAAGATCGCCGCGCTCGCCGGCCACGACATCACCTGGCATTTCATCGGCCGCCTGCAGTCGAACAAGACGCGCGCCGTCGCCGAGGCCTTCGCGTGGGTGCATGGGGTGGACCGGCTGAAGATCGCGGAGCGCCTGTCGGAGCAGCGCCCGCGCTGCGCGCCGCCGCTGAACATCTGCCTGCAGGTGCGCGTGGCGGAGGACCCGGGCAAGGGCGGCGCCGAACCCGATGAACTGCTGGCGCTGGCCAGCCAGGTGGCTGCGCTGCCGCGGCTGCGCCTGCGCGGCCTGATGGCCATGCTGCCCCATGACGCGGACGCGGCGGCCCAGCACGCCGGTTTCGGCGCGCTGCGGCGCCTGGCGGAATCCGCCACCGCCGCCGGGCTGCCGCTCGACACGCTGTCGATGGGCATGAGCGCCGACCTGGAACCGGCCATCGCCGAGGGCGCCACCATCGTGCGCATCGGCACCGCACTGTTCGGCCCGCGGCCTCACGTAGAATGAACCCATGACAGCACCAGTCCCCAACCGCATCGCCATCGTCGGTGGCGGCAACATGGCCCGCGCGCTGATCGGCGGCCTCCTCGCCCGCAACATCGACCCGGAGCGCATCGCCGTCTCCGAGCCGGATGACCAGGCCCGCGCCTCGCTGGCACAGCAGTACGGCGTGAACGTTGGCGCGGACAACCGTAAGGCGGTGGCCGGCGCGCAGGTGGTGGTGCTGGCGGTGAAGCCGCAGATCATGGGCGAGGTGCTCAAGCCGCTGTCGGGCGAGCTGCAGCTGAGCCGCCCGTTGGTCATCTCGGTGGCGGCCGGCATCCGCGTGGCGAACCTGATCGAATGGATCGGCGAGGGCGTGCCGGTGGTGCGTGCGATGCCGAACCGCCCCGCGCTGGTGGGTGCGGGCGCCACCGGGCTCTACGCCGGCAGCGATGTGGGCGACGCGGCCCGCGCGCAAGCCACCGAGCTGCTGTCGGCCACCGGCCTTGCCGTGTGGGTGGACCGCGAAGAGCATCTGGACGTCGTCACCGCGCTGTCGGGCAGTGGCCCGGCCTATTTCTTCCGCCTCGCCGAGCTGATGGCGCAGGCCGCCGAGGCGCAGGGGCTCAGTGCCGAGGTGGCGCACCGCCTCGCGGCGCAGACACTGGCCGGCGCCGGGCGCCTCGCGGCCGCAGAGAACGCTCCGGACCTGGCGAAGATGCGCGAGGCGGTCACATCGAAGGGTGGCACCACCGCCGCGGCGCTCGATCGCTTCGAGGCGCTGGGATGGCCGAAGACCGTGGCCGAGGCCATGGACGCGGCGGCCGCGCGCAGCCGTGAGCTGGCCGCCCCCGCCAGGCCCGAGGGCTGAGCGCCATGCGGGCACTGCATTTCATCCTCGACACGCTGATCACGCTGTATGCGGCGACGTTCCTGCTGCGCCTGATCATGCAGCTGGTGCGGGCGGACTTCCGCAACCCGTTCGCGCAGGCGATCGTGCAGGTGACCAACCCGGTGGTGGTGCCGCTGCGGCGCCTGCTGCCGGCCGCGGGACGCATCGACACGGCCTGCGTGCTCGCCATCGTCGCGCTGACGGCGCTGGAGATCTGGATCCTGTCGCTGGTCATCGGCATCGCGCCGGGCGTCGGCCTGCTGCTGCGCCTGACGCTGCTGGCCCTCATCGCACTGGTGCTCAACACCTACCTGTTCGCCATCGTCGTCTACGCCATCCTGTCGTTCGTCGCGGCCGGCAGCTACTCGCCGGCCTACGCATTGCTCGCTTCCATCTGCGAACCGGTGCTGCGTCCCTTCCGTCGCGTGATCCCGCCGATCGGTGGCATCGACCTCTCGCCACTGTGGGCATTGATCGCAATCCAGGCACTGCTGTTGCTGCTCCATTGAGCATCGCGCGTCACGAAAACCCTTGAAAGAAAGCACTTGCGCGACTATGCGCATGTGCTATGTTTCGCGCGGATTGCTTGATCGGCGGGGATATTCCCGTCACACAGAAACACTACACGTGGGAGTATCCCAACATGGCGAAGAAGGGCGGCGCACCGACCAAGTCCGAGATCCTGGCTGCTATCTCCAAAGACACGGACTTGTCGCGCAAGCAGGTCAGTGGCGTTTTTGAGTCACTGAACAACGTCATCCGCAAGAGCCTGCGCAGCAACGGCGTCGTGACGGTTCCCGGCCTCCTGAAGCTGAAGGTCGTGAAGAAGCCCGCCACCAAGGCCCGCAAGGGTGTCAACCCGTTCACGGGCGAAGAGATGATGTTCAAGGCCAAGCCGGCCAGCAAGAAGGTTCGCGCCCTTCCGCTGAAGAGCCTCAAGGCAATGGTGAACTAAGAGCGCAAGCTCTTCGCGGCCCGCCCTGAAGGTCGCCAGAAGGCCCGGAAAACCCAGTGTTTTCCGGGCCTTGTCGTTTCAGGCGTCAGGAATTTCCGGCCAGGAAAGGCTGCACCACATCCTGCAGGTCGGTGAGCCGGCCATGGAAGAAATGGCTGGCGCCGGCGAACACCGCGAGGCGTGCCGCAGGTTCGATGCGTCGCGCCCAGTCCATCACCAGCGCGCCATCGATGATCTCGTCCGCATCGCCCTGCACGATCAGCCACGGGCAGGCGGGCAACGCGATGTCGGCAGGATCGGTGAAGTTCTTGCCCAGCGACGGGGCGACGGTGACGAGGCGCTGCACCGCGCCGACCTCCGCACGGGTGCTGGCACGCAGCGCGGCGACACCACCGAACGAGAAGCCGGCGATCCACAGTGCCGCATCGGGCCAGCGCTGTCGTCCGGCAGCGACAGCAGCCAGCGCATCTTCGACCTCGCCGCGTCCATCATCGTAGGTGCCGGCACTGGCGCCAACGCCGCGATAGTTGAAGCGGATGGTGGCTGCACCCAACTGCTGTGCACTGCGTGCCAGGGTGGTGACCACTTTGTTGTGCATCGTGCCGCCATGCTGCGGATGCGGATGGCACACCACCATGAACGCGGCGGGTGTGGTCTCTGGCGTCTCGATCACCGCCTCGAGGTCACCGGCGGGGCCGACGAGCGTGACGGTCTCGGACACGATGCGGTTCACGCCGCGGATTCCTTCGCACGGAAGCCGAGCGAGACGGAGTTGATGCAGTAGCGCAGCCCGGTGGGCTGCGGTCCATCGTCGAACACATGGCCCAGGTGCGCATCGCAGGCCGCACAGGTGACCTCGGTGCGCACCATGCCATGCGAGGTATCGCGATGCTGGTGGATGCGATCGCCGGCCAGCGGCAACCAGAAACTCGGCCAGCCGCAGCCGGCGTCGAACTTGGTGTCGGACTCGAAGAGATCAGCGCCGCAGCACACGCAGAAGTAGGTGCCTGGTTCCCAGTGGGCCTCATATTCGCCGGTGAAGGGCCGCTCGGTGCCCTTCTCCTGGGTGACGTGGTATTGCAGCGGCGTGAGCCGCGCGCGCAGGTCTTTCGGGTCCGGCTTGCTCATTGCAGCAGTTTCACCAGCAGGCTGTTGAGCCGGCGCAGGTATTCACCGGGATTGGCGACCTGCCCCTGCTCGGTGAGCTGTGCCTGATCGTACAGCAGCTGCGCCAGTTCGCCGAACTCCTCGCCCTCGAGGCTCCCGAGGCGCTTCACGAGGGGGTGCGAGAGGTTCAGCTCCAGTTCCGGCTTGGCCGGGGGCAGGTCACGACCGGCGGCCGCGAGCATGCGCCGCATGGCCTCGTTCATGTCGTCGGCGCCGCGCGTCAGGCAGGACGGCGACTCGGCCAGGCGGCGGCTGGCCTTCACGCCCGCCACGGCATCGCCGAGCTGCGTCTTCACGCGCTCGAACAAGGCCTTGTCTTCGGGATCGGCATCCTTGTCGTCGGCCTTGCCCTCCTCGCCCTCGGCCTTCGGCAGCTCGAGGTCGGCGCGCGCGGCATCCTGGAAGGCCTTGCCCTCGAACTCGTGCAGCTGGCCCATGATCCAGGCGTCCACCCGATCGCCCAGCAGCAGCACCTCGATGTTGCGGGCGCGCAGCTGCTCGATGAACGGGCTGCTGCGGGCGGCGGCGCGGCTCTCGGCCAGCACGTAGTAGATCTTGTCCTGCCCGGGACGCATGCGCGCCACGTAGTCGGCCAGCGCGATCTTGTCCTCATCCACTGCCTCATGCGTGCTGGTGAAGCGCAGCAGCGGCAGCAGCTTGTCGCGGTTGGTGAAGTCCTCGGCCACGCCCTCCTTGAGCACCTGGCCGAATTCCTTCCAGAACTGCGTGTACTTGTCGGCGTCGTCCTTCGCCAGCTTCGCGATCAGGTCGAGCGCGCGCTTGGTCAGCGCGCTCTTCATCGCCTCGACCTCCGGGTCGCGCTGCAGCAGCTCGCGCGACACGTTCAGCGGCAGGTCGGAGGAATCGAGCACGCCCTTGATGAAGCGCAGGTACAGCGGCAGGAACTGCTCCGCATCGTCCATGATGAACACGCGCTTCACGTGCAGTTTCAGGCCGCGGGCGGCATCGCGCTGCCACAGGTCGAACGGCGCGCGCGCCGGGATGTAGAGCAGGCTGGTGTATTCGCGCTTGCCCTCCACCTTGTTGTGGCTCCAGGCCAGCGGCGCCTCGGTGTCATGCGAGATGTGGCGGTAGAACTCGCGGTACTCGTCGTCGGTGACCTCGCTGCGCGGACGCGTCCACAGGGCGTTGGCCTGGTTGACGGCCTCGTAGTCCAGGCTGGCTTCGCCGGTCTTCGGCATGTGCACCGGGAAGGCCAGGTGGTCTGAATAGCGGCGCACCAGCGAGCGCAGGCGCCAGGTGTCGGCGAACTCCTTCGCGTCGTCCTTCAGGTGCAGGATCACCGTGGTGCCGCGCGGCGCGTGCTCGATGGTCTCGACGGTGTATTCACCATCGGCGGCGGAGGTCCAGCGCACGCCCTGCGAGGTGGGCACGCCGGCCTTGCGGCTGAGCACCTCGACCTTGTCGGCGACGATGAAGGCGGAATAGAAGCCCACGCCGAACTGGCCGATCAGCGCTGAATCTTTTGCGGCATCGCCGCTGAGGCGGCTGACGAACTCCGCGGTGCCGGACTTCGCGATGGTGCCCAGGTGCGACACGGCCTCCTCACGGGTCATGCCGATGCCGTTGTCGCGGATCGAGATGGTGCCGGCCTTGTCGTCCGGGGTGACCCAGACGGCCAGATCGCGTTCCTCATCGATCAGGCCCGGCTCGCCGATCGACAGGAAGCGCAGCTTGTCGTTGGCGTCGGAGGCGTTGGAGATCAGCTCCCGCAGGAAGATCTCGCGGTGGCTGTACAGGGAGTGGATCATGAGCTTCAGCAGCTCACGCACCTCGGCCTTGAAGCCCAGGGTTTCAGTCGCGGCAGTTTCTGACATGCGTCCATTCTCGCAGCAGTGGGGAACCGCCGCGGAGAATAGGGCCGCCCCGGCCTATTTCAAGAGGTTGCGGGCCCCGGGCACCGCCATCAGCGCGATTCCCAGCCAGTCTTCGAGGTCATCCCACAGCAGGAGGAGTCTTTCCATGGACTACTTCTTGCGCGGAGCCACGTCGGACTCCCAGGACTGGCGAACCTTTTCGGTCCAGTTCTTGTAGTTGGACCAGGTGTTCAGGTTGCGGCTGATCGCCGCGTGCCGGCCGCGGCCGCGCTGCATGCGCGCCGCCCATTCGGCGTACAGCTCGGTGGAGCCGGGCGCCAGGCGCTCGCCGGTGGTGGCGAGATCGTCGCCTTGCGCTTCACTGTTCGACATATCGACACCGCCATTCCCATCCAGTACGTGACCGGCAGTGTGGGGAACGGTGCGGTTAAATCGACAGGAACTGTGTCACGTCACGATGCGGTAACAGGGTTTATACGCTTCGCCCGGCAGTTTCATGCGGCCCTGGGCAACAAATGCCCCCAGCAGCTGGTCCATCAGCTGCATCAGCGCCGGATCGCCGGTGAGTTCGAACGGCCCGTGCTGCTCGATCATCGCCAGCCCGTGCTCCTTCACGTTGCCGGCGACGATGCCGGAGAACGCGCGGCGCAGGTTCGCCACCAGCAGGTGTGCCGGCTGGTCGCGGTGCAGCTGCAGCGCGCGCATGCTGGCGTGGTTGACCTCGAACGGCATCTGCAGGTCCTGCGGGATGCGCAGCAGCCAGTTGAAGGCGTAGGAGTCGCTGCAGGCGCGGCGCTGCGCGCGCACGCGCGCGATGTCCTTGACCAGGCGCCGGGCCACGGCCACCGGGTCATCCTGGATGATCTGCATGCGCTCCAGCGCGGCCGGGCCCACCGCCGCGGCGAGGAACTTGCTGATCTGCTCGAAGTAGCCGGAACTCGACGCCGGACCGGTGAGGATGACCGGCACCGGCTGTGCGGCGTTCTCCGGGTCGAGCAGCAGGCCGAGCAGGTAGAGGATCTCCTCCAGCGTGCCGACGCCGCCGGGGAACACCACCACGCCATGCGCGAGGCGCATGAAGGCCTCCAGGCGCTTCTCGATGTCCGGCATGATGACCAGCTGGTTCACGATGGCATTGGGCGGCTCGGCCGCGATGATGCCGGGCTCGGTGAGCCCCACGTAGCGTCCCGACGAGATGCGCTGCTTGGCATGGCCGATCGTGGCGCCCTTCATCGGACCCTTCATCGCGCCGGGGCCGCAGCCGGTGCACACGTCGAGGCCGCGCAGGCCCATCTCGTAGCCGACCTTCTTCGTGTACTGGTATTCGGTCTCGCCGATCGAGTGGCCGCCCCAGCAGACCACGAGGTTCGGGCGGATCTTGCGGTCGAGCACGCGGGCATTGCGCAGCACGTGGAACACCGCGTTGGTGATGCCGGTGCCATTGCTGAGGTCGAAGCGGTCCATCTGCCCGATCTCGTGGGCGATGTAGACCACGTCGCGCAGCACCGCGAACAGGTGCTCCTTCACGCCGTGGATCATCTGGCCGTCGACGAACGCGCGCGCCGGCGCATTGCGGATGTCGAGCCGGATGCCCCAGGGATGGCGCACCACCGACACATTGAAGTCGCGGTAGCGCTCGAACAGCTCCTTGGCGTTGTCGTTGTCGCTGCCGGAATTCAGCACCGCCAGCGCACACTTGCGGAACAGCTCGTGGATGCCGCTGGCCTCGGAGCTCAGCAGTGCCTCGATCTCCGACTGCGACAGCATCTCGAGGCTGCCGCGCGGGCCCACGCTGGCATCCACCAATTCAGGAAACTCGACCTCGGCGTCCACGGGTTCCATCCTCAGCGATCGGCCCGGTCAGGGCAGGATGTCGATCGGCGTGTTGTGATTGGTCAGCAGCCAGATCTCAACCATGTCGGAGTTGGACACGGCGATGCAGCCGTCGGTCCAGTCGCGCAGGTAGTAGTCCGGATCGTGCTTCAGGCGGTTGGGCATCCCGTGGATCATGATCGCGCCGCCCGGCTCCCAGCCGTTGCTGCGCGCATGCTGCGCATCGCGGTCATTGGGATAGGAGACCTGGATCGACAGGAAATAATCGCTGCGCGGATTGCGGCGCGTCAGCGCGTAGCGGCCCTCGGGCGTGCGAAAGTCGCCCTCGCGCTCCTTGTGGCCGCGCGGCTGCAGGCCGAGGGAGATGCGATAGGTGCGCAGCACCTGGTCGCCGCTGAGCAGTTCCATGCGGCGGGCCGACTTGTGCACCACCACGCGGCTGACCACCGGCATCGCCGTGGCCGCGCCGGAGGTGTTCACCACCGGCATCAGCGCCGGCTCGGCGCGCGCCACGCCGACCGCGCACAGCGCGACGCACAGCAGGCGCGCTGCCGGCGAAGCTGCGCGGGCGGTGCGGGAGGCGAACTGGCGGATCCGGTGCATCACGGTGCGATTATAGGGGTGCGCGCGCGCCCTGCGCCTGTCTGCCCCGTCACGGTGCCGATCAGGCAGAGGGCACCGGCTCGACCTTCGGGATCACGAGGCGCTGGCCCTTGCGCAGCGAGTCGAAGTCGACGTCGGGGTTGTAGTGCGCCACCAGCCAGGTGGGCAGCGTGCCGTGGCGGCTGGCGATGTTCCACAGCGAGTCGCCGCTGCGCGCCACATAGGTCTGGGTGCCCACGATGCGGTGGCCAGCGAAGAACTGCGCCTGCAGGTTCTCGTGGTAGCTGCGGCGGCGCTGCTCGAACTGCTCGCGCTGGGTGGCGCTGAAATCCAGCTTCAGGCGGCGACCCTGGGGCACCCCGGCACCGGCCGACAGGCGGTTCAGCGCCCGCAGGCGGCTGGCCGGCACGCCCAGCCAGTCGGCGAAGTGGCCGAGTGTCTCTTCGGCGGCGACGCGGATGGTGTCGTCCTCGCCGATGCGGTAGTCGATGGCCTCGGCCGCCTGCGCGACCGGCGTGCCCGGCGCCAGCGACGGACTCTCGGCGCGCGCCTCGGTGGCGGTGACCGGCTCGGCCTCCTCCGCCTGCCGGTTGGCCTGCTCGACCACGCGGGCTTCAGTGCGGCGCGCCTCGAGGGTCGCTGCGACCTGCGCCGGTTCCGGCGCACGCGGCGCGGGTGTGGCGCGGGCAGCAGGCTCGTCGGCGGCGATGGCCGCAGCCACCGCGGCCACCGGCGCGGCCGGCGCCTCATGCGGCAGGCGCAGGCTCTGCCCGATCTTCAGCATGGCCGTCGAGGACAGCCCGTTCAGGCCCGCAAGCTCGCTGACGCGCAGGCCATGGCGCGACGCCACGCCACCGAGCGTGTCGCCGGAGCGCACGACATAGGTACGCGGACGAGGCTGGCCCAGGAACTGCCGCGCGGCATCCACGCGCGCCGCGAGCTGCTGCGGATCGAGGCTGACCTGCGCCGGCAGGCGCAGACGGTAGCCCTTCGGCACGTACAGGCGGCCATCCCACACGGTGGGCATCAGCGCGGGGTTGAGGTCGGCCAGCACGCGGCGGTCGATGTTCAGCACTTCCTGCAGTGTGGAGACCTCCATGAAGGACGGCATCTCCACCTCGGTGAAGGTCATCTCCGGCCGGCGCTTCACGCCGGGGAAGTATTTCTGCGGGTCGCGATCGATGGTCAGCGCGGCGAGGAACGACACATAGAAGTTGCGCGAGGCGAAGCCGAAGCTGCGGCTCTTGTAGTTGCGCACGATGGTGGCGATGTCGGTGGTGCCCATGGCATCGCGGGCGCGGCGCATGCCGGCCGCGCCGTGGTTGTAGGCGGTCAGCGCCAGCGGCCAGCTGCCGAGCAGGTTGTAGTTGAACTCCAGCAGCTGCGCGGCAGCCTCGGTGGCGCGGAACGGGTCCATGCGCTCATCCACCGCATCGTCGATGCGCAGGTACAGCTTGCCCGTGCCGGGCATGAACTGCCACATGCCGGCCGCACCCACCTTCGAATAGGCAGTGGGATCGAACGAGGATTCAACGTGTGGCAGCGCGGCCAGCTCCGGCGGCAGGCCGAGTCGCGCGAATGTGCGCTCGATATGGCCTTCCCAGATGCCCGAGCGCTCGAGGCCCTCGCGGAAGCGGTCGGACTGGCCCAGCTGGAAGCGCACGTTGTCGGCCGCCTCGCGGAAACTGGCGGCGGTGGCCTTCGCTCCGAAGGCCTCCTTGATGCGGCGCTCCTCGGAGCTGAGGTTGCCGGCGCCAGAGGCCAGGCGGCGCAGCATGCCCTCGATCTTCTTGCGCTCCTCATCGACGGCGTCGCGGCGCTGCCGCGGCTGGATGTCACGTTCGAACTCCAGCTTGCGATAGACGATCGACAGATCGCGCGCATCGTGCAGCAGGCCCTCGCTGGTGCTCACCTCGCTGTAGACACGGATCCAGAAATCCACGTCCTTCTGCAGCTCGGCCGGGAAGGGGATGGCCTCGGTGGAGGCGCGCGCCGGCGTCGGCGGCGCCACCAGCAGCAGCGCGCCCAGCGTCAGCGACAGGAATGCAGAAGCGAGTCGGATTGCCATGTCTGTTGCACGCACCGCTTGGTCTTCGGGAATGGTCACAGCCTAGCCACTGGGGGGCGTTATGTGAACCTGATATGTAATAAGTGTGGACTCGCTCGCACCAGTTCAAGGAGCGGAAGCCGGTGGGCGGCCGCAAGCCTGTAAACACGGGGTTTGCGGGTTTGCAGTAAGCGAAAACCGTCACTGGACCGGGCCGCGAATCCGCGTGGGCTGACGGTAACTGGGGGATTGGACTCCGCCTGCCCGTGAAGGTTCGACGCAACGGCGGCTCTTGAAATCACGCCGCCTCGCCATACATCCGGCTCCAGAGCTTTCAACCACACACTGCCCAACGTGCAGGAGGCATCGATGAACATCGCAATCCGTGAACCCTGGGGCCTGCTGAACCGCCTGAGCCGTGACCTGGACGGCATGATCAGCTCTCCCTCCACTGAAGTGGCGTACATCCCGCCGGTGGATGTCTATGAAGAGAAGGACCGTTACGTCGTGAAGGCCGACCTGCCGGGCGTTGATCCGAACGGCATCGAGGTGACGGCCGAGAAGGGCATCCTCACGCTGCGTGGCGAGCGCAAGGCCGAGAAGCGGGAGCAGACCGAAGGCTATGAGCGCACCGAGCGCGTGATGGGCAGCTTCACCCGTCGCTTCGCACTGCCGGAGAACGTGCAGGCCGATGCGATCAAGGCGAAGTTCTCCCACGGCGTGCTCGAGGTGTCGATTCCCAAGCAGCCGGAAATCGCCGCCAAGCGCGTCGCGGTCGAGGTCCACTGAGAATCTCCTGGCCCTTCGGGGCCGGGTCTTTGAACGTCCGTTGAACGCCCCGCCAGCTAGGGCTGGCGGGGCCTCTCTTCCTGCTGCCCCGCCAGCACATACAGGCACGGCAGGTAGCCGCCGCAGCGTTCGCGCAGCATGGCCTGGAACCGCGGCACCTGGTCATGGTAGGTGGCCAGCGCCGCCAGGTGCGCATTGTTGAGCCCCGCGTCGATCCAGGCGCGATAGCCGCTGCTGCGCCCGTGGCGCTGCTCGAGGGCCTTCACTTCCTCGGACAACGCGGCGAGGCGCTCCGCCTTGCGCGTGCGCTTCGCTTCGTCGCTGGTCTTCTCCGCATAGAGCGCGCGCAGCGCATCGCGCGCGCGGATGAACGCAGCGGTGACCTCGATGCGCAGCTGCCGCCGCTGCTGCCACTCGGCCAGTGCCGCAGGGCTGGCATGTGCCGCGGCATAGCGCGCGACGCCCTCCTCTTCCACCGCTGTGGCGAAGGCCTCGTTGTAGGCCGAGTCCCCCGGCACATACATCACCTGATGCGCCAGTTCATGGAAGATCAGCGCGGCCAGGTCGAGCTCACCATAGCCAGTGACCGTGTTCAGCAGCGGATCGGCCACGCGGCCGAGCGTTGAATAAGCGGGCACGCCGCCCACCAGCACGTCATCGCCTTCGGCGGCCAGCTTCGCCGCGTAGTCGCGCGCGGCCTGTTCGGAAAAATAGCCGCGGTATGCAACGCAGCCGGCCACCGGGAAACACCACTGCCGCGGCTGCACGGAAAACTCCGGCGTGGCCACGACGTTCCACACCACATAGCGGCGGCCGATGTCCGCATAGCTGCGGTAGGCGCCGTTGTCGGGCAGATGCAGCGCGGTGGTGGCGAAATCGCGGATGCGGCGCGCGCGCACCAGCTGCTCGCGCAGCGTGTCTGGCGTGGCGGGTGCATCGATCAGCTTCGCCACCGGCTGGCGTGCACGCATCACCGCGTACTGGCCGCGCGCCGCCTGTGCGTAATAGGTGATGCCGCAGCCGGTGAGCAGCATCACCGCGGCCAGCGCGAGCCCGGCGCGCCATGCTTTCAAGTTCGGTACCATCGCGTGATGCAAGTCTATCTGGTCGGCGGTGCGGTCCGGGACCAACTGCTCGGGCGCCCGGTGAAGGAGCGCGACTGGGTGGTTGTCGGCGGCACGGCCGAGCAGCTGCATGCTGCCGGCTATCGCGCGGTGGGCCGTGATTTCCCTGTGTTCCTGCATCCCGGGACGCAGGAGGAGCATGCGCTGGCGCGCCGCGAACGCAAGACCGCGCCCGGCTACCGCGGCTTCGTCACCGAGTTCACCCCGGACATCACCCTCGAGGAAGATCTGCTGCGGCGGGATCTCACCGTCAATGCCATCGCGCAGGATGCGCAAGGCCGGCTGGTGGACCCTTATGGTGGCGTGGCAGACCTGCACGCACGCGTGCTGCGGCATGTGTCGCCGGCCTTCGCCGAGGATCCGGTGCGCATCCTGCGACTGGCGCGTTTCGCGGCCCGCTTCGCGTCGCTGGGGTTCACCGTGCACGAGAGCACGCTGCAACTGGCGCGCGCCATGGTCGATGCGGGTGAGGTCGACGCGCTGGTGCCCGAACGGGTCTGGCAGGAAACGGTGCGCGCGCTGGGCGAGTCGCGGCCCGATGTGTTCTTCGAGGTGCTGCGCGCCTGCGGCGCGCTGCGCGTGGTGTTCCCCGAAGTGGATCGGCTGTTCGGCGTGCCGCAGCCCGCGCAGTGGCATCCGGAGGTCGACACCGGCGTGCATGTGATGCTGTGCCTGCGCCGCGCGGCAGATCTCGATGCGCCGGTGACCGTGCGGTTTGCGGTGCTGGCGCATGATCTTGGCAAGGGCGTGACGCCGACAGAGGAACTGCCCAGCCATCGCATGCACGAGTCGCGCGGCCTGCCGTTGATCTGGCAGCTGTGTGAGCGTTTGAAGGTGCCGACCGCGCATCGCGAGCTCGCGCTGCTGACCGCGAAGGAGCACGGCAATGTGCATCGGGCGCTGGAGCTGCGCCCGGACACGGTGGTCAAGCTGCTCGAACGCAGCGATGCCTTCCGTCGCGCGCAGCGCTTCGAGGAGATGCTGCTGGCCTGCCAGTGCGATGCGCAGGGCCGCACGGGGCTGGAGCAGCGGCCGTATCCGCAGCGGGACTACCTGTCGCGCGCGCGCGCGGCCGCCGCAGCGGTGCAGCTGGACCCGGAGGAGATTGCCGGGCGCAGTGGAGAGGTGATCTCAGGCTTCCTGCATCGCAAGCGAGTGCAGGCGGTGCGCGAGTTGCGTAGCGAAGCTTGATCAGCCGGGCGTGATGCGCCGGGCAATGAGCCGGACCGGGCGATCAGCCGGGCCGGGCGATCAGCCGAGGCACTCGCGCGCGAGCAGATCCAGCGACTTCAGGCGCGCCGCATGATCGAAGATCGCGCTGGCGACCATCAGCTCGTCCGCGCCGGTGTCGGCGATGAACTGCTGCAGGCCGGCCTTCACGGTCGCCGGCGAGCCGACGAACGAGCAGGACAGGAACGCCTCCACGCGCTGCTGCACGGGCTCGGGCAGCGGCTCGATGGCGTCGACCGGCTCGGCCAGACGTCCCGGGCTGCCGGTGACCAGGCCGATGATCATCTTCTGCATCGACGTGAACAGGCGCCGCGCCTCGGCGTCGGTGTCCGCGCAGATGACATTCACCGCGGGCATCGCGTGCGGCCTGGCGAGCTGCGCGGATGCGCGGAACATCTGGCGATACACCTGCAGCGCGTCGAACAGCGCGGCCGGGGCGAAATGCGATGCGAAGGCGTAGGGCAGGCCAAGCTGCGCCGCCAGCTGCGCGCCGAACAGGCTTGAGCCCAGGATCCACAGCGGCACGTTGGTGTCGGCGCCCGGCACGGCGCGGATGCGCTGACCGGGCTGCACCGGACCCAGCAGGGCCTGCAGTTCCTGCACGTCGTCGGGGAACAGGTCGGAAGCACGCGGATCGCGCCGCAAGGCGCGCCACGTGAGTCCATCGGTGCCCGGCGCGCGGCCAAGGCCGAGGTCGATGCGACCGGGGAACAGCGCCTCGAGCGTGCCGAACTGCTCGGCGATCACCAGCGGCGAGTGATTCGGCAGCATCACGCCGCCCGCGCCGACGCGGATGCGCGGCGTCGCGGCGGCAACGCGGCCGATCAGCACCGACGTCGCGGCGCTCGCGATGCCGGGCATGTTGTGGTGCTCGGCATACCAGATGCGGTTGAACCCCAGCTCATCGGCGCGCTGCGCGTATTCGATCGCGTGCTGCAGCGCCTGCGAGACCGTGAGGCCCATGGGGACGTGGGCGAGATCGAGGATGGAGACGGGAATGGAGATGGCCATGTCATCCCCATGGTACCCCAGCCGGCATGATGTGCGGCGCTGCAGGAATCCACCCACACGCGCTCGCGGCCTTCAGGCCGCTATTTGCCGCGCGGACCGACTCGTGCGCGTTCTGACCTGCGCGGCGGCTTCAGCTCGACGTATCGCTTGCTGGTCGCATCCAGCTCGTCATACATCTCTCCGAGCTCGGCGGCCTTGTCGACAAGGCGTGGCTCGCCCTGGATGACCTGCAGCACATGCGCGGCATAGCGTGCCGCGCTTTCGGGCGAGCCATGCAGGACGTAGACCTCGCGACCGGGCGCTTGACCACATCCAGTGAAAGAGGAGTGCCACCCGCCGGCGAATGCCCCGGGCCCGCCGCAGGCGGTGGCGTCCAGCGGCCCCACCACGTAGTACGAGACCGGCTTGTAGTGGACGCGGAACTCCGGCACGCAACGCCGCACCATGACCAGGCTGTCGCGGTCGATCCGCGTGACGCCACAGGCGATGTCATAGCGACGCTGCGTGTTCACCGCGTTGTACAGCGCGAAGAATGCATCTTCGGCGGCCTCGATGCGCGCGATCAGGCTTTCTCCATGGACCCGGACTTCTTCCAGTTCCGTGAGGGGGGAACTGGCCGTATCACCGATGGCAGTCATTCCTCTGCCTGGTGCCAGCGCGCCCAGGAGCGCGATGCAGACCATCCTGGTCGCGAGCTGCTTCTTGCTGGTCATGGCATGACCCTCGCTGCTGAAGAGGACATCGAGTATGCGACTGCTGCACCGCGACGTTCAATCCGCGGAAAAGCCGCTGCCGCGGAACGCGGCTGGTCGAGACTGCTAGAGCCTCCCGCGCAGGTCCTGCAACTGGAAACCGGTCAGCGGCGCGTCCCAGCTGCGCCCCAGCGCGATGGCCTTGAAGGTCTCGCCCATCTCCTGCGGCATCAGCAACTGGCGCGCCTCGCTGGCGCGGCGGATGCGCGTCGGTTCATCCGGCGCGGCCTGGATGGCCTGCTCGATGCCAAGTGCGAGCAGCATCGCCGCCTGGCTTGCGAAGCCCAGCACCTCGAGGCCGGCGTCGTCGCCGGCCTCTGCCACGCGCGTGAAGTCCACCCACGCGGTGATGTCTTCCATGCCCGGGTGCGCGAAGGGATCATCATGCGCGTGGTGGCGGAAGTGGCAGCGCAGCGTGCCGTCAGCGCGCAGCGGGTGGTAGTAGTCGCGGCGCGCAAGGCCATAGTCAACGAAAAGTGCCACGCCCTGTTGGAGTGTGTGCGTGACCTCGGCGATCCATGGCCCGGTGCGACGGCAAAGCTCGGAGGCATGGCCAGACTCCCAGTCCGCCTGCGCATCGTGCTTCATGCGCAGGACTTCCGCGCTGAACCCTGGCGTGGCCTCACGCTCGCTCCATGCCGGGCGACCATCCACCAATGTCACGCCACGCTCGAACACAGCGCCGTCGCGCCAGGTGAAGCATTCCACCGGCAGCGCATCGAGCACCTCGTTCGCGAGCAGCGCGCCCCGCCAGGGTTGCGCCGGGGGCGCATCGAGCCACTCCACGCAGCCGGCCATCTCACGCGGCAACGTAGCCAGCAGCGCACGCTGCCGGTCGCGAAGATCGGCACTGACCTCCAGGATGCGGTAGCGCGATGGCCTGATGCCCTGCGCATGCAGCGCCGTGAGCACGTCGAAGGCCAGCCGCCCGCTGCCGGCGCCGATCTCGAACACGTCGCCGCCGCCCGTTGCGCGCAGCACCTCGGCGCAATGACGCGCCACGCACTGCCCGAACAACGGCGAGATCTCCGGCGCGGTGGTGAAATCGCCGCCCGCCCCGAGCTTGCGCGCGCCGGCGCTGTAATAGCCCAGTCCCGGCGCATACAGCGCGAAGTCCATGTAGGCATCGAAGGGAATCCAGCCACCGGCCGCCTCGATGCGCGCGCGCAATGCCTCGCGCACGCGCGCGGCATGGATCGCCTCGTGCGTCGCGGCGTCCGACGTCATAAGCTCTCCGCATGGAACAGCACGCGCAATCGCAGGCCCTGCCGCTGGCGGACAAGGTGGTATTGATCACGGGCGCCGCGCGTCGTGTCGGCGCGGCCATCGCCCGCAAGCTGCATGGCGCGGGCGCGCAGGTGGTGGTGCATTACCACCGCTCGGCCGAGGCGGCGCAGGCGCTCGCCGCCGAGCTCAATGCGGAACGTCCCGCGTCCGTGACGACGCTGGGCGGCAACCTGCTCGACCACAAGGTGCTCGATTCGCTGGTCGAGGCCACGATCGCGCGTCACGGCCACCTCGACATCCTGGTCAACAACGCGTCCACCTTCTATCCCACGCCGGTGGGCACGATAACACCGGCCCAGTGGGATGACCTGATGGGGACGAACCTGCGTGTGCCGCTGTTCCTGTCGCAGGCCGCTGCCCCGCATCTGCGCGAGCGGCACGGCCTGATCATCAACATCGCCGACATCCATGGCATCCGCCCGCTGCGCCGCTTCACGGTGTACAGCCCGGCGAAGGCAGGCCTGATCATGCTGACGCAGTCGCTGGCGCGCGAGCTGGCGCCGGAGGTGCGTGTGAACGCCATCGCCCCCGGTCCGGTGGAGTTCCCCGAGTCGGGACTCACCGACGAGATGAAGCAGGAGATCATCGACAAGACGCTGCTGAAACGTCGCGGCTCCACCGATGATGTGGCGCGCGCGGTGCTGTTCTTCGCAAGCGAGGCACCGTATGTGACGGGGCAGATCCTCGCGGTGGACGGCGGGCGCAGCGCGCACGCCTGAACGGTGAAGGCGCATGCGCCGGTTCGGGCGGGACAGTTCCTCGCGGTGGACGGCGGGCGCAGCGCACACGCCGTGCGATGGCGCACGCCGGACGATCGCTGGAAGAAAGGGGCTTAAAAGACATCGATCGTCCGGTGCGCTTTTCTGAGCCCGCTCATCTTCTCTGAGCCCGCTCATCTTCTGTGCGCGGCTGGATGCTGCAGGCCGAAGTTGAGGGTGGAATTGCGGATCTCGGGCATCAGCGGATTCCCTGCAATTCGGGCGGGTAGCGCGCGTCGTCGCGGATCACGCGCGCCATCAGCGTGCGCGGGTGATCCGCACCGGCCCTGAGCCGGCGTAACAGGGGCGTTCCCCACCGCGCCGGCTCACGCCGCATTGAGATCGATCGCCTCAGGGATCAGCGGATTGGCGCGCTGGTCGAATGCCGCCCACAGCGCGGCCATCGTCCTCTTCTCCACCGGGTGCACCAGCGCGGGGGCCAGCTCCGCCAGCGGCCCGAGCATGAACCCCCAGCGCAGCAGGTCCGGCCGCGGCAGCACCAGTCCCGGCACCTGCTGGACCACATCGCCGAACAGCAGGATGTCCAGGTCCATCTCGCGCGGCGCCCACTTCGGCGCATCGCGATGGCGGCCGCACTGTGTCTCGACGCATTCCAGCTCGCCCTTGAGCAGCGCCGGGTCGCCGGCCACGGGCAGCTCGACGACGAAATTGATGAAGTCCGGGCCTTCGAACCCGACGGCACGATTTCGATAGCAGCGCGAGAAGCGCGCGCCCGGATGGCGCACGGCCAGGGCGCGCGCGGCGGTCAGGAGGTTCTTGCCGGGGTCGACATTGCTGCCGCCCGAGACATAGGCCAGCTGCACGGCGTGCGGGTCAGCCCTTGCGCCGCTCGATCGTGACGCCCACGTCGCGCGAACCGCGGATCGCGCCGGGCTTGTTCAATGACAGCTTGATCCACGCGATGTCGAATTCGGCCAGCAGCGTGGTGGCGAGCTTGTGCGCCAGAGTCTCGACCAGATGAAACTCGGATGTGCTGACGAAATCGATGCAGCGCTTCGCGATGGACTTGTAGTCCACCGTATCTTTCACCTCGTCGCTGCCGGCGGCGCGCGCGCAGTCGACGGGGATCTCCAGATCGAGCACCACGGTCTGCTTCACATGGCGTTCCCATTCGAAGAAGCCGATGGTGGTCTCGACGGCGAGCCCACGCAGAAAGACGATATCCCCGGTCTGTTGCGACATTGAAGGTTCCATGGATCAGGCGGCAGCCGGCGCGCGCAACGTGCCCAGTGGCCATTGCGCGCGCGCCTCGATGGTCAGATGGCCGGCGGCCTCGCCCTGCTGCAGGCGTGCCAGTCCGGCCATCGCAATCATCGCGGCATTATCGGTGCAGAACTCCAGGCGCGGAAAGTAAATCGCGACCTCGCGCTTGCGCGCGGCCTGCTCCAGCTGCTGCCGCAGGGCGCGGTTGGCACTGACGCCACCGGCCACGACGAGGTGGCCGAGCCCGGTGTCGTCGAGTGCGCGCGCGGTCTTGCCCACCAGCGTCGCGACGATGGCGTCCTGCAGTCCGCGCGCGATGTCGGCACGGCGCTGCGCGTCCGGCTGCTGCTCGCGCACGGCCAGCATCACGGCCGTCTTCAGGCCCGAGAAGCTGAACTCATAGCCGGCGCGATCGAGCATCGGCCGCGGGAAATCGAACACGCCGGCGCGGCCCGACTCGGCAAGCCGCGCCAGCTCCGGTCCGCCGGGATACGGCAGGCCAAGCAATTTCGCGGATTTGTCGAAGGCCTCGCCCGCGGCATCGTCACGGGTCTCGCCGAGCAGCTCGTACTCACCCAGCGCGCGCACGACGATCAGCATCGTGTGCCCGCCGGACACCAGCAACGCCAGATGCGGGAACGGCGGCGGGCGGTCCTCGAGCAGCGGCGCGAGCAGATGACCCTCGAGGTGGTGCACCGGCACGGCCGGCACGCCAAGCGCATAGGCAAGACTGCGGCCCATGGCTGCCCCGGTCAGCAACGCACCCACCAGGCCCGGCCCCGCCGTGTAGGCGACCCCGTCCAGCTGTTCCGCCCCGGTTTCGGCTTTCGCAAGTGCCTGACGCACCAGCGGAAGGAGCCGTTTGACGTGGTCGCGGGAGGCCAGCTCGGGCACGACCCCACCATAAAGGCGATGCAGGTCCACCTGGCTGAAGAGCTCATGCGACAGCAGGCCGCGCTCCGAATCGAGCACCGCGGCCGCGCTTTCGTCACAGGAAGATTCGATGCCGAGAATCCGCAATGGACACCTGCCGTTCCGGGGCTTAGAATCCCGCACCCTTTTTACGGCCATTTGCGGCCATATCCAAAGGTAGATGGAGCCTTATGCCGAGCGTGCGTGTTCGTGAGAATGAGTATTTCGACGTGGCCCTGCGGCGTTTCAAGCGTGCCTGCGAGAAGGCAGGCGTCCTCGCCGAGCTGCGTCGGCGCGAATTCTACGAGAAGCCGACGCAGGAGCGTAAGCGCAAGAAGGCGGCCGCGGTGAAGCGTCACGCCAAGCGCAACACCCGCGGCGACGCGCGCCCCGCACGCGCGTACTGACCTCCATGGCCCTCAAGGAGCGCATCACCGAGGACATGAAGTCGGCGATGCGCGCAGGCGAGAAAGATCGCCTGGTGACGATCCGCCTGGTCCTCGCGGCCATCAAGCAGAGGGAAGTAGACGAGCGCATCACGCTCGACGATGCGCAGGTGATGACCGCCATCGAGAAGATGGTCAAGCAGCGCAAGGAATCGGTCACGCAGTTCGAGGCCGGCGGTCGCGCCGACCTGGTGGCGAAGGAAAACGCCGAACTGGCCGTGCTGGCCACCTATCTCCCCGAGCAACTGTCCGACAGCGAGATCGACGCGCTGATCACGCGCGCCATCGCCGACACCGGCGCGGCGTCGATGAAGGACATGGGCAAGGTGGTCGCACAGGTGAAAGGCGCCGCCGCGGGCCGCGCCGACATGGCCGTGGTGAGCGCACGCGTGAAGGCGAAGCTCGCGGGCTGACATGCACCGCCTGCTGCTGTTCGTCCTGATCTTCGGTGCCGTGCTGTGGCTGGTGCACCGCTTCCGCAACCGCCGCAAATAGCTTCATCCGGGCGGCTTCCCGCCGCTCGCGCAAGGTAGGCTTGGGTCCATGGCGGGCCGCATTCCAAGGGCATTCATCGATGACCTGATCGCACGGGCCGATCTGGTCGAGCTGATCGGTGCGCGCGTGCCGCTGAAGCGCGCGGGCCGGGAATACAAGGCGAATTGCCCGTTCCACAACGAGAAGACGCCGTCGTTCTGGGTGAATCCGGTGAAGCAGTTCTATCACTGCTTCGGCTGCGGCGCGCATGGCACCGCGCTGGACTTCCTGATGAATTTCGACCGGCTGCCGTTCGTCGAGGCGGTCGAGGATCTGGCGCAGCGGCTGGGCATCGAGGTGCCGCGCGAAGCGGGTGCGCCCTCTGCCCCGACGGTCAGCGAGGATCTGTATTCGCTGATGACGAAGGTCGCGAACTTCTACGCCGAGCAGCTCATGGCGAATGAACGCGCGCAAGCCTATGTGGCGCGGCGCGGACTCGATGCCGGCACGGTCGACGCCTTCGGCATCGGCTATGCGCCGGATGCGTGGAGCGAGGTGCTGAAGCGGTTCGGCGCCAGCGAGGCCTCGCGCCAGAAGCTGCTCGAGGCCGGGCTGGTGATCGCACGCGACAAGGGCGACGGACATTACGACCGCTTCCGTGACCGGCTGATGTTCCCGATCCGCGATGCGCGCGGCCGCACGATTGCCTTCGGCGGCCGCGTGCTCGACCAGGGCGAGCCGAAATACCTGAACTCGCCGGAGACGCCGCTGTTCCACAAGGGCCGCGAGCTGTATGGACTGTATGAAGTCCGGCAGAACCGCGCGCCGCTGACGCGGCTGATGGTGGTCGAGGGCTACATGGATGTGGTGCGGCTGCACCAGAGCGGCATCGGCTATGCGGTGGCGACGCTGGGCACCTCGACCACGCCGGAGCATCTGAAACGCGTGTTCCGCCTGGTGCGCGAGGTGGTGTTCTGCTTCGACGGCGATCGCGCCGGCCGCGCGGCCGCGTGGCGCGCGCTGCAGAACGTGCTGCCGGAGGCGCAGGCCGGGCGCGAGATGCGGTTCCTGTTCCTGCCCGAGGGCGAGGATCCGGACTCGCTGGTGGGCCGCGAGGGGAAGGACGCCTTCGAGGCGCGGCTGGGCCAGGCGCTGCCGCTGTCGGAATACCTCGTCGCGCATCTGGCCGAATCCATCGACCTGACGCACGCCGACGGCAAGGCGCGGTTCGTGGCCGAGGCCCGGCCATTGCTGGCGCGGGTGCCCGCCGGCCCCTACCGCGAGCTGCTGCTGGATCGGCTCGCGGCGGCGATCGGCGTCAGCGCCGAGCGCTTCCTGACGATCGTCGGCCCGGTGGGCGGGGCCGTTGCGGGCGTCGGCAGCGCCCCCGCACCAGGCGCCGCCCCATCCCGATCCGCGCGCCCCGCCGCGCGCCCCGCCACCCGCCCCGGCTCGCGCACCGCCCAGGGCGCCGGCCGCGGTGGACTCGTGCGCCAGGCGGTGAAGAACCTGCTGGATTTTCCGTCAATCGCCACCACAGTGAGTCAGGTGGACCGGGCCGGCCTCGACGACGTGGCCGAACCGGGCGCCGACCTGCTGCGCGAGTTGCTGGACGGGCTGGCCGCCTCCCCGGCGACCAGCGCGGCCCAGGTGCTGGAACGCTGGCGGGAGCACCCGCTGGCCGGGCGCCTGGCGCAGCTGGCCGCCGAACCCTCGATGCTGGGCGATGAATCCGCCGCGGCCGGGGAGCTGGTGACGGCGCTGCGCGAGCTGGCGCGGGCCGGCGCGACGGCGCAGCTGGACGCGCTGATTGCCGCGGAGCGCGAGCGGACGCTGACGTCGGCGGAACGGACCCGCCTGGTGCAGTTGCTGCAGGCCGCACGACGCGGCTGATTGAACCGCTGCGGTGCGACGTGGTCCAACGCGGGACGCGTCGTACGTGACGAAGGACGGGCCGGCCGGTTAGAATTCGCGGTTCGCCTGAAAAGACCCTTTTTGACTGCTGGAGAGCTCATGGCGCCGACTCGCAAGCCCCAGAAACCTGCTGCCAAGACCAAGACTGCCGCCAAACCCGCCGTGAAGGCCCGGCCGGCCGCGAAAACCGCGGCCGCCGCCAAGCCGCCGAAGGCGAAGGCCGGCGCGTCTGCGTCTGCCGCGCAGAAGCCGGTGGCGTCCAGGCCCAAGGCCAAGACCAAGGCCCCGGCCGTGACGCGGGCGCCTGCGCCGGCGCCGGCTGCCCGTGACAAGGCGGCCGCGAAGGCCCGGCCCGCCGCTGCGGGCGCGCCCGAAGTGAAGGCGAAGGCGGCCCCGAAGGCCGTCGAGGCCGCCCCCGAGGTTGTCGCCGCGCCCCAGGCCGAGGTGGCCCGGGCCGGCCGCCGCAAGCGGGCCGACACCGGCACTACCGCTGAATCCGAAGTGCTGACCAACATCGAGCGCCGCGCCCCGGTCATGCCCGAAGAACGCCAGTCGCAGCTGAAGCTGCTGATCGCGCTGGGCAAGGAACAGAGCTTCCTGACCTATTCGCAGGTGAACGATCACCTGCCGAGCGAGATCGTCGATCCCGAGCAGATCGAAGACATCGTCAACATGATCAACGACATGGGCATTCCCGTGTACGAGAAGGCGCCCGATTCGGAGCCGCTGCTCGCCACCGAGAATTCCCAGCCCGCCGACGAAGAGGCCATCGAGGAAGCCGCCGCCGCACTGGCCGCGCTCGATGCCGAACTCGGCCGCACCACCGACCCGGTGCGCATGTACATGCGCGAGATGGGCACGGTGGAGCTGCTCACCCGCGAGGGCGAGATCAGCATCGCCAAGCGCATCGAGGAAGGCCTCGATGCCGTGCGCCGCGCGCTGGCCAACTATCCGGCCACCTTCGACCAGATCATGGCCTCCTATGAGCAGGTGAAGGGCGGCCAGGGTCGCCTCGTCGACGTCATCGTCGGCTTCATCGATCCGAATGCGCCCGATGTGATCGCGCAGCCGCAGAACCCGACCAAGATGGAAGCGGCCAGCCCCGACAAGAACGCGAAGGGCGAAGAAGAGGAAGAGGAAGAGACCGAGAGCGAGACCGAGGAGGTCGTCGACACCGGTCCCGACCCCGAAGAGGCCGCACGGCGCTTCGCGAACCTCGCGAAGCTGCATGCCAACTCGATCGCCTGCCTGCAGAAGCTGGGTCCCGCCGACCCGAAGACGCAGAAGGCGCGCGCGAAGGCGGCCGGCGAGTTCATGGAGCTGAAGCTCTCGCCGCGCATGTTCGACCTGCTGATCCTGCAGCTGCGCACGCATATCAGCGAGATCCGCCAGCTCGAGAAAGAGATCATGACGATGTGCGTGCGCGACGCCGGCATGCCGCGCAAGGAATTCGTCGCGACGTTCCCGCGCAACGAGACCAACCTGAAGTGGCTGGGCAAGCACGTCAAGGGCGGCAAGAAATACTCGAACGCGCTGGTCCGCTTCACCGAGGAGATCGAGAAGCGGCAGAACAAGCTGGCGGAAGTCGAGACGGCGCAGAACCTGTCGATCAACGACATCAAGGACATCAACCGCGAAGTGTCGATCGGCGAGGCCAAGGCCCGTCGCGCGAAGAAGGAGATGGTCGAGGCGAACCTGCGCCTGGTGATCTCCATCGCGAAGAAATACACCAACCGCGGCCTGCAGTTCCTGGACCTGATCCAGGAGG
>CAZWDR010000038.1:0-23814 GCA_964632365.1 uncultured Steroidobacteraceae bacterium
CATCAAGCTGGCCACCGAGCTGCAGCGGGTGTCCTCCGGCACCACGCTGTATGTGCTCGACGAGCCCAGCACCGGCCTGCATCCGGCGGATGTGGACCGGCTGCTGGCGCAGCTGCAGCGCCTGGTGGAGGCCGGCAACACGGTGGTCATCGTCGAGCATGAAATGCGCATGGTGGCGCACAGCGACTGGGTGATCGACATGGGGCCCGGCGCCGGCCATGCGGGCGGACGCATCGTCGCGACCGGCACGCCGCAGCAACTGGCGCACCTGCCGGCGGCGCGCTCGCGGACGGCGCCGTATCTCGCGCGGCAGCTCCGGATGGATTGAGCGTGATGGGGCGCCCTGCGTGATCCGGGGGCGCCCTGCGTGATGCGGCGCGCCCTGCCTGACGTGGCGCACCCACCGTCGAGACGCGCCCGCCGCACGCGTGCAGCCGCGGCCGATCGACGCGATAATCACCGGATGCTGCGCGCGCTGTCGAACCTGTTCAATTCCCTCGGCCCCTCCACCACGCCTTCCAGCGGCACGCCCGATCGCGAGCACACGCTGCAGCTGGCCACGGCCGTGCTGCTGATCGAGGTGATGCGCGCCGACGGCGGCGGCAGCGAGGCCGAGCAGCAAGCCGTGCTCGACGCGCTCCGCCGGCGCTTCACGCTGACCGCGGACGAACTGGCGGATCTGTTCGAGCTTGCGCATGACCGATCCGAGTCCACGCATGACCTGTACAGCTTCACCGCGAAGCTCAACCAGTCGCTGGACGAGGCCGAGCGCGTCCATGTGTTCGAGCTGCTGTGGACCGTCGCCTATGCCGATGGCCACGTGGACGCGCACGAGATGCACCTGCTGCGGCGCCTGGCCGATCTGCTGCATCTGCGGCATGCCGATGCCATCGGTGCGCGCCTGCGGGCCGAGAAGGAATCCAGCAGATAGAAAAAGGCCCGCGCGAAGCGGGCCTTCTTCATCCAGTCGCGGGCCGTTTCAGGCCTGCGACTTGCGACGCCGGCGGGCCGACAGGCCCACGCCGAAGAGTCCCGCGCCCAGCAGCGCCAGCGTGGCCGGCTCCGGCACCGAGGTGGTCATCGAGCGGAACACATAGTCGGACTGGTCCGTGCACGCCGACGAGGTGCCGCAGGCGCCCTTCGACGCGAACAGATCCAGCTGCAGCACGCCGCGATTGCCGAACAGGCCATAGCCCGTCCACAGCCCGGCACCGCCGTCGATGATGCCGCTGTTGGTCCAGTGTCCCGCGCCATCCCAGCTGTAGCCCGTGTTGGCGGACGAGACATAGTTCGTGCCCAGCGCGAAGAACTGCGAGGTCGAGTCGGCGAAGGTCACGCGCATGCCGGCGACTTCCTGGAAGTCCGCGTATTCCGGGCCATCGAACAGCAGGCCCAGTTGCAGCACGTCGATGATGCTGGCGGTGCCGAACGTGAAACGCAGCATCTCGCTCTGCGTGCCGGGACCATACCAGTCGATCTCGTTGTTGCCCTGCCCGGTCACGCCCGCGCCGTCGCCAATCGTCGGGATGTTCTTGATGCCGATCGTGCCGGCTGCGCCGTCGCGGTTGTTGTGCGCGGACACCTTCACGCCATCGATCGTGACGCTGCCCTGGCCGCTCCAGCCCGAATTCGCGGTGATGACTGCGGCGGACGCCGTGCCGCCCGAGAGCGCGAGCACCACTGCGACGACCGCCGATTTGACAGAATTCCTGATCATCTTCTTTCAAGCTCCTGATGGCCCCGAAAAGGGGCGCTGACCGGGATGGAGCAAGTCCCGGGCCATCGTTGAGAAGGTGTGCGATTTCAACGGCTTGAGGCGGAGCGCCCACGGACATATTGCGCCACCGTAAATGATCCCGACACGTACAATCCGCGCCAATGATCATCCGTCCCCGTCCCAGCCTGCTGCACCTGTTCTTCGTGATGCGTGGATCCGTGGTGCCGCGCATCGCCCCATTGCTCGGCGGCTTTGCCGTCTATTCGGTGCTGGTGGTGTTCCTGTCGCGCCGCATCGGCTTCGATCTGGGTCCCTCGGGCATCCTGCCGTTCACGCTGCTCGGCGTGACGCTGTCGATCTTCCTCGGCTTTCGCAACAGCGCGGCCTACGACCGTTGGTGGGAGGCACGCAAGCTGTGGGGCCAGCTGGTGTTCGAGATCCGCAACCTGACGCGCGCGGCCTTTGCGTTGATGCCGCGCGATCGGCAGCAGGCGCGGCTGCTGCTGCGCGAGGCACTCGCGTTCTGCCATTACCTGCGCGGCCAGCTGCGCGGCGTCGATGCCTCGGCGCAGGCTGCGCCGTTCCTCGAGGATGGCCGTCCCGTCGGGGAATGCAGCAACCAGGCCGATGCGGTGCTGCGGCGGATGGGCGAACGCGTCGGCGCGCTGAAGGCCCAGGGGCTCATCGATGGCATCGAATATCGCGTGCTCGACGAGCGCCTCGCCTCGCTCGCCGCACTGCATGCCGGCTGCGAGCGCATCGCCAATACGCCGCTGCCGTTCGCCTACACGCTGCTGCTGCTGCGCTCGGCCTACCTGTTCTGCATGCTGCTGCCGTTCGGGCTGGTGGGTCCGCTGGGCTGGGCCACGCCGCTGTTCACGGTGGTGATCGCATATACGTTGTTCGGGCCCGACGCGCTGTCCGCGGAACTGGAGGATCCCTTCGGCACCGAGGCCAACGACCTGCCGCTGGACCGCATGTGCCGCATCTGCGAGATCTCGGTGTTCGAGGCGCTGGGCGAGCCGGCGCCGCCGGCGATGAAGGAAGTCGACTACTACTCCTCGTGAGGCCGCGCGGCCGTCGATCACGGCCGCGCGGGGCGACACCGGCGATATACTGGGCTCCCCCCGGGCCCGGATGCTGACCCACCTGTTGCGCGACGACGTTTCCTCAGCTCCCGCCCTCACCGCCCTGCGCGAACGCACGCGGGATCTGCATGCCGGTCTCGAGGCCCGCCTGCAGCTCGCGATGCCCGGTGCCGGCCGTTCACAGTACGCCGCACACGTGGCCGCGATGTGGGGCTGGATGCAACCCATCGAAGCCCGCCTCTGGACCCGCGACTGCTGGCCCGCCGGCATCGAGCCTGCCGCACGCAATGGCAAGTGCGCGTGGCTGCAGCAGGACATGCAGGCCGCCAGTGAAGATGGCTTCCTCACCGCGGGCACCGTGCGCCGCTGCGTCCGTGCCGAGGACTTCTCCACCAGCGCGGCGCGCTTCGGCTGGGCCTATGTGATCGAAGGATCGATGCTGGGCGGCGCAGTGCTGCACCGGCGGCTCGGCGCGCGGCTCGCGCCCTGGCCGATGCGCTACCTGCAGGGCTATGGCCGCGACGCGGGCGCACGCTGGCGCGCCTTCCTCGACACGCTGGAACGCGAACTGGACACACCTGCGCAGCGTGAGGCCGCGGCCGTCGCCGCGGCAACGGCCTTCGCCAGCATCGATGCCTGGTTCACCGGGTGCGGCGCGGCGTGAGTGGCGCGCAGGGCCCCGACGTTCCGGTCGATCTGGACAACTGCGCCGCCGAGCCCATCCATGTGCCCGGCTCGATCCAGCCGCATGGCGTGCTGCTGGCGTTCACCGCCGCGGGCCTGCTCGCGACGCGCAGCGCCAACGCCGCGCTGCTCGGCGCATTGCCCGCCATCGGCGAGGCGCTGGCCGAAGGCCACCTGACGCCGACCGCGCTGGCCATCCTGCGCGCGGCCATTGCCGCGCCCGGCACCATCGAGGATGCCGAGATCGTGCTGCCCGACGGGCACATCGCCGACATCACGCTGCATGCACATGAGGGCCTGCTGTTTGCCGAGTTCGAGGCGCGTGCCCCCGGCGCGCCACCCGCCTCGCAGCATGCGCAGCTGGTGCACAAGGCGCTGACGCGCATCCAGACGCAGGAGGATGTGCAATCGCTGCTCGAGGCCGGCGTCGACGAGATCGCATCGCTCAGTGGCTTCGATCGCGTGATGGCCTATGTCTTCCACGCCGATGACAGCGGCGAGATCGTCGCCGAGAGGCGCCGGCGGCCAGACCTCGAGCCCTATCTCGGACTGCGCTATCCCGCCAGCGACATCCCGGCGCAGGCACGGCGGTTGTTCGTGCTGAATCCGATCCGCCTGATCGTCGACGTCGCCTATGAGCCGGTGCCGCTGCAGCCCGATCACAATCCGGTCACCGGCGGACGCATCGACCTGAGCCACGCGGTGCTGCGCAGCGTGTCGCCGATCCACTGCGAATACCTGGGCAACATGGGCGTGCATGGCTCGATGGCGATTTCCATCGTCGTGCAGGGGCGGCTGTGGGGCATGTTCGCCTGCCATCACTACGCGCCGCACCTGGTGAGCCCGGCGGTGCGCCGGGCCTGCCGCCTGCTGTCGCAGATCGTCAGCCTGCTGGCGGAGCGCCTGCAGGCCCTGCGGCGCAGCGATGGCATGGCGCGCGGCCAGAGCCTGCGCGCGGCGATCATCGAGCGCGCCCGCGCGGATGACTACATCCTGCGCGCGCTGACCACAGGATCACCGCAGGTGCTCGACCTGCTGCCGGCCAGTGGCATCGCCGCAGGTTCGCTGGAGACGCTGCAGAACATCGGCGAGACGCCGCCGCGGGAAAACCTTCCCGCGCTCTTCAGCTGGCTCGACAGGCACGGCGGCACGCGTTTCGCCACCAGCAGCATCTCGCGCGACGCGCCGGAACTGGCCGCGGCCTGCGCCGGATTCGCGGGCCTGCTTGCGGTGCGCTTCAGCACCGAGCGCAACGGCTGGCTGGTGTGGTTCCGCCGCGAGATGCTCGAGACGCAGCGCTGGGCCGGGGATCCGGCCAAGCCGCTGGTGGTGGGACCGCATGGCGCGCGGCTGTCGCCGCGCGGCTCCTTCGCCGAGTGGCAGCAGGTGGTGCGTGGCCAGGCGGAGCCATGGGACGACGGCGAGATCTTCGAGGCGGAGGAACTGCGCCGCGGGCTTGCGGACATCACCGCCTCGCGCCTGCAGGAAGTGGTGCGCGCGAAGGAGATGCTGCTGGCGATGCTGGGCCACGACCTGCGCAACCCGGTGCAGGCCATCGCGATGGCCGGTGCCGCACTGAAGCTGGATGGCGCGCGCGCCGACGCGGTGCAGGCGCAGATCGCGCGCATCTCCGGCCGCATGGGACGGCTGATCAACCACGTGCTCGACCTCAGCCGGCTCAATGCCGGCTTCAGCCTCGTGCGCCAGCGCGAGCCGCGCGATGTCGGCGAGCTGCTCGACGACATCGTCAACGAAGCGCGCTACGCACATCCGCAGAGCGTCCTCGAAGCACGTTACGACGCGCTGGGCCGCCTCGACATGGATGCCGACCGCATGGCGCAGGTGTTCATGAACCTGATCTCCAATGCGCGCCACCACGGCGATGCCGGCAAGCCGGTGACCCTCGAAGCATGGCGCGACCCCACCACGCTGCATGTGCGCGTGATCAACCATGGGCCGGCGCTCACCGAGCAGGCGCTGCAGACACTGTTCGAGCCCTTCAAGAGGGGTTCGATCGACAACGCGGACAATCCGCGCGGCCTGGGACTGGGCCTGTTCATCGCATCCACCGTGGTGCGCGAACATGGCGGGCGGCTCGCGGTGGAATCCGGCGGCGGCCTCGTGACATTCACGGTGTCGCTGCCGCTGTCGGCGTAGCCGCTACCGGAACTCCAGCCACGCGATGCGGTTCGCGCCGTCATCCGCCACGTACAGCCGGTTCACCAGCCGTTGCGGCGGCTGACGGTCGCTGCCGGCTGAAAGGCCCGCGCCGCGCGCGCCCTCGCCCAGCGGGAACTCGGCGATCTGCCCGTCGGACGTCACGCGCCCCAGATGGCTGCCCTGCGTGTACCAGATGTTGCGGTCCGGGCCGACCGCGATGTTGATCGGCGATGGCGTGCGCGTGGGCAACGCGAACTCGCTGATGCGGCCGTCCATCGTGATGCGGCCGATTCGGCCGCCGTCCACCGCCACGCCATCCATCGTGCCGGAGAGCTGCAGGAACCACATCGCACCATCGGGCCCGGCGGTGATGTCCCCTGGCCCTGCGTCCGGCCGCGGCAGCACGAATTCGGTGATCTCGCCCTGCGGCGTGATGCGGCCAATGCGGCTGGCACGGAAGGCGGAGTACCAGATGTTGCCGTCGGGACCGGCGGCCAGCGCGCGCGGGCCGCTGTCGGGCGTTGGCAGTGCGAACTCGGTGATCCCGCCCTGCGGTGTGATGCGCGCGACGCGATTGCCGGCGAACTCGCCGAACCACAGGTTGCCATCGGCACCCAGCGCGATCGCGCGCGGCTGTGAGCCGGCGGTGGGGATATTGAACTCGCGGATGTCGCCATCGGGCGTGATGCGGCCGATGCGGTTGCCGTCGTGCTCGGAGAACCACATGTTGCCATCCGCGCCCAGCGCGATGATGCGCGGCGCACTGCGCGCATGCGGCAGCTCGAAGCTGCGATAGCCGCTGCCGTCGGGCGCGATGCGGCCGATGCGATTCGCCTGGCCCTCGGTGAACCACAGCGTGCCATCCGGCGCCACGGATACGGTGACCGGCCCGCTGCCTGCGGGCAGCGCGAACGCCTGCACGCGCCCGTCGGTGGCCAGCGTCTCGCCCTCGCCCACCCAGCGCTGCGCGGCAGCGCTCGCGGTGCTCGCCATCACCGCGGCAAAGACCAGAAACGCGTGCCGCAGTCGATGGATGAATGTCCCGCGATGCTGTCGGCCATTGCCTGGAATCACGGTGAATGTGGCGGTGTTCATGCCGCAAGCCTACGCCCGCAACTGGCGCGCCGCGACCGGTTCGCGCGCCCGCACATGGGCGCTAAGATGCCGTGAGCCCGAAGGAGAGACGCGTGGCCGATCGTGACAACGCCAGCGAGGCATCGAGCAGCTTGCGGCAGCTGGTCATTTTCCGCGTGGCGGCGCAGCGCTTTGCGCTGCCCGTGGAAAGCGTCGAACGCATCGTGGGTGCCGTCGCTGTCACACCGCTGCCGGGCGGGTGAACCGCCTGCTCAGCAAGCCGCCGCGGCTGCAGGAACTGCGCGAAGCGCTGTCGCAGTGCACGGGCGGCGCGCAGTGCTGATGCGCGTGCAGCGTTAAGATGCCCGTGACCCCTGCCGAAGGAGAGCCGCATGGCCGACCCTGACAACGCCGACAAGCCGCGCGCGGGCCACGTCCGTCACGACGCCGGTGGCCGCGCCGTGTGGGAATGGGCCCGCGAATCAGGGCGGCACGCCATCGATTCCACCTCCCACCTGCTGAAAAAGCTGGAGCTGACGGGCCTGACGCTGATGGGCGAGGACAAGCCCTGGGAGAACGATGCCGCGAAACGCGAGGGTGCGCCGCCCATGCCGGTGCAGCCGCAGCGCGCGCCCACCGATCAGGATCCGCCGGCCATCGATCCGGCCGTGCCGCGCAGCGAACGCGGCTTCAATCCCTATGACACGCGCCCGCTGGTGCGACGGCCCCCGACAGCGGCGAAGCCGCCCGTGACGCCAGTGAAGAAGCGCGGTTGGCTCGCGCGGCTGTTCGGACGACGCTAGCGTTTCATGCGCCGGGACGCGCGTTGCCCGTCGCGACGCGTCCCTCCCGCGACAACACCGTGAATGCGCGCGACAGCCGTCGCCCCTGCGCATCCACGATGGTCACGCGATGTGCACCGGGTGGCAGGTCGATGGCGAGCTGATGCCGCAGCTCCGTGCGCGCCACGTAGTCCTCGTCCAGATGCCAGTACAGCACTGCGGCGGGATCACGGTGCACCACCTCCAGCACAGCGCGGCCGCGCGTGCCGTCGAGTTCCACCGGCACATACAGGTTGCCGCCGGCATCCGGATAGATGAACTCCATCATCGCCGTCGCCGGATCCTCGCCCTGCGGCCGGCAGTCCGCGCGCCATGCCGGCAGCGCGCGGTAGGCGCCGTGGCCCGCGCGGTAGTAATGGGCCAGCGATGGCGGCAGCACGAACCATGGCTCGGCGCGCATGCCGTGCACCGGCGCGCAGCCGGCATGCACGCGCGATCCATCCCGCGCATCCACGTGCACGAGCTGGTGATACGGCGTGAGCTGGTCGAAGTGGCTGCGCCGCGGCACCAGCGTGTCGCGCGCCTCGCACAGGTCGCTGGCGAGGAAGCCGTCGTCGACACAGGTGCGCACCGTCTTCAAGGCGCCGGCAGGCATCGCAAACCATGCGGCGCGCGGCAGGCGGTCGTGCAGCGCGAACAGCAGCGGCGCGGCCGCGGTGCCCCCGGTCAGGCCGGGCACCCCGCGGCCATCCGCATTGCCGGCCCACACACCGACGGTGTAGGCGGAAGTCGAGCCCACCGCCCACGCATCGCGCAGGCCCCAGCTCGTGCCGGTCTTCCAGGCGATCTGGCGCGCGTCGGCGAACTGCTCCCAGCCGGACTCCTCAGCGGGCCGGGCCACGCCACGCAGCGCCTGCTGCGTGAGCCAGGCGGCGCCGATGGAAAGCGGGCGCGCAGGCTGCAAGGATATTGCGTCCCGGCCGTGCTGCAGCCAGCGCAGCGGACGCCGCTGGGCGAGCAATGCGCCGTGGCTGCCGCTCACGCCATCCACGCCGTCGCGCATCGGCGGTGTGCGCGCACCATCGGCCAGGTTCGCGTACGCACCCATGACATCCCACAGCGTCGCCTCCGCGCCGCCGAGGATCAGCGCCAGTCCATAGTGGTCCGGCGGCCGCGTGAGCGTCGTGAACCCCATCCGCTGCAGCAGCTCATGGAAGCGCGGATAGCCGAAGTCGCGCAGCATGCGCACCGCCGGCACATTCAGAGACTGCGCCAGCGCCACGTCTGCCGGCACCGCTCCGCGGAACGCGCGGTCGAAGTTCTCGGGACGAAAGCCGCGCAGCTGCGTGGGTACGTCCGCCACCAGCATCTGCGGCAGCAGCTGGCCGCTGTCGAGCATCGCGCCATACAGGAACGGCTTCAGGATGCTGCCGGTGCTGCGCGGTCGCTGCACGATGTCCACCGCCAGTGCACGGCTGGCATCGAGGCCCCAGCCGGCATTGCCCACATACGCCAGCACTTCGAAGCTGCGGTTGTCGACGATCACGGCGGCGGCGTTGCCCACTCCGCCGCGGGCCAGCTGCTGCGCGTGCTCCTGCACGTCGTCGGTGGCCTGGCGTTGCAGGTGGGCATCGAGCGTCGTGTGAAACCGGTACTGCGCGGGATGGCGCGCGCGCAGCGTGTCGAGCAGATGCGGCGCGAGAGCGGGCAGCGCGCGCGGCGCGTCCACCAGTGGCTCGGCCAGTGCCAGCTGCAGGTCCAGTTCCGCCAGTTCGCCGCGCGCGGCCAGCGTGCGCAGCAACGCATCGCGTCGCTGCTGCAGGCGCGCGCGCGCACGGCCCGGCGTGATCAGTCCCGGCGCATTGGGCAGCACGGCGAGCGTGGCAGCCTCGGCCCAGGACAGCTGCGCCGGCTCGCGACCGAAGTAACGCCATGCCGCGGCCTCCAGTCCCACGACGTTGCCGCCAAAGGGCGCATGGCTCGCATACAGCGCCAGCACCTGGCGCTTCGACAGCGAGGCCTCGATGCGCAGCGCCAGCAGCGACTGCCACGCTTTCTCCAGATAGCCGCGGCTGCGGCGCGGCCCGCCTTGCTGGCGTACCAGACGCGCCAGCTGCATCGTGATCGTCGAGGCGCCGCTGACCACCTCGCCGGCGGCCCAGTTGCTGCGCACGGCGCGCAACACCGCGCGCACATCGACGCCGGGATGCTGGTGGAAGCGCCGATCCTCGTAAGCGAGCAGCGCACGCTCGAAACGCACCGGCACCGTGGTGGACTCGGGGAAGCGCCACTGCCCGTCGGCGGCGATGCGCGCGCCGAGCAGCGTGCCGTCGCGCGCCAGCAGCACCGCCGACCACGGCGCGCTGAACAGCGGACGCGGCAGCATCGCCCAGAACGCCGCGCCGCCCGCGAGCAGCAGCGCGGCGGCGGCGAGCGTGACGCGCCTAGCGCGCGACCACTTCGGTCCAGCGGCCGGCGGTGCGGGCGTTGATGCTGGCATCGTACATGGCCTCGGCGAGCACACCGGGCAGGTAGAAGCGGCCGCGATACGCGGCGTTGATGCGCGTCTGGAAACGGATCGTCGCGCCGGCGGGCAGGTCGAAGAACTGCATCACGCGGTCATCGCGGATGTCCACATGGTCGGTGGCCGCGGCGGCTGCCTGGCGCCATGCCTCGCGCGGATTGTCTGCATCCCGCTCGCCCGTGGCATCGCCCGCATCGAACAACCGCTCGTTCGCGATCTCCCAGCCGGAGGGCACGATCTGCGTCAGCGCGATGTGACGCACCGCCTCGCGCGTCAGGTTGCGCACCACCAGGTCCACGGTGACATCCTCGCCCTGCGGCAGGCGGCTGATGTCCACCGGCAGGCCGGCGGCGGCGGAATATCCCACCGTCAGTGACAGGCCCGACGCGGCGGCTTCCTCGTTGCCGGCCAGAGGGGTGCCGCGCACGGTCACCGTGGCGAACAGGATGCGGTCGGAGGTGTTGCGCACCACCAGCGGTGCGCCGGCGTCCGGCACCGACGTCAGCGCCTCGCGATGCACGCTGGCCGTGGAGGTCACGTTGGTCACCTGCGTGCCCACGGTGCGCGAGAACCCGAAGGTGCCCGACGGCCGCGCGCCCGCCAGCTGCGACAGCGACAGCAATGAATAGGCGGTCTCCTGCGTCGACAGCCACATGTCGCTGCCCAGCTGCTGCGCCACCCGTTGCACCAGCGGAGCGGCGCGATCCAGCTGCCCCATCACCACCATCGACTGCAGCACCAGTGCGTGGTCACGCAGCGGCGTGCCGAAGGTGGAATCGCCGCGCCGCGGATCGCGGCCGGCCAGCGGATCGACATCGGCCAGTGCCTGCGCGGCCTCGCCGAGCCCGGCCAGATGATAGGCGCCGGCCAGCACCCAGCGCTCCACCGGATCAAGCGGCAGTTCGCGCAGGCGGTTCATCGCGCCCACCTCCGGTTCACCGCCGCGCGCCAGCACGAACAGCCGATAGGCCTGCTGCAATGGCGCGCTGCGCGCCGGGCGCCAGTCGCGCGCGGTGCCGTGCAGGAAACGCAGCAGGTCGGCGCGCAGCGCCGCGGGCACCGCATGGCCCAGCCGTTCGGCTTCGAGCAGGAAGTGACCGGCATAGATGGCGGACCACTGGTGGTAGCCGTTGTCCAGCACGAACGCGCCGCCCGGCCAGTAGCTGAAACCGCCTTGCGGATGCTGGAAGCTGCGCAGCCGCTCGATCGCCGCACGCGCATTGGCTTCGGCGCGGGCACGGTCCGCCTCGTCCATCGTCACCAGCGCCGGCAGCAGCAGCTGCGGAAACGCGCCGGACACGGTCTGCTCGAGGCCCCCGTAGGGATACGCCACCAGGAAGTTCAGCCGCCGCTCCAGGTTCAGCGCGGGCAGCGTCGAGACTTCCAGCGCGACCTCATTGGTGCCCGGCATGCCATGCGGCGCGATGCGGTGCTGCCACGCGGCCCCGGGCTGCAGCATCTGGGTGACCGTGCGCGTGTGCGGCGGATTGGGACTGCGCACCTCGATGCTGATCTCGTCCTGCGCGCGGTCATTGCCGCTCACCGCCTCGAAGCGCACGCGCGCAGGGCCGAGCCGCCCGGTCACGCGCAGGCGCAGCATCGCGATCTGCTCGCCGGTGGAGGCGAACGCCAGCTGCGCGGTGGGCGAGCCGACCACCTCGAACATGGCATCGGGCGCGATCGTCACGCGCACATCACGCACGCGCTGGTGCATCGCGAACACCGACACCGGCACCGCAATCTCCTCGCCCGGCCCCACCACGCGCGGCATCGTCGGCAGGATCATCAGCGGCTGGCGCACCGGCACGGTCTTCGCGGTTGATCCGTAGGCGGCGGGCGTGCCGCCGCCGGCCACCACCATCACGCGAACCGCGCCCACATAGCGCGGCAGCCGCACCTTCTGTTCCTGCGTGCGACCGGCCGGCAGCTGGAACGGACCCAGCAACTGCGCCACCGGCACGAACCGCGACTGCTGGCGATCGGCCGGGTTCGTCTCGCCGCCATCGGAGCCACCAAGCGCGAGCAGGCGCGCGAGTTCAGCGCCATAGGCGCCACTGACGTCGTCGAACAGGTCCCAGGTGCGCACGCCCAGCGCCTCGCGGCGGAAGAATTCCGCGTGCAGGTCCGGGGTGCGAAAGCCCGTCAGGCCGAGCAGCCCCTCATCGACCACGGCCAGCGTATAGGTCATCGCCTTGCCGTCCGCCTCGCTGACCCGCACGCTGACCTCGCTCTCGGGCCGCCATTCATCAGCCGTCTGCACCACGGGCGTGATCTGTGTCGCAGGATCAGTGACCGGCAGCGGCACCACCCCATACAGGCGGATGGGCCGGTCGTTCTGCTTGCCGGCATGGGGCTGCAGCAGCGTCACCGACACATAGGCATTCGGCGTCATCGCCGCTGTGACCGGGATGCGTACGCGCGCATCCTCGCCGGCCGGCATCACCCAGCGCGCATCGAGGATGCCGGCGCCGTTCTCCACGGTGACCAGCGCGCGACCCTGCGCCGCCGCGGGCAGCTGGATCACCGCGGTGTCTCCGACCCGATAGCTCTCCTTGTCGGTGGTGAGCTCCAGCATCGTCGCCGCAGGTCCGGTGGCATCGCGCGACTCGCTCCAGTAGGGCGAATCCACATAGAACACCGTGCCGGCGCAGTGTCCGCCCTGCTCGTCGCAGACCCGCAGCAGGTAGCGGCCCCATTGCGCCTCGGCCAGCTGGAAATTCCACAGCGCGCGGCCGCGCGCATCGGTGCTGACGCGGCCCTCGCGCACACGCGTGCTGCTCTCGCGCGCGATGAAGGTCGCCAGCGCGCCCTCCTCGCGGTCCCACCACCAGCGCCAGTCGAGCTTGTACAGCTTCACGGTCAGCGCCTGGTTTGCGACCGGCGCGCCGGATGCCGTCACGCCGGCCAGTTCCACGGCATGCGATTCGCCCACCGGCAGCGTGGCCCGGCGATCCATCTGCGGCAGCTTCACGCCGGCGAACCGCGCGAATGGCGCGAAGTCGCGCTCGTGGTGGTGGATGCTGAATGCACCGCCACGCTCGAACACGCGCGTGGTGAAGCCGGCCGTGAGCATGCCGGGCGCCTGCGGCACCGGCACGGCCTGCTCGACGCGTGCGGTGCCGTCGGCGCCGAGCGTGCCGCTCCACAGCGGCTGCTCCTCGCTGCGCAGGGTGCGCGAGGGATCATCGAACACGAAGCCGTCGAAGCCGCTGAAGCGCGTGGTGGTGCCGGACAGGCGCAGGCTCACATCCGCGCGCAGGCCGGCGGCCGACGCACCAGACAGCCATTCGGATTCCAGCCGGCCTTGCAGGGGCTCGCCGCCCCCGAGCATGCCCGCGCCGAAATCCAGGTCGATGCGCAGCCGGTTCGGCATCACCGTCTCGACCTTCATGCGCCGCGAGAACGTCGCACCGCCCAGCGACACGCGGGCCGTCCAGTTGCCGGTGGGCGCATCGGGCGCGGTGCGCGCGTCAAAGCGGTAGAACCCATCCATCGGCCTGGCATTCACCAGCGTCTGCGTGACGCGGCCGCGCGGATCCACCAGCTCCAGCGTTGCCGGATGATCGGCCGGCAATGTGCCGGCACGATCGTGCACGACGAAGGTCAGCGGCATCGCATCGCCGGGACGCCACACGCCGCGCTCGCCATAGAGCGCGCCCTTCAGTCCTTTCTGCACGGTTTCGCCGCCGACATCGAAGTGGCTCACCGGCAGCGCATTGCCATTGCCCATGCGCAGGTAGCTGCGGCTCGCGCCACTGCCGGCCACGATCAGGAACGGCGTGCCCTCCGGCTGGATCGTGGCCATGCCGTCGCGGTCGGTGGTCGCCGTGCCCACCACCTCGTTCTGGTAATTGCGCGCCTCGAGCGCCACGCCGCTGCGCGGCTCGGCAGAAGCCAGACTGGTGACGGTCACCATCAACCGGCCCTGTCCGTCGGACTTGGCCAGCAGGCCCAGGTCCGTGGCCAGCAGGTTGCGCTGCGCCTGCACCGCCTGGTTGTACCCGGTCAGGTAGTACCCGATCCGGCAGGGATTGTTCCGGTCGCGCCACGGCGCCTCGTAATCGCGTTCGGCCGGCGCCGGCACGCCGATGAATTCCGGCTCGTATTCCCACGGCGTCGCGCGCCGCGAGTTGTCATCCACCTGGTCGCGCGGCAGCGGCAACTCGCCCGCCAGCGGCGGCGGCGCGGCCGGCTGACCCGGGCACACATAGGAGGAATCGGACGGCGTGATCTGCAGCGACAACTGGATCATGGCGCCCGGATGCCGCTGCATCAGTTCGGTCACGTCCAGTTCGTGGCGCTGCCAGCGACCGCTGCGCGGCGCACTGACCGGAATGCGCTTGCGCCACAGATAGCGGCCGACGCGGCCGATGTCGTAGTTGCGCTCGCCCAGCTGCGCCGCCTGCAGGTACTGCGGGATGTTGTCCGGCGCGATGCGGGTCGCCAGCACCTGCACCGAGTGGGCGCTGACCACCTCGAAGGCCACCGTCATGCGCTCGCCGTCGGGCAGGATGGTGCCGCTGCCGGCGAAGCGCACCTGCGGCTTCTGGCTCGCCAGCGTCACCCCATGCACCGACTGCGTGGCAAGGCGCCCGCCGCGACGGTTGCGCAGGCCCGGCTCCAGCGTCACGGTCACCGCGCCGCTGGTCTCCTCCGGCGGATACACGACCAGGCGGTTGCCGTCGATGCGCGTGGTGAAGCCTTCCACCGACAGCCGCACCAGGCCGCGCGTGTCCTGCGCATCATCCAGCGCATCGGAGAACGCGACCACGATCTGCTTGCGGCCGTCTTCCTCGCTGGCCTGCACATCCACCACCGCGAACTCGCCCAGCGCGGGCACCTGCACCGTGCGCGCGTCGCTGTCCGGCGCATCGATCGGCGCGCCGGCGACGTTGATCTGCAGTGGCGCGGCCTGCGTCTGCCGTGCGATGCCCGACAAGGTGAACTCATGCTGGCGGCCGTCGCCGGAGTGCAGCCATGTGGGTTGCAGCGGCGCGCCGCGGAAAGTGGCGCGCAGCATGGCCTGGACCGTCGCGGGAGATTCGGCATCGGCGGTGGCGATGACACCGCGCTGGATCATGCTGCGGTCGTCGCCCGGATCGGACTCCAGCGCGCCCAGCTGCAGGTCGAACTGCGGCGTCTGCACGCGGAACCCGAACGTGTAGGCGGGCAGGTCCTGCGCCAGGCCGTCGAGACCCTTGCCGGTGAACGTCACCTGGTAGACCTCGCCGGGCTCCAGTTCCGCACGCGGCACCAGCACCAGCTCACGCGTGCCACGCAGCGCCAGCTCGCCCGGCACCGCCGGCTGCACCGACAGCGTGTTGTCATCGAGCGCCTGCCGCGCGGCCACGTCGCTGGCGAACAGCAGCCGGATCTCGCTGCGCCGGGAAACCAGGCCGCTGGTGTGGCCGACGATGACCTTCGCCCAGGCATCCGCAGCGGCCTCGTCCATGACCGGGCGCTTCGACTGGCAGGCCGCCACGAGCACGAGCAGCATCGCCATGATGCCGAGTTGAAAGTCGCGTCGCATGCGCATGATCCACTCCCCCCGCCGTCGACGGCACCGGTGGATCGTACTCTGTCGGTCACGCCGCAGTGGCGTGCGCGCTCGGCACAAGCCGCCGCAGCCTCCCGCGCGGCGACAGCGGCTACAATCGGGGCGCCATGAAAACGCTCAATCCTCCCGGACTCTACGATTCCTCCCCCAACGCCTACTCGCAGCTGGCTTTCGTGCCGGCGGGCAGCCGCCTGGTATTCGTCTCAGGACAGGGTGGCGACCGGCCCGATGGCAGCTTCGATGCGGATTTCTCCGCCCAGGCCACCGCGGCATTCCGCAATCTGGGCATCGCCATCGAGGCGGCCGGCGCGCAGCCCGCCGATGTGGCGAAGATCACCGTGCTGATCGTCGATCACGACATGGACCGGCTGCGCATCATGCAGGACGCCCAGCGCGTGCTGTTCGGCGCGCATCATCCGGCCGCGACGCTGATCCCGGTGCCCGCGCTGGCGCTGCCTGACATGCAGATCGAGGTCGAGGCCATCATCGCGCTGCCGGCATAGCCGCAGGCGGCGGGCGCGCATCCTGCGCATTGCCCCGCCGCTGCGTCATGGCCGCCGGGAGGATGCCGGCGGCCTTGTTCTTGTTCTAGCCCTCTTCTTCCCCCCCAAAACCCGTCAGAGGCCGGCCGGCGCCTCGAAGGTCACATCGCGATACTGGTCGCTCATGCCTTGTTCCCAGGTGCTCCAGCCGGAATTCATGCCATAGGGCGAGCGCTGCAGGAACGCATCGATCTTGCGGATGTTGCCCTTCTCGATCTTGAACACCTCGGCGATCTGCCAGGTGTGCGGCTGCACCGGGCCGGCCACCACCTCGCGGCCGTCCGGCGTGCGGAAGCGGCGCGTCTCGCCGCCGGAATGATCGAAGAAGCCGAACGCGAACACGACGCCGCGCTCCTGGTCGATGGCCACGAAGCGGCGGTCACGGATGCGGTTCACGAAGGCCATCAGCCCCGACTTGAACTGCTCGGTGCAGGTCCACTGCCCCGAGTAGCCGGTTGCCGTGCGCGGATCAGGACGGGTCTGCCCCGGCGGCGTCGGTGCCAGCGTGGCCTGGCCACCGTTCTCGTGGCGCAGGCAGTCGTCGGTGAACGGATAGTCGCCGCGGCCGTCGTTCTTCTGCAGGCCGGTGAAGTACTTGTTGCCCTGGATCACCAGCTCGCTGCGCGACAGGCGCTCGTTCTGCGGCACGGCCTGCAGGTACAGCGGGTGCGTGGCCATCGCATCGACCCGGCCATAGGTGCGGTTGTGCGCCTCGCCGGTCTCGTTGGGGAAGCGGAACACGATCTGCTCCACCTCGGTGATCTGCTGGTCCTTCACGCGCAGGCGCACCGACAGCAGCGAGCCGTTGAATTGCGCCGGTTCGCGATGGTCTTCCTCGATGGTGACCAGCGCGGCCACCGAGCCGGCCGGCACATCGGTGACGAAGAGCCGGTACTTGCCCTTGCCCTTCATCGTGTTCCACAGGCCATCACCGATCCACAGCCGCTGGCCGTCCTCGGTGAAGCGCACGTTGGGCGACAGCGGGATCGCCGCGGGGTTGTTCGCGGTGACCGCGTC
Organism: uncultured Steroidobacteraceae bacterium; assembly: GCA_964632365.1. Lineage (GTDB taxonomy): Bacteria > Pseudomonadota > Gammaproteobacteria > Steroidobacterales > Steroidobacteraceae > ZC4RG30. The sequence goes on from CAZWDR010000038.1 coordinate 17,146, forward strand.
GAGATAGCGCTCGACCATGCCCTCGAGGCAGGCGCGATCGCAGGAAGGCGCGGCGGCCTGCGCGGAAACGGCGGCCATCGCCAGCACCACACCGGCGGCGCACAGCAGCGAGCTCTTCTTCATGACACCCCCGGAATCGTTGTGGCCCGATTCTGCCCCAACGCACCGCATGCGCGCCATCAAAGTGCGGCCGTCAGAAAGCAGGCACTGCCCGGGCAGCGTTCGCCTTCAGGGATTCCGCATCGGCTGGCGTGATGCGCCGCTCGGCCACCGCGGCATCGATGGCCGCGCCGAACTGTGTCAGCCACATGGCGCGTGAGCCGTACATCTCGCGCAGCTGCGCGGTGGTGAACGGCGTGCGCACGCCGGTGAGCGCACAGGCCGCACGCGCGCGGTCGGTGTCTTCGCGCGGCGTGCCGGTGCCGGCATACGCGGCCAGTGGCACCTCGATCTGCGGCAGGCGCCAGCCGCCCAGTGCGTTGCCGCGCTCATCGCGCAGCGCCTGGTTGCCGGCATCGGTCTCGATGCGCGGCATGGTGCTGAATGGCACGCCCTCGTCCAGCCATTGCGCGTACTGCTGCCAGATCGCATTGAAGGCCAGTGCCACCGGGAACTCGCCGGCCGGTTCGCGGCACAGGCCTTCTCCGGGCGGATCGAAACCCGCGATCGCAAGGTCGCGCGCCGACGGCACGCCCGCGGCGAACGGCCCGGCATGGCCGCTGCCGGCAATCTCGAACAGGCGGAAGACATCCCCCGGCTCATCGCTGTCGGCGCGCCGCAGCGCCGGCGCGCGGTTGAAATCCGATTCGGTCATCGCGGCGATGAAGGGCACATCGCGCGGCATCACCGCGCGGCGCGGATCGCCTTCCGGCAGCGGTGCCGCGCACTGGTTGATCGGCGTCGGGTTCGCGCCGGCCGCATTCAGGTAACCATCGAACACGGGCCTTCCGTCGCCGAGCCGCAGCACGCGATGCAGGCCGTTGGCGAACGTGATGAGGTAGCCGCCGGTCTGCGAGTAGCCAGCCGCGATCAGGTGGCGCGGGCCGATGTCGAGCAGCGGGTTCTCCTTGCTCGAACTGCGCAGCAGCACGCCGATCTGCGCGGTGATGTCCCAGGCCAGGCCATTCTCTGAGGTGGGCGAATTCGCCGCGTTGCTGCCAGCGCCCGGCATGCCGGCGCGTGGCGCGGCTGGCATGCAGTCGGCGGCCTGGGCATGGGCGAAGGTGAGATCCGCGTAGCGCACCGGGTCATAGCGCTTGAGCGTCTCGGCGGCGACGGGCTTGACCGTCACGCCCACCCACACATCGCCACTGCGCGTGAAGTGCTGCCACGAGAATCCCCACAGCGGCGCAAAGTCGTAGAGGCCGGTGGGATTGAGCAGCTCGACCACCACGCGCCCGCTGGCGCGCGCGGCATCTGCAGGACGGCGCACGAGGATGCGCGTGGTGTAGGGCACGCGCGGCGTGCGCACGGCCACGGCCGCATCCTGCGGCGCGCCGGTCCACGCGTAGATGTTCGCGAACCCGCGCACGAAATACTCCGTCTCGGTGTAACCCACCGCACCCAGGTCGACCGGCTCGACGGCGCGGGCCGCGGCGAGGAACGGGCGGTTCGTGGCCGTCGCGGGCAGTGCGCGCGCGCGCGGTGTCGGCACCATCTGCGGCGCGACCGGCTGCAGCGCGGCGACGGAATCGACGGGAGCAGCGGCGGCGGCATCCGCGGGTGCCGCGGCGGGGGCATCCGCGGCGCGCAGCGCGGCGGGAAGGCTCAGCATGGCCAGCAGGGGCCAGAGGAATTTGCGCGGTGACATTGCCGGCACTACACCGTCCCGTTCACGGCCTGTCAACGCGCGATCACCGGCCCCCGGATGTGAGAACGGCGGCGCCGGAGCGCCGCCGCAGGCTATCGCGACCTCTACCGGCTACTGCCAGTAGCGGGGGGTCTTGTAGTAGTCGAACGCACGATCGCGATAGGCCATTCCGTCATTGGCAGTCAGCTGCTCGAGCGAGTCGGCGGGCGCCGTCTCGAGCTGCTCCTTGGTGCGGGCGATCACATAGCAGTTCTGCGATGGATCGTAGTCGAGCTCATTCCACGGCAGCGGGTGGTACTTCTCGCCCATGCCGAGGATGCCGCCGAAGCTGACGACGGCAAACATGATGTTGTTCGACAGCTTGTCGAGGACGATGTCCTTGATCTCACCGATGTGGTGTCCGGCGGCGTCGCGCACCTTGGTGCCCGCGACGCGCGTGGCGAGGATGGCGCTGGTGTGTCCGGTTCCGGTGCTCATGAAGTTGTGCCTCCTGCGGGGATGGTTCGACAGGTGCGACCTGTCGTCGGGGTGTGATCGAGTATTCACTCACCCCCATGGCAGCGGCTGCCGGAACACGGCCCGCACGGCTGGCGGCGACGTCCTACCCCGCGCGGACAGGTCGCATCGCGGCAACCGTGGCACACTGCGCGCCCCCATGGCGCTGCGGAACCCTCTCTCTTGACCGATCCCCTGCTGGCCGGCTTCGAACAGTTCATCACGCGCAGCGCCGCGCAACCCGGCACCTCGCGCCAGGTGGATGCCGCGGGCATCCGCATGCACTATCTTGAATGGCCGGGCCCCGCGGGCGCGCCGGCGCTGCTGCTGCTGCACGGCTATCTGGCGCACGCACACTGGTGGGACTTCGTCGCGCCGTGGCTGGCGCAGCACTACCGTGTGCTCGCGCCGGATTTCGGCGGCATGGGCGATTCCGGCCATCGCGAGCAATACAGCTACGCGCAGTTCCACGCCGAGATCGGCGCCTTCATCGAGGCCACCGGCCTGCATGGCTGCATCGGCATCGGGCACAGCTTCGGCGGCCGCGCGCTGCTCTATGCCTGCCATGCGCGCCCCGAGCTGTTCGCGCGCGCCATCGTCGTGGATTCGCGTCTCGGCACACCGGATGATCCGGTGCGCGGCTTCGACGAGGACTGGCGGCCGAAGCGCCGCTACCCGGACCAGCACAGCATCCTGCAGCGCTTCCTGCTGCGACCGCTGGAGCCGGCGCCGGCCTCGGCGCTGGCCCACATGGGCCGGCACTCGATCCGCCAGCAGGAGGGCGAATGGACCTGGAAGTTCGACGATGGCGTGACGCGGGTGTTCCAGCAGCGCGCGGAGGATCCGCGTGAGGTGAACGACGTGGAAGAACTGGCCGGCCTGCGCACGCCAGTGGATTTCATCTATGGCGAGGACAGCCGCGTGGTGACACCGGAGCGCGCCGTGCGCCTGGCCGGCTGCCTGCCGGATGTGCGGTCGGTGACCTGCATACCGGCCAGCCACCATCACCTGCCGGTGAGCCAGCCCATCGCGCTGGTGGCCGTGCTGCGCGCGTTGCTGGCGAAGCCGGTCTGAGCGCAGGGCGCGGCGCATCGTCGCCGCCTGCCCCCGGGGGCCGGGTCATGCGTGCAGGTCACACGGCTGCGCGGAACCCGACCCGCTGCGCTACGCGTGCGCCTTGCCCGTGATGCGGTCGAGCACACCCATCAGCAGCGCCGACAGCACGAAGGTCATGTGGATGATCACGTACCACATGAGCTTGTCATTGTCGGTGTCGGTCACTTCCATGAACTTGCGCAGCAGGTGGATCGACGAGATCGCGACGATGGACGCGGCCACCTTCAGCTTCAGCGTGCCGGCGTCGAGCTTGCCCAGCCAGCCGAGCTTGTCACCGCCGCCGCCCTCGTCCACGTCGAGCTTCGAGACGAAGTTCTCGTAGCCGCTGAACATCACCATCACGATCAGTCCCGCCACCAGCGAGAGATCGACCAGCGCCAGCAGCGTGAGCACGATGTCCGCCTCGGCGGCGCGATTGCCTTCGTCATCCACCCAGATGCCCAGCACCATCTCGAAGGCGTGGATCAGCTCCATGAAGAACTGGATGCCCAGCACGATCAGCGCCAGCGACAGTCCGAGGTAGATGGGCGCCAGCAGCCAGCGGCTGGAGAAGAACATGCGTTCGACGAAGCGTTCGATCATAGGGGCGCGATTCTAGCGGGGGATGGGTCAGGGGGGCAGCAGTTGCGCGTCCATGCCGCGCACGAGCGTGGTGCCGGCGCCTTCGGTCGCGAAGGCATTGCGGCCGAACACGATGCCGCGCATCGCCGCATCGAAGCGATAGCTCTTCAGCGTGCGCAGCGGCTCATCGCCATCGCGCTCGCCGCGCGCAGGGTCGACGGTGGTGATCACGCAGCGCGTGCAGGCCTTGGTCAGCGTGAAGCGCGCCGCGCCAGCCGTGAAGCCGCCGGCGGCATCCTCGGCGAAGGGCGCCACGCCATCCAGCACGATGTTGGGCCGGAAGCGCTCGGCTTCGAAGGATTTCCCGGCCCGGCGCGACACATCATCGATGGAGGCCTGCGACAGCACCAGCAACGGATAGCCGTCGGTGAACAGCGTCTGCACGTCGCGTCCGCCCGTCCAGTCGGGATTGGACAACCGCGGACGACGCGCATCGAAGCGCACCAGCCGCAGCGGACGTCCCAGCCACTCCGAGAGGAAGCCGGCAGCCTCGTCACCGGCATCGAACGCCGCGCACTGCGCGCGCCACACCACCACCTCGCGCAACGCGCCCTGATGATCGACGGCCAGCGACGGCCCCTCGCCCTGCGGGTTCGACAGCCGCAGCCGGCCATCGCTGAGCGCGGTCTTCAGCAGCGCCAGGCGCGGCTCCTCGCGCTGGGTCAGGAAGCGGCCCTGGGGATCGACGATCATCCACTCGCGGTCATGCAGCAGCCCGCGCTCACCCAGCAGCGCGCGCTCGCAGCGGATGCCGGCCGCCGACTTCACCGGATAGACGAACAGCGCAGCCAGCCGGGCCGTCATGGGATCGTGCGCGTCTCACCACCGCGGCGCCGCCCGGCACCGGCATCACCCGCATCGCGTGGCGGGCCGGCGTCCTCGAGACCCTCGACGCAGCGCTCGAGGTAATTGCGCAGTTCGCCGATCTCGCGGCCGTCGAGATGCGAAAGCATGCGGGTCATCACCGGTGCTCCGGCCGCGCGGGCAAGGTTCAGCCGCTCCACGCCCGCCGGCAGCAGATACCAGCGGTCGGCGCGGCGGTTGTGCGGATCGGGACGGCGCTCGATGGCGCCTTCCTGCTCGAGCTTGCGCAGCAGGCCCGTCATGGTCTGCGCGGTCACCAGCAGGCGCCGCGCCAGTCTTGCGCCGGCGACACCCGGCTCCTGCTGGAGCTGGTCCAGGGTCACCAGGTGAGCCAGTGACATATCGCACTCACCGCGCAGCTGCTCTTCCACCTGGTGACGGAATTGATGCATCAATCGCTTCAGCAGGTAGCCGATCTGCTCCTCGGGCGTGTGCACACAGGTCTTCGGGATGCTCGGCATGGATGGACGCTTGCGTGGACGCTGCCGTAAAATAAGGAGGCTGATATTCTATCAGTCACCTGATATCGGAAGCGACTCCAGCACATGCGCCAGCACCGTCCGTCCTCCATGCGCGCGCGCATGGTCATGCGTCCCCTATTCCCTGCGATTCTTGCCACGGGCCTGCTGCTCGCGGGCTGCGGCAGCGCTGATGCGCCTGCCGAGGCCGCCGACGGTGCGTCACCGGCAGCAGCGCCTGCCGCGCTCACGGTGACCACGGCGCCGGTGGTGAGCGAGCAGCTCGTACGCACCGTGCCGGCGACCGGGTCCATCCATCCGTGGCAGGAAGTGATCATCAGCGCCGAGGTCGGCGGCTATCGCGTGGCCGAAGTGCTGGTCGACGTGGGCACGAAGGTGCGCAGCGGCCAGGTGCTGGTGCGGCTGTCCGATGACCTGCTGCAGGCGGATGTCACCTCGCGCAAGGCGGCGCTGAACAGCGCCGAGGCCTCGCTCGAGAATGCCGCGGCGGCGCTGCGGCGTGGCGAGTCCGTGGCGCAGTCGGGTGCGCTGTCGCAGGCGAACCTCGACCAGCTGCGCGCCGAGCACATCGCCGCGCAGGCGCGCGTCGCCACCGCGCGCGCCGAACTGGAGACCGGCGAGCTGCGCCTGCGCTACAGCACCGTGCGCGCGCCAGACGACGGCACCATCACCGCGCGCACCGTCAGCGTCGGGCAGATCGCGCAGGCCGGCGCCGAGATGCTGCGCATGCTGCGGCAGAACCGCATCGAGTGGCGCGCCGAGGTGCCCGAGTCGCAGCTGTCGCGCATCAAGGCGGGCCAGAAGGCCACGGTCACCACCGCCGACGGGCGCACGCTGCAGGGCACCGTCCGCATGGTCGCACCGACCGTGCAGACCAATACCCGCACCGGGCTGGTGTATGTGGACATCACCGGCGGCGACGCGCTGCCGGGCATGTTCGCGCGCGGCCAGATCGCCGCCGGCGAAGGGGCGGGCCTGCTGGTGCCGGTGTCCAGCGTGGTGGTCGTCGACGGCTACAGCTATGTCTACGTGCTCGGCGAGGGCAACGTGGTCGAACGCCGCCGCATCGAGCAGGCCGGCGTGCGGGGCGACATGATCGAGGTCTCCGCCGGGGTCGTCGCGGGCGATATCGTCGCGGTGAAGGGCGCCGGCTTCCTGAAGGACGGTGACACGGTCGCCGTCGCGAACAACACCGCGGGCGGCGACAGCACGCAGGCCGCAAGATGAACTTCGTCACCTGGTCGATCCGGAACCCGGTTCCGGTGCTGATGCTGTTCTTCGCGC
>CAZWDR010000039.1:0-6661 GCA_964632365.1 uncultured Steroidobacteraceae bacterium
TCAGCGCGGCGGCGCCGCCTGCGGCACGGTGCCTGCAGCCAGCGGCCAGTTGCCGTCATACGGCGGCCAGTTCGGCACCGCGAGTCCCGGCGGCGGATAGAACATCGCCGTGTACGTGGTGCGGATCTTCGCGTCGTCGATCATGAACCACCAGCTGGCGACGTTGCGCGGCGTCGCTGAACCGGGGCGGCGGATGAACACGCCGGTTGCCAGCACCACCTGTGCCTCCTCATCGATCAGCGGCATGCGGCGCGCGGCGACCAGCGCGAGGTTGAAGTTCTCGAGACCCGCCACGCAATCGCGGCTGCCGACGCCCGGCTGCATCGGCCCCTGCGGCGGTGCGCCGGCAGCGGGCGGGCCACCGGGTGGCGTTGCACCTGCAGGCGCCGCGCCGGCAGGTGCTGCGCCCGCAGGCGGCTCCGCGCGTGGCAGCGGCGGCAGGAAGTCGCCGCCCGGAGCCGGCGTGCCGTTCTCGGCGCGGCCGCAGCCCTTGTGCGTCAGCGCGATGGAGCCGTCGTGCGAGGTGATGGCATCGAAGTAGCTGTCGACGATGCGGGCCAGCGTCGCGCGGTCCGCACGCTGGTCGACCGGAACGGCATCCTGCCGGGGCGGGTTCTGCGCCAGGTATTCTGGATTGTGCAGGTTCGCCGGCGGCCGGCCCGGCTGCCGCGGACCGTTCATGCCGGGATCGTCCGCGCGCGCGACGTACCACTCGGCCTCGGTGAGTTCGCGGTCTTCGACGCGCAGGCGCAGCGTGACAATGGCGGTGTCGTCGCCTTCCTTCACGGTGCCGAAGTAACCGGCCTGGCCGGTCACCGGATCGAAGTAGCGGCGCTGCACCTCGCCCAGCGCCGTCACGCTCTGCCAGAGGCCCTGGCCCGGCGCGACGTTGATGGCGTTCTCGGTCTGCCGGAAGCCGACGACCAGCGGTGCGGCAGCCGGATCATGCGCGACCACGGCCTGCAGATAGCGGTCGAGCATCTCGCCGAGGCAACCGCGATCGCAGTCGTTCTGCGACACCTCGGCCTGGCCCGTGCAACCCCCCATGAAGACCAGCGCGGCGCCTGCCGCTCCCTGCATCCAGCGTGACATCTGGTTTCCCCCTTTCAGCGATGCGTGTTGTGCGGGCAGCATAGCCGTCCACGGCGCCGCAGACATGCCTTCTGCTGCGCTTCGTGTTGGCCGCGGCGGCACCCGCGGGCCACACGAAGCTGCGCGATGCGGATGCGGCGTGTAGGCTCGGTGGCTGGATTCAATCGGAGCGCCACATGGGATTCCTGATCCGGCTGGTCATCAACGCGCTGGGACTGTGGCTCGCGGCCGAACTGGTGCCCGGCATCACCATCCGCGATGCCACGACGCTGGTGCTCGCCGCGTTGCTGATGGGCGTGGTCAACGCGCTGATCCGCCCGGTGGCGGTGGTGCTGACCCTGCCGCTGACGGTGATGACGCTGGGCATCTTCCTGCTGGTGGTGAACGCCGCGCTGTTCGCGCTGGTGGCGTGGATGCTGCCGGGCTTTGCGGTCAGCGGCTTCTGGGCCGCGCTGCTCGGCTGGCTGATCGTCTCGGTGGTGAGCTGGGCGGCGGCCGCAATCGGCAAGGGCAGATGACCGACGCCCGGCCGCGCCTCACTGCCGCGGCTTCGCCTCGTCCATCGCGGCGTCGTAATGCCCGGGATTCGTCACCGGATTCACGAACGGGAAGGTCTCGCGCCCCTTCGACTGCTCGTTGATCGTCCGGCGTGAGGTGTACAGCCACTCGCCGTTGATCTTCACCAGCTTGTCCACGTAGTGGCCGTGGCCGGCGATGCGCGGCTCCACGCCATTGACGAGCATCCAGGTGGCCTGCGCGATGGCGCGCGTGCCGTCGTCCGATACATCGATGACCATCGACGAGATGAAGTGCTTGGCGTGGCCGTTGCCCTGGCCGGTCTCGCCTTCCTTCAGGCGCGCCATCTCGCGATCGCGCAGTCCCTGCACCACGGCCGCGATCTGCTCGCGTCCCCTCGCCTCGCCACCCCCATACGTGAGCACGCCGTCAGGCGCGAAGGCCTGCGCGTACGCCTGCGGATCGCGCCAGTCGAGCGCGAACACGTACTTGTAGGCGAGCTGCTCGATGTCGGCGCGCTCCTGCGCGGTGGGATTGCGCGCCAGCGCGGGCACGCACAGCAGGGCGGACAGCGCGATCAGTGGCAGGGTGCGGGACAGTTGCATGGGCGGCGCCTCGTTGCAGCGATGAGGCGTGCAGCTTCGCCGCGGCGGACAAGCCGTGCAAGCCGGCGCGGACTTCAGCCCGCGCCGCGCAGCGCCGACAGCGCCGCGGCACAGCCGGCGCGGAACGCGGGCGACAGCTGCGGCTCGGTGGCGAGGCGTTCCCAGTAGCCTTCGGCGAGACGGCGCGCCTGGGCCCAGACGTCCAGCACCACCGGTTCGGGGGATGGTGCATAGAACAGCAGCGGTCGCGCCGGATCGTCCATGGCAGTGGGGACGCGCGGGTACGGGCTCCCTGCAGGCGCGAGCGCGAAACTGCCATCGTGGCCGGTGAACAGCGTGAGTCCCGCGGCCGCCGCACCATGGCCGGCCGTGAACGCGGCAAACGCCTCCAGCAGGCGGATCTGCCGTGCGTCGTTGCGCGGCAGCCGGCCGGCGGCCGCGAGGTGTGCCGCCGCGGTGGACGCGCCGAACCGGTCGGTTGCGCGATGCAGGCCCAGCGCCTGCAGCGCGATGACGCCGCGGCGCCCCTCCGCGCCGACGCGGTCGAAGCGGTCGATCTCGAGGAAGATGCGTCCGCCGTACCGGTACACGCGCGAGTGCATGGCGAGGACGCCGCGCGCATTCAGGTACCCGTGCGCCAGATGCTCAGCGAGCAGCAGGTCGCAGCAATGCTGCCCTTCGGTGGTGGATTCAGGCGGCGAGAACTTCACGCGGGCATGCACCTGGTGGCCGCCATGGTCGGCCAGCACGTCGAAGCTGCCGCGCGCTGCAGGCTGCGTCTGCTGCGTGGTCGCCGCGAGGCGCGGATACAACGCGGCGCGATCTGCCGCGGTGACCAGCGTGCGCCGCGGGCCGTTGGTGCGCCATGCGTCCAGCGCCTGTGCGCCGACGATCAGGTCACCGGCGCAATCCCAGCCATGCCGCAGCATCCACGCCAGGCGCGCATCGCCGGCCGGCGTGTCGCTGGCATCCGGCTCACGCAGCGGATCCAGGAACCAGGGCAGCCCTTCGCTGATGCCGCGCAGTGCCACGCGCGAGGTCTCGAAGTGGAAGTGCCGGGGCTGCAACGCGTCCAGCCGGCCGAACTGGCTGACGCGGCCGGCGGTGTCGATGCGGAACACCGGCCAGCTGGAGCCGGCCTCGGGCACGAGGCGCGGCAATGCATAGCGTGTGGACCGCGTGGCGCCGACGCGGACCACTTCGCCCTCGCGCTGCAGATGGTCCAGCGCGCGCGCCACCGTGGCGCCCGGCAGTTGCAGGGCCTTCAGCAGGCCCGTGCTGGAGGTCGGCCCTTCCCGGAGCGGATGCAGCAGATTCGACGCGGGGGGCATCCACGCATGCTCGCATTGCGACGACATCGCCGGTATCAGACGGCCGGGGAAGTGTGCGCTGCGTTCACCGCGACTGGACAGAATCCGGCCCGCCCGCCGTCCGCAGATCACCGCGTTCGCGCGGCCCGCGCCGCACTGGCCGTGCGAGCGGTCAGTAGATGACACCGTTGGCCCGTTCGTAGCGGCTCCAGACCTCCAGCATCTGGCTGGCCTTGTCCGGGTTCGCGCTGGACAGGTCGCGCTGTTCGAACGGATCCGTGGCGAGATCGAACAGCTGCCAGCGGCGGCGGTCCTGCGGCTCGGCCTGGTCCCACACGATCTTCCAGTCGCCCTGGCGCACGGCACGGTGGCCGGAGAGCTCCCAGCCGAACTCGCCCTGCTCCGGATGCACGGTGGATGCCTCGCCGCGCAGCAGCGGCAGCAGCGAGCGGCCCTGTGGCGCGAGTACATCGCGGCCGCGCCACGTGGTGCCCGGATGCTGCGTTCCGGCCAGTTCGAGGAAGGTGGGGAGCAGATCCATGATGGTCACGGTGGCGTCGCTGCGCGTGCCCGCCTCGATGCTGGCCGGATGCCACGCGAACGCCGGCACGCGCGTGCCGCCTTCGAAGGCGGTGAACTTGTGGCGATGCCAGGGCGAGGCGCTCGCGCTCGCCCAGTTGGCGCCATACATCACATAGCTCGTGGCGCTGCCGATGTTGTCGAGGCTGTGGTCATAGGCCTTGCCGACATGTGGCGCGATCGGGTCGTTCAGGTCGCGGCGGTCGGGCTCGGCGCCATTGTCGGAGGAGAACGCGATGAACGTGTTGTCGAGCTCGCCGATCTGCTCCAGGTAGGCCAGCAGCTCGCCCACGTAGGTATCGAGATCGCTGACCATCGCCGCATAGATTTCCATGCGCCGTGACGCGAACCGTTTCTCTTCGGCGCTGAGATCCTTCCAGCGGGGATTGAAGCGCGCATCGTCGATGGGTTCGGCATCCTTCGGGACGAGGCCCAGTTCCTTCTGGCGCGCGAAGCGCTCGGCATACAGCGCTTCATAACCGGCGTCGTAGCGTCCCTTGAACTTCGCGATGGATTCCTTCGGTGCCTGCAGGGGCCAATGCGGCGCGGTGTAGGCCATGTAGGCGAAGAAGGGCTTGTCGCCGGCGCGATCCTGGCCGATGTAGTCGATCATCTTTCTCGTGTAGTCGCGCGTTGAATACCAGTCCTCGCCGACGGTGACGATCTCGTGGCCATCGAAGAAGCGCGCGTCCTGCGGTCCGCGCCAGTCCCAGGGCCCAAGATGCGCGGCCCCGTCGAGCGAGGCGAACACGCGGTGGAAGCCACGCGCGGCAGGCCCGGTCGCAGGTTCGGATCCCAGGTGCCACTTGCCCGCCATGTAGGTGTTGTAGCCGGCTTCGGCCAGCAGTTCGGGCAGCGCGGCCACGCGCAGGTTCAGGTGACCCTCATAACCGGGCTGGCCGCGCTGGTCGTCACGGCGCGTCGCGCCCTGGATGCCGAGCCCGGCGCGATGGTTGTCCATGCCGGCCATCAGCATCGCGCGCGTCGGCGCGCAGGTCATGCTGGTGTGGAAGTCGGTGAGCAGCATGCCGCCGCGGGCCAGACGGTCGAGGTTGGGCGTGGGGATCTCGCCGCCGAACGCGCCAAGATCGGCGTAGCCCAGGTCATCGGCGAGGATGAAGAGGATGTTGGGGGGCCGCGCGGGCTCCTCCACCGGAGCGGCCCGCTGCTGGCAGGCACCCAGAGACACTGCGACGAGCAGCGCACCGACCACATGAATCCGCATTCAGGCTCCCTCCGTCCTCCGGACGAAGGGAGCGTACAAAATCACGCCGCGGGCATGGCGCCGAGCGGCGAATCTTCGCCAGGGAAGGTTATCGGTGGGGCTCAGAACGCCAGGCTCACGCCGAACTCCAGGCCACGCCGCGGCAGCGGCACCACGCCGGCCAGGAACGAGCTGTGATTCCACACTGCCTCGTCGAGCAGGTTGCTGCCGCGCAGGTACCAGTGCAGCCCGCTGCCGGGCAGCTGCTGGCGCAGCGTCACATTGAGCATGTGATGCCCCGGCGTCGCCGTCTCGAAGTCCGCGATGCGCTGCTGGCGATCGACGCGATAGAACTCCAGCTGCGCACCGAACTCGCCGAGCGCCGCCTCCAGCCGGCCGCCATAGCGCAGCGCCGGAATGCGCGGCAGCGGCTCGCCGCCCTCGAAGCGGGCGCGCACCAGGTCGCCGAACAGCGTGGCCGACAGCGCGGGGGCCAGACGCCATGTGGCCTCGAGCTCCGCGCCCCGGAAATCCGCATCCCGCTGGGCGTACTTGATCAGGCGGAAGTCCTCGAAACGGTCGAGCGTGCGCGCGTAGGTGTAGTCGTCCACGCGGTTGTCGAAGACATTGAGCCCATAGGTCAGCGCGCCGGTGGTGCGGCGCCAGCCCAGCTCGACGTTGCGCGAGGTCTCACGCCGCAGTGGCGCATCATTCGCCGCGCCCCCGCAGGTCTCGACGCTGGGCCGCAGCCCGCACTCATAGGTGTTCGAGGCCAGATGGATGCCGCGGGCATACAGTTCCTGCGGATGGGGCAGGCGCCCGTAATGCGCCGCGGACAGCGTCAGGTAATGATCGGCCCCGGGCTCCCACACAACCGCTGCGGAGAACGAGGTGGCGGTATCGCTGAACGCGGACCTTTCGCGCGGATCATCCACCGGACGGTGGCGCAGCCACTCGTGCCGCGCACCCAGCTCCAGGTGCAGCGTCTCGTCCAGTTCCAGATGCTCGACCACGAAAAGACCGGTGGCACGGGACCTCACCGTGGGCAGGAAGGCTTCGACCCCGGTCGCGCGGGAGCGTGTGTCGGAATGCTGCACGCCGACCACGCCGCGCAGGCCCGCCAGCGGGACGTGCTGGAACTCAAGCCGCGCCTCCACGCCCGAATCGCGGAACGTGGTGCCGATCTGCTCGCCTTCGAGCTCGTGATGGCGGTAGCGGGTGTGGCTGGCGCGCAGGCGGATGCGCTCGGCCAGCGCAAAGGGCGCGCGGAACTCGCCGCGCAGGTCGAAACGCTGGCTGCGCAGTGCCACGCGCGGGCCCTCGTCATGCGCGTGTGCGTGGTCATCGTGATCGTG
>CAZWDR010000039.1:6761-17397 GCA_964632365.1 uncultured Steroidobacteraceae bacterium
TCGTGATCGTGATCGTGTTCGTCCCCGTGGCCGCCGCAGTGCAGGCTGCTGTCATGGGAATGGCAGGACTCATAGTCGTGGCGGTGGCCGGGCACGCCGTAGTCATCGTCCCGGTACGTGTAGGCCATGCCGAGATAGCCATCGTCGCGGATCCAGGATGCGCCGGCCGTGGCGCTGCCGGACTGCGCCCAGCTGCCCTCGACGCGTGGCGCATCGAGGCCCCGGGCGCGGTAGTCATCGGCCTTGCGCACGGTGCCTTCCAGCCGCAGCGCGAGATTCGACGCGGCCTGCGCCGTCACACCGGCGGCCAGCGCACGCGCGCGCGCGGCCGTGCCGCCGCGCATTCCGGCACGGCCCGCGATGCCGCCCGCGGGCATGGCGGTCGGGACCTTGTCGTCGAGCAGGTTCACGACGCCGCCGATGGCGCCGCTGCCATAGAGCAGCGACGCCGGTCCGCGCAGCACCTCGATGCGTTCGATCAGCAACGGCTCGGCCGTGACCGCGTGGTCCGGCGAGATGTCAGAGGCGTCGAGCAGGCCGGCACTGTCGGAGAGGACGGTCACGCGGGGCGCGGTCTGGCCGCGGATCACCGGACGCGCCGCGCCGCCGCCGAAGGTGTCGGCATGCACACCGGGCAGGCCGCCGAGCGTTTCGCCCAGCGTGGCGCGCGTGCGCTCGAACAGCGCCTCACCCTCGAGCACCGTGAACGGCGAGGCGATCTTCTGCGGATCCTCGTCGATGGCGGTGGCGTAGACATACACCGTCTCGAGTTCGGCCTGATCGGCCTCCCCGGCGGCTGCGAGTGATGGAAGGACAAGGCCAACAAGCACGCGCGCGGCGAGCGCCGCGGGCGCAGGACATGTGTTCATGAAGGATCCTCGAAGCCATGAGGCGGATCGCCGCCGCCGCATGCAACTCAATGACGCAGGCGACGCACGCCCGGGAGGACGCGCGCTGCAGTGGAAATGGCTTGCGTCAGGCGGCCGGCGGAGCCCGGCTTTGATACGAGGAAGGGGGAGCGGAAAGCGGCGACGGTGCCGCGGCGGCCACCACGCGCGTGGTTTGCGGCGGCGGCAGCAGGCGCAGCACAGCGTGCGCGGGCGGCGTGGCACCGGTGGCCGAGCCCAGGCACAGCACGCACTCGGCAGCGCCATGCTGCCCGGCATCACGGTCGGCGGGATCGTGCCAATGCGTTGCCGACAGCAGCGCCCAGCCCAGCACGCCGACGCAGGCCAGCAGCGCGACGCCGCGTCGCAGGCGCTTTGCGGCGATCAGCGTGGACAGCATCAGCGGATGGCGTGCGCGGATCGACATCGGCCGACAGTTATATCACCGGCGCGCGCCGTTCGGCGCCGGTTCGTCACATCCCCATGAAGCGCAGCAGGCTGCCCACGGCCCTGGGATCCGTGATGGCGACGAACGCGATGCCGGTGAGCGCGCCGGCGAGATGCGCATCGTGGTTGATGCGCCCGGTGTTCGCGCGCGCCGACCAGATGCTGTAGGCCAGATAGCCGATCGCGAACAGCCACGCGGGGATCGGCAGCGGAATCGGGAAGATGATCATCGTCGTGGTCGGGAAATACATCACGAACGCGAACAGCACGGCCGACACCGCGCCGGATGCGCCCAGCGTCGCGTACGCCGGATTGTTCCGGTGCTTGGACAGCGAGATCAGCGGGCTCAGCGCCAGGCCCAGCGCATAGAGGATCACGAACTGCGTGGTGCCGAGCACCCGCTCCATCGGCACGCCGAAGAAGAAGAACGTGACCATGTTGAACAGCAGGTGCGGCACATCCGCGTGCGCGAAACCGCTGGCGATCAGGGTGCCGCGGCGGCGGCCGCGCGCGAATTCGTAGGGACGGAACACGCAGCGCTCGATGATCTGCGGGTTGCCCCAGAGGCCGGCGATGCCGATGCCGATGTTCAGCGCGAGGATGACCAGCGCCGCAGGTCCGATGTTCGAGAGCATCCAGCAAGTTTAGGCCGCGGTTGCCGCGACGGGCGAGGGATTGATGTAATCTCCCGCGCCCTCCCACTGGCCTTTTGCGCCGCTGCCCCTCGAGGAACCTGCATGGCGCCCATCCTGCGCCTCGATGATGTCTCGCTGGCCTTCGGCTCGCGCCCGCTGCTCGAGCACGCCTCGCTGCAGGTGGAACCGGGCGAGCGCGTCTGCGTGGTGGGGCGCAATGGCGAGGGCAAGAGCTCGCTGCTGAAGCTGGTCAGCCAGACCCTCGCGCCGGATTCCGGCGCGGTGTGGCTGCGACCCGGCGTGCGGCGCGCCGTGCTCGAACAGGACATCGTCAGCGTCGAGGCGGCACTGGTGCGCGAAGTGGTCAGCGCGGGCCTCGAGGACGCCGATCACGTCGAGAGCTGGGAGATTCCCACCCGCGTCGCGACGGTGCTCTCGCAGCTGGGCCTCGATGGCGAGGTGCCCTATGAGAGCCTGTCCGGCGGGTGGCGCCGCCGCGCATTGCTGGCGCGCGCGCTGGTGCTGCAGCCGGACCTGCTGCTGCTCGATGAGCCCACCAACCACCTGGACATCCCCGCGATCGAATGGCTCGAGGAGCTGCTGCGCGCGTGGCGCGGCGCGCTGCTGTTCGTCAGCCACGACCGCCGCTTCGTCGACCGCGTCGCGACGCGCATCATCGACCTGGATCGCGGGCGTCTGTCCAGCTGGCCGGGCAACTACAGCACCTACGCCGAGCGCAAGGCCGCGCAGCTGGCGGATGAGGCGCGCGCCAACGCGCTGTTCGACAAGCGCCTGGCGCAGGAAGAGGTGTGGATCCGCAAGGGTGTGGAAGCCCGCCGCACCCGCAACGAGGGCCGCGTGCGCGCGTTGCTGGCGATGCGCGAGGAGCACCGCGCGCGGCGCGAGCGCACCGGCCAGGCCAGCATGGCCGTGCAGGAAGCCGGCGCCTCGAGCCAGCTGGTGTTCGAGGCCGAGGATGCGGGCGTCGCCTATGACGGACGCGTCGTCTTCGAAGGTCTCACCACCCGCATCCTGCGCGGCGAGCGCATCGGCATCGTCGGGCCCAATGGCGCCGGCAAGAGCACGCTGCTCAAACTGCTGCTGGGGGAGCTTGCGCCCACCAGCGGCACCGTGCGCCGCGGTGCGCGCCAGGAAGTGGCGTATTACGACCAGCAGCGCGCGCAGCTCGACCTGGATGCGCCCGTCGCGCACAACATCAATGCGCGCAGCGACTTCGTGCTCGTCAATGGCGAGAACCGCCATGTGTCGGGCTATCTGCGCGATTTCCTGTTCCGTCCCGAACAGCTGCTCACCCCCGCGCGGGCGCTGTCGGGCGGCGAGCGCAACCGGCTGCTGCTGGCGCGGCTGTTCGCGCAGCCGGCGAACCTGCTGGTGATGGACGAACCGACCAACGACCTGGACATCGACACGCTGGAACTGCTGCAGGAGCTGGTGGCGGAGTTCTCCGGCACGCTGCTGCTGGTCAGCCACGATCGCGCGTTCCTCGACAATGTGGTGACCAGCCTGCTGGTGCTCGAGGGCGATGGCCGGGTGCAGGATTTCGTCGGCGGTTACAGCGACTGGGAGCGCTGGCGTGCGGCGCGGGATGGGCCTCGTGGAGCGCGTGGCGCGAAGGGCGGAGCGCGCGGTGGTGCCAGCACCAGCGGCGGCGGCGGCGGCGGCAGCGGCAGCACGAGCACCAGCGCCGACGTGGAAGGCAGCCAGCCCGGCGCCGGTGCCTCCGCCGCCACCCCGGCACCCGCTGCGAGACCTGCCGCCCGGCGCAAGCTGTCGTACAAGGACCAGCGCGAGCTGGACGCCCTGCCGGGACGCCTCGAGGAACTCGAGGCCAGCAAGTCGGCGCTCACGGCCGAGACCCTGCAGCCGGACTTCTATGCACGCCCGCACGCCGAGGTGGCGGCGAAGCTGCAGCAGATCGCAGAGGTCGACGCGCAGATCGAGACCGCGTTTGCGCGCTGGGCGGAGCTGGAGGGACAGTGAGCGTGCCGGCCGACGAATCGCTGCAACGGCGGATCAAGAGCTATGTGCTGCGTGCGGGGCGCATGACGGCCGCGCAGACGCGCGCGCTCGATGAACTGTGGCCGCGCTTCGGCCTCGATGCCGAAGGCGGGCCGCTGGACCTGTCCGCCGTGTTCGGGCGTACCGCGCCGGTCACGCTGGAGATCGGCTTCGGCAATGGCGACAACCTGCTGTCGCTGGCGGCGGCACATCCGGCGCGCGACTTCATCGGCGTCGAGGTGCATCCGCCCGGCGTGGGGCACCTGCTGCTGAAGGCCGATGCCGCGCAGCTCGCGAACCTCAGGGTGTTCCGCCATGACGCCATCGAGGTGCTGCAGCGGCGCATCGCGCCCGGCGCGCTGCATTCAATCCTGGTGCTGTTCCCGGATCCCTGGCACAAGAAGCGCCACCACAAGCGGCGGCTGGTGAATGCGGAGTTTGCGGAGCTGGCCGCGTCCCGGCTGGCGCCGGGGGGCACGCTGCAGCTGGCGACGGACTGGGAGCCGTACGCCCACTGGATGCTCGAGGTGCTGAATGCATCGGCGGCGCTGGGGAATTGCGCCGCCGACGCCGGATTCGTCGCGCGTGGCCCGGACCGCATCCGCACGCGCTTCGAGGCGCGGGGCGAGCGGCTGGGCCACGTGGTGCATGACCTCTGCTACGAGAGGATCAGTCCTTCGTCAGGCGTTCCTGCACGACCTTGATCGCGCCGAACACCATCAGCCCGACGACCGCGATCGCCGCAACACTGTGGAAAACCGTCACCGAATAAATCACGTCCGACATGGGGTCCTCCTGATGACCTTGGGTTGGGTGGCCTAACATTGCCTACACTGCAATTGTCTCGGCTACTATTGCACAGACAGCTACCTAGGTCAAAATGTTCCCATGGCCGCAAAATATTTTCCGTGCGGCGCGTAGCAGTTGCTGGATCAACGGAAGGTCTCGTTTAAAAACAACGGTTTAACGCCGGGGATGGCCCGCCGTCGAGACGGGGCCCCACGGGCCGTCCGGGGCTCCGCCCAAGCGGCGCTGCGAGCGCCCGAGGGGTCCTAGGCCCCCGGGTGGCCGAAGATCAGGCTGCCCCGCAGCCCGTCCAGCACGTACTGGATGGCCAGCGCCCCGAGCACCACGCCGAACAGCCGGTTCATCACATTGGCTCCGGTCACGCCCATCACGCGGTGGATCGGCGTGACCAGATACAGCGTGGCCAACGCCACCAGCAGCGCCAGCGCGACGCAGAGCAGCAGCCCGCCGAACAGCAGGGGATCTCCCGTGGCTGGCCCGAAGGCCAGCAGCACGGTGGTGAGCGACCCGGGACCGGCCAGGAACGGGAACGCCAGCGGGAACACCGAGATGTCGTTCTTCTGCCGCCCCTCTTCGACCTCGGGCCGCGAACTGCGCGAGCCGGACTGGCGCGCGAACACCATCTCAAGCGCGATCAGCAGCAGCAGCAGGCCACCGAAGATGCGGAAGGCATCGAGGCTGATGCCCAGCAGCCGCAGGAACTGCCCGCCACCGAATGCAAACAGCAGGAAGATCGCGCCGGCGATCAGCACGCCCTTGCGTGCCATGCGACGACGGTCCTGCTCCGTGGCACCTTCTGTCATGGCAAGGAACATCGGGATCACACCGACGGGCTCCACCACGACGAGGAACGTGACGAAGAACTGCAGCAACTGGTCAATCATGATGCCCTGCGCAAAAAACCAGGCTTGTCCCTGCCATCAGCGAGGGGCAGGATAGCAGTGCATTCTGCGCACGCGACAAGAGCCAGGAGGAAGCATGCGGAACATGCAATGCATCGATCCGATCGTGGGCGACTGGTACCGCAGCCACGGCCTGGTTTTTGAAGTGATCGCGGTCGACGAGCAGGAACGCGTCGTCGAGGTGCAGCACGCCGATGGCGGCCTCGCGGAAATCGAGCTCGATGACTGGGCGACGCGCTGCCGCGCCGGCTCGCTGATGCAGGCCGATGCCCCCGACATGGCGCGCGCCGTGATGGACCGCGAGGACGACGACGAATTCGGCAGCACGCAGCCGCAGCGTACCTTCGATGAAGCGCGCGGCCTGCGTGCCGATGCGCTGCCCGATCTCGACCTGTTCGAGTAGGCGCTAACGCGCAGAATCAGGGTTGCCGAACGGCACGCTGAAATATCCGAAGGCCGACCCTTCGGCAAGGTCCATCGTCACCAGCACGCGCAATTCGGCCGGCGCGCCGGCGTGGCGCGTGACGGAAAGCTGCTGGCGATAGGCCTGCGACGCGGCCGCCTTCTGCGCGGTGACGGCGGCCGCGCTGGCCTCGATGCCCGGGGCATCCTTGATGCTGATGGAGAGGTTGCTGCCCTCCACCCGCGGCACGGCCGCCAGGTGCAGTACCGCCGGGCGCCCCTCCTGCACCGCGTCTTCAAACTGATATCGCAGGTCCACCGGCACGCCGAGCTTCGAACTCGCCGTCGCGCGCTGCATCTTCTCCACCGGGGGCGCGGCATGTTTCCCGTTGTTGTCCTGCATCGGGGCAGCGGACTGGCCCACCGCGACCGTGGCAACCGGCGCCGGACCCACCGGCACAGCAGTGCGCACCTCGCTGGCCACTTCGGGTGCCGGCGGAACAGGCGCGGGGGGCGTTTCCGGTGATTTGGGCCGGCACGCCGCCAGCAGCACAGTGGCCAGCGCGGCCGCCACGGCGACGCGCAGGCTGTGATCCGGCAAAGCTTTGCGCATCGAGCGGTCCCTCTAGTTGATGGTGACGGTCAGATCGTAGTCGCCGGGCGTGCCCTGCTCGGATGAGCACCCATTGGCGCAATCATACGCGTCGATGATGACCGTCTGGCCGGCCGGGAGCTCGACCTGCGCGACTTCCGGCCCCGGCGGTGGCGCCAGACCGCCGCCAATGCCGGTTCCACGGCGCCATACGATGAAGTCGGGATCCTGCTCCGCAGCGGGGTTGGAGGTCGCCACGCTGATGGTGTACGGGCGGCTGGCGCCCGGCGTGAACCGCAGGAAGCGATGGTTGCCCAGCTTGTTGTGCCGGCCGCCGGTGTCGACGCTTCGCACGACCACCGGGTTGCCTGCGGTCACGTTGGTGAACAGCGGCAGCACATTGGCATAGGGCGCATACGTCTCGTTGCTGGCGAAATCGTCGATGCCGGCCGCGTTGATGTTCTGCGCCGTGACCAGCGCATCGATCGCCGCTGCATCCTGCGGGCGCACCTGCTTCAGCGCGGTGATGAACGAGAAGATGCTGGTCACCGCGTCGGTGTCGCGATGCCCGCCCTTCATCGCATCCCACAGCGGCTGGAAGCCGATCGACACCCTGTCGGCACCGTCATTCACATCGTCATGCAGGTCCCACAGGATGGACCACACCGAGGACTCACTGCACCAGCACGCGTTCGCCGGCGATGGATTGCTCTCGACCGACGCGTTCACATCCACCTGCGCGCCGTTGTTGACGAAGCTGTCGCGCAGCAGCGTGTCGCCGAGCGCGAAGGCGGCGAAGGCGTAACCGAATCCCTCGCTGAAGGCGACGCGCGGATCGAGCTTGTCACCCAGCGCGTGCGGGCCACCGCCGCTGTCCGAGCGTGAGAAATTGTGTTCCAGGTAGTGCCCGAACTCGTGCGCGATCACGTGCTGGTCGAACTCCTCGGTGTCTTCGGTGAGGTCCCAGTTCAGCGCGATCCACTGGCGGGTGTCGTCGGCCGCGAAGTATGAACCGTCGGTCTGGCTGCCCCAGTCCACCAGCAGCGTCGGCAGCACGGCGCCGGGCTCCACCTGCAGCACGGCCTGGATGCTGCTGTAGATCGTGTCGAGGATCGCGAAGGGCCCGGATGCACGCGCCGCGATCGCGGTGCCTGCCGCCGAAAGACCGCTGGGGATGCGGATGTTCTGCGCACCGGCGCTGCTGTCGAATGCGGCGCTGCTGTATGAGAACTGCGTGCTGGCATCGAGGCCATCCTGCACGCGCACGTCCCAGCGCGGCGCGGACTGGGCCGTGCCCTGCTGCAGCCGTGCGATGACCTGCACCACGATGCGGGTGTCATTTGGCACCTGCAGGCTGTAGACGCCGTTCTCGTTCGTCGCGCCGCTGGCGAGCACGGTCTGCGAACCGGCACGCAGCGCGCGCACCGCCACGCCGCGGGCCGGCTGCGGCACCGGGTTCGCGTGATCGAGCCCCTGCCCGAGCGTGCTGCGGAAAGGTATTCGCTCGAAGCGCACCGTGCCACTCACCGTGACTTCATCGCCGCCACCAGGGGGAGGCGGGAGACCGCCGTCATCATCGCTGCCGCCCCCGCAGGCGGCCAGCAGCAGCAGCAGGCAGGCGGGCATCCACCGCAGCGTGATCATCCGCATCGTCGATCTCCTCACCAGCGCGTCAGCGCGCGGGTATCCAGGTCTTCGGTCAGCCGCACCTCATCGCCCACCACCGCAACGGGCAGCCGGCGCAGCGACTCGTCCATGCAGGGCCCGGCCACGCACAGGCCGGTGTGTTTCTCGAACAGCGCGCCATGGGCCAGGCACTGCAGCAACTCGCCATCGGGTGTCAGGAAGCGCGAGGACCCGAGCCCCAGTGGACGCCCCGCGTGCGGGCAGCGGTTCAGATACCCGTGCACCGTGTCGCCCTCGCGCACCAGCAGGCCGGTGAGCGGCGGGAATTCGTCCGGCTTCAGGTTCAGTGCGCGCACGGCACCGGGGGGCAGCTCATCGAGCCGCGCGAACACCGTGCCGGCGGGAATCACATCGCTCATGATCCGTTCCTTGCGACCTGCGCGGCATGGCGCACGATGATCAGCGCCAGCACCACGGCGACGCCGCCGATGACGATGGAATAGAGGAAGAAGGCCACGTAGCCTGCGCCCAGCGATGCGGGCGTGACGCCGGCGATCTGCGCGCCGCGCGCCAGTGATCCCTCCGGCAGCGCATCGAACAGCGGCCGGAACAGCGCGGTGACCCCGCCGCCCTCGGCGAGGCGTGCCCCGCCCTCGACCAGGCGACCGGACTGCGACGCCACGATCTTGCCGAAGATCGCATACAGCGAGCTGAACAGCGCGTACTGCATTGCCGTGAAGCCCTGCGCGGTCAGGCTCGACATGTAGACGATGAGCGCGGTGCCTGCGAAGCCGGTAAAGAAGTTGTCGATGCCGATCGACACATAGAGCGCCGGCACGCTGGGGCCCTGCGTGGCCAGCCAGATGAACACGACATTCGACAGCGGGCTTGCGAACACACCCAGCAGCATCATGCGCAGCACGCCATAGCGCGCCACGCACCAGGCGCCGAAGCCGATGCCGAGCACTGACGCGATGACGCCGAACAGCTTGCGCACCTCGGCGATCTGCGTGAGCGTGAAGCCGAGGTCCTGGTAGAACGGGTTCATCAGGTTCAGCACGAAGTCGCTGAGCCGGTACATGCAGATCAGCGCCAGGATCAGCATCCCGTAGCGCGTGCCGAAGCGGCGGAAGAAATCCGCCAGGGGCTCCCCGTATGCGCGCCGCAGATACACGCTGGGCCGCGTGGTGCGCCCGGGCAACGGCATGCACGCCAGCGCAATGCAGCCGAGCCCTGCCACCACGGCGGGGAACTGCAGGAAGATGCCGCTCTGGCGCGATGACCACAACGTGGTGAAGGCCTGCAGCGCGACCTCGTCACGCCCGAGCCATGCCAGCCCGTGCGCGATGAAGGTGGCATCGGCCGCGAGGCCGGAGCCCGCCAGCAAGGCGCCGATGCCGATCAGCAGCAGCCGCACCACCCATTCGATGCTTTCGAGCGCGGGCCGCGGCGTCATCGTGCCGGTGTAGCCGGCCTGCGGCCGCTGCGATCGCTCGCGCGGCGCCACCAGCGTGGCACCCACCGCAATCAGCATGCAGCCGGCCATCACGGCATAGGAGAAGTTCCAGCCATAGGCATCAGCGAGCAGCAGCGGCAGCGCGCCCGCCACGATCATCGCGATGCGATAGCCCCACTGGTATGCGGCGGCCATCGTGCCGTACTGCGATTCATCGACCACCTCGATGCGCCAGGCATCCATCGCGATGTCCTGCGTGGCGCCGAAGAATCCGACCAGCACCGCGAACACCGCCATCTGCCCCAGGTGCTGCACCGGATCGAGGCCCGCGATCATCCACAGGCCGGCGATGATCAGCACCTGCATCAATGCCATCCATGAGCGGCGCTGCCCGAGCAGGCCATGCAGCACCGGCAGGCGCACGCGATCGATCACCGGCGCCCACACGAACTTCAGTGCATAGGACAGCGTCGCCAGCGCGAACATCGTGATCGTCTGCAGCGACAGCCCTGCCTCGCGCAGCCACGCCGACAGGGTGTCGAAGATCAGGAAGAACGGCAGTCCCGCGGCCGCGCCGAGCAGCAACATGCAGAACACGCGGCGGTCGCGCAGTGCCCGCAGGAAATCAGCGTTGCCGGGTGATTGCGGCCGGGCCGCGGCGTCCGCCATGGCCGTCAATGCGAGGGTATGATGCGCACCGCCCGCATCATAACGGTTTGATGGATTCACCACATGCAGGACTACCAGCAGGACTTCATCCGCCTCGCCCTGGCACGCAACGCGTTGCGTTTCGGCGAGTTCACCCTGAAGTCCGGTCGCGTCAGCCCGTACTTCTTCAACGCCGGTGCGTTCGACGATGGCGC
>CAZWDR010000039.1:17497-23371 GCA_964632365.1 uncultured Steroidobacteraceae bacterium
CCTGCCGGCGTGGCGCTGGCGCTGGACCGGCAGGAGCGCGGCCGCGACGCGCAGGGCAACGACCTCGCCGAGTCGGCCGTGCAGGAAGTGCACCGCCTCTACGGCATCCCGGCCTTCAGCATCCTGAGCCTGGGTGGACTGATCCAGATGCTGCGTTCGGGCAGCGGATTGCTGCCCGCCGAGGCCCTCTCGGCCATGGAAGCCTACCGCGCGCGCTACGGCACCACCGGGGTGTGACGGAGCGCACGTCGCACGCGACCCCAGGCTTTGCATTCGGCGCCGGCAAGAGGGAGGATCGCGCCATGACCCAACGCCCCTTCCTGATCGCCCTGGCAATCAGCGCGGCCATCGGCGGCACCGTCGGCGCGGCCGAGCGCACCATCCAGCGCTGGGTGGATGCCAACGGCGTCGTGCACTACGGCGACTCCCCGCCTCCGGATGCGGTCAAGACCGACCGCACGCTGCTCAACGAGCAGGGCGTGCCGGTGCGGGTGATCCCGCGCCAGATGACGCCGGAAGAAGCCGAGGCGGCACAGAAGCAGCGCGAGGAAGAGGCGCGGCGGCGCGCGCAGGACAGCTTCCTGCTGACCAACTTCACGCGCGTCGAAGACATCGAGCGCGCGCGCGATGACCAGCTCGGGCTGATCGACGCGCAGATCGACCTGGCGCGCGGTTCACTGACCGCCAGCGAGCAGCGCATCGAGAACGTGGCGCGCCGCATGGCCAACTTCCGTCCCTATTCGGAGGCACCGAACGCGCGGCGCGTGCCCGACACGCTGGCCGGCGAGGCCGTGCAGGCCATGGGCGAGCGCCGCTCCGTGCGCGAGACGCTGTCGCGCCACGAGGCCCGACGCGCCGAGGTCAGCGCGAAGTACGAGGCGGACATCGCCCGCTATCGCGAGCTGACCAGCCGCCCGTCGATCCGCTGACGCGGACGCGACTGCGACCTACCGCACCGTGTACCCGCGGCCCGTGAGGCACGCGGTCATCGCGCGCAGGTAGTTCTCGCGCAGCTGCGCATCGTATTCATCATCGATCGGGTCGTATCCGGTCTCGTCCACCGCCCAGCGATGACAGTCGTAGCGGTCATCGGCCTGCTGCTGTTCGCTCTGCCCCGCCGCTGGATAGATGTAGAGGTCCTGGTCGAGGGGCTCGTCGTATTCCTCGTCGTCCCCATAGGGTGAGCGCACCACGACGTAGCCACGGCGCGCCGGCTCCCAGGTGTAGTAGTGGTGGTCGGAATAGAAGTAGCGCGTGCCGCCCACCCATACGCTGGTGTAGGAGCCCGGCAGCGTGCTGATGAAGAACCCGTATGGCACGCGCACCGACACATAGGTGCTGCCCTGCGGCCGGTACCAGTGACCGCCGTGGTAGTAGTAGCGCGAACCGTTCCAGGCGTAGTCGCGATAGCCCGCCGGCAGGTGATGGATCACGTGCACGGTGCGGCGGCGCTCGTCCCGGTCGCGCGCGCGCCAGGCGTCGCGGCGATCATCCCGGTCGCGGTCGGCGTTGTGGTCACGGTCCCAGTCGCGCCCATTGCGGTCGCGGTCCGGACGCGGATCGCGGTTCTGGTATTCGCGCTGGATCAGGCCACCCACGACACCACGGTCGCCAGAGGCGGCATTGCCGCGCGGCGCGGGGCTCGACGGCTGCGCACCGGCGCTGGCGGCACCGCGTTCGCGCCGCTCGGCCTGCGCGGCCGATGGCGTGCGGCTGCTGCCCCGTCCATCACGCAGCGCTTCACGCGCCGCCGTCCCGGTGACGCCACGGGACTCGCTGCGCGACTCATTGCGGGGCGTTGGGCGGGTGGCCTGCGGCGCCGGTGCGGCCCGCGCGGGACGCGACGGCTGTGCTGCGGGGGCCCGTGAGGGCCGCGACGGCTGCGACTCCGGCGCCCGCGACGGCCGCGCCGCCTGCGGCGCCGGAGAAGCCTGTGCGGGCCGCGATTCGCGTCGCGGCTGCGACTGCTGCTGGGCGCGTTCGCGCGCCTCGGCCGCCACGCGGCCGGTGATGCCCTGCGCGGCGGTGAGGCCGGACGCAGCCAGCGCCATCACCGCCACCGTCACCTGCAATCCGCTTCGGAACCTCGTCATGGCGTCACCTCACCGAGTAGCCGCGGCCTTCCAGGCACGCGGACATGGCGCGCCGGTATTCGGCGGCCTCGCGTTCGTAGCGGCCGTAGCCGCGGCCGTCGTGGCGCGACTCCGTGGCGCGCGGCGCCGGCTGCGCGCTGGCCGCTGCGGCGGAACCCACCACCGACCCGGCCAGCGCCCCCACCAGCGCGCCTTCGGCCCGATCGCCGTGCCCGGCCGCCACGGCACCGATTGCCGCCCCCACCGCAGCGCCCGTGGCCACGGTCTCGAGCGGCGACGGCGCCGGCACGACGGTGGCCCGCGTCTCGCGCGGGGCGATGCGCCGTGTGGGGTCGAAGCCGGTCTGGTCCACGGACCAGACATAGCAGTCGTAGCGGTCGCGGTCCTGCTGCTGCGGACTCTGGCCCTGCGAGGGGTAGAAATACACCTTCGTCAGGTTCACGGGCTCGGCGCGCGGCGGCTCGGGTTCGTCCCAGGCAGAGGCGCAGGCGGTGAGCGCGAGGGTTGCGGCGGCCAGCAACGCGGTGGTTTTCGCATTCATGGGACCGAGGCTACGCCAGCGCGCTGAACTGTCCCTGAATGTCTGCGGTCAGGCGTCGTCGTCGGCCACGCTGCCGCCTTCGCCCTCCCACTTGCGCACCATGCGCACGTCGCGGCGCGAGTATTTCAGCCGCACGCCGACGCCGCCGCCGTTCTCGCGGATGAGGACCGCACCGCCCTCCTCCAATGCGGCGCACAGTGCGCGCTTCACGTCATCGTCGGGATCCGCACGGCCCTTCTCGAAGTCGAGGATGGCCTTCGCGGGCACGCCCGCCTTGCGCGCCACCTGGCTGGCGGTGAGCTGGATCAGCGCGCGCGCCGCGCGGCATTGAGGTCCGGTCAGGATCGGCATCAGTTTCTCCCGGAGTGTCCGAATCCGCCTGCGCCGCGCGCACTGGCGGCGAAGTCTTCCACCACCTGCAACTGCACCTGCAGCACCGGCACGATGACCATCTGCGCGATGCGCTCGCCCGGCTCGATGGTGAACGCGGTCGCGGCGCGGTTCCAGCACGACACCATCAGCTGGCCCTGGTAGTCCGAATCAATCAGGCCGACGAGGTTGCCGAGCACGATGCCGTGTTTGTGGCCCAGGCCCGAGCGCGGCAGGATCATCGCCGCGTGGCCGGGGTCGTCGATGTGGATGGCAAGGCCGGTGGGCAGCAACGCCGTCGCGCCCGGCGCGAGCGCCAGCGGCGCGTCGATCACCGCGCGCAGGTCGAGGCCGGCGGAGCCGGCGGTGGCATAGGTGGGCAGCGGCCAGGTGGTGCCCAGGCGCGCGTCGAGGACGCGGACTTTCAGTTGGTGCAATGAAGAACTCCTCCGCAGAGGCACAGGATGCCGCAAGGCAGTCGATCATTCACCGGGCTTGCGCCACCACAGCCGGCTTCGCCCCCACATGCTGCAGATACCGCGCGGAGATCACCTCCACCAGCTTGCGCGCCAGCTCCGTCTTCGCGCCCGCGCCGAGCTCCAGCCTGCCACCACCCGGCCACAGCAGCGTGATCGCGTTGTCGTCCTGCTCGAAGCACTTGGTGTCGCCCACCTCGTTGGCGGCGATCAGGTCGAGGTTCTTGCGCTCGAGCTTGGCCAGCGCATGTTTCTCGACATCGTTCGTCTCGGCGGCGAAGCCCACCGTGAACGGTCTCTGCGCGCGCGCGGCCACCGCGGCGAGGATGTCCACCGTGCGCTCCATGTGCAGGTCGAGCTGGTCGGTGGTCTTCTTGATCTTGCAGTCGCAGGGCGTGGCGGGACGGTAGTCGGCCACGGCCGCGGTGCCGATGAAGATGTCGGCGCCGGCGAGTTCAGCCATCACCGCATCGTGCATCTGCTGCGCGCTCTCGACGCAGACGCGGCGGATGCCCACCGGCGCGGGCAGGTTCACCGGTCCACTGACCAGCACCACCTCGGCGCCGCGCTCGCGCGCGGCCTGCGCCACGGCATAGCCCATCTTGCCGGAGCTGCGATTGCTGATGAAGCGCACCGGGTCGATGCGCTCGCGCGTGGGACCGGCGGTGATCAGCACCTTGCGGCCCTTCAGCGGACCTTCGGCGGGCAGCGCGGCGAAGGCATGCGCCGCGATTTCGGCGGCTTCCATCATGCGGCCCTCGCCCACCTCGCCGCAGGCCTGGCTGCCGCTGTCCGGGCCGAACACGTGCACGCCGCGCGTGCGCAGCGTGGCGACATTGGCCTGGGTTGCGGGATTGGCCCACATCAGGCGATTCATTGCCGGCGCCACGGCCAGCGGCGCGCTGGTCGCCAGACACACGGTATTGAGCAGGTTGTCGGCCATGCCGTGGGCGAGCTGCGCGAGGAAGTCGGCGGTCGCGGGGGCGATCAGCACCAGATCGGCCCAGCGGGCCAGCTCGATGTGGCTCATCGCGCGCTCGGCCTGCTCGTCCCACAGATCGGTGCGCACCTCGCGGCCGGAGACGGCCTGGAAAGTCAGCGGCTGCACGAACTCGCGCGCGCCGGCGGTCATCACCACCTGCACTTGCGCGCCGCGCTCGATCAATCGCCGCACGACATCGGGGCTCTTGTAGGCCGCGATGCCGCCGGTGACGCCGAGCAGGATCCGTTTGCCACTGCCGTCCATCCGGCAAATTCTCGGGGCGCGGGCCGGGAAGGTCCATGTTGAACGTCCTATGTGCTTATCCAGATGCGCGGCGCCGGCGCGGTGATGAGCGCATGAGGCCCTCGCCAGTGGCTGCTGCGGCGCACGATGAGGACGCCGCCGGATTCTCGTGCACCGCGGTCAGGGGTGGTGCCCGCGCAGCGCGCCACCGCCTTATGCCGGCAACTTGCCAAGATTCGGCGCGATTGCGCGCGCGTGCGCCACCGCACACTTCCCCTGAAAGGACGAGGAGGGCAATCGATGTCGATCCGCGACTGGCCGGCTGAGGAAAGGCCGCGAGAGAAACTGCTCACGCATGGCGCGGGCACGTTGACAGATGCAGAGCTGCTGGCCGTGCTGTTTGGCACGGGCTGCCGCGGCGTCAGCGCGGTGGACCTCGGCGGCACGCTGATCCGCCAGTTCGGCTCGCTGCGCGCACTGCTGACGGCTGACCGCGGCCGCTGCGGCAACACCCCCGGCCTGGGCATGCGTCGCTATGGGCTGCTGCAGGCCGCGCTCGAACTGTCGCGCCGGCATTACCAGCAGGAGGTCGCGCAGCAGCCGCTGCTCGACTCCCCGGCTGCCACCCGGGTGTTCCTCGTGGCAAAACTGCGCGATCTGCCCTTCGAGGTCTTCTGCGCGCTGTTCCTCGACAACCGGCACCGGCTCATCGCGTGCGACGAACTGTTCCGCGGCACGATCGACGGTGCCAGCGTGCATCCGCGCGAGGTGGTGCGGCAGGCGCTGGCGCGCAACGCCGCCGCGGTGATCTTTGCCCACAACCACCCCTCCGGCGTGGCCGAACCCAGCCAGGCCGACGAGCTGATCACATTGCGATTGAAGGATGCGCTGGGACTGGTCGACATCCGGGTGCTCGATCACCTGATCGTCGGGGACAGCCGGTGTGTGTCGCTGGCGGAGCGTGGGGTGCTGTGATGGAGCCGGTGTGCTGCATCGCAGCAGGGCCATCTCCCTGCGGCGGCGGCCGGCCCACCCTTGCCCCTCCTCCCCCCGACTGGTATAAAGCACGCCCTTTTGGCGATCCGCAGGTTCCCCCGCGGCGCGCCGCAAACTGGTTTTTCGAAGGATCACGCCATGTCCCGCGTCTGCGAAGTGACCGGCAAGCGTCCG
>CAZWDR010000040.1:0-7869 GCA_964632365.1 uncultured Steroidobacteraceae bacterium
GGCGCGGTGGGCGCCGCGAGAAAGCGACGTCGGCAACGTCCTGCAGTGGCGAACCGGGCCGAGTTGCCCGGCGGGCGGGCTGGGGTACGATGGAATTTCTCCCGCCGCCCCCATTGAAGCCCACTTGCCACTCCGCGAATTCCATCCCGCCGTCGCCCGCTGGTTCAGCGCCGCCTTCGGCGACCCCACCGCCGCCCAGGCCGCGGCGTGGCCGGCCATTGCCGCAGGCCAGCACACGCTGATCGCGGCGCCGACCGGCTCCGGCAAGACGCTGGCCGCGTTTCTGGCCGCCATCGACTCCCTCGTTCGCCAGGCTGCGGAAGGCCGGCTCGAGGACGGCGTGCAGGTGGTCTACGTGTCGCCGCTGAAGGCGCTGTCGAACGACATCCGCCGCAACCTCGATGAGCCCTTGTCCGGCTGCCGCGAGGAGCTGTCGAAACTGGGCGTGGCGGCCGCACCGATCCGCAGCCAGGTGCGCACCGGCGACACCCCGCAGTCCGAACGCGCGGCGATGCTGAAGAACCCGCCGCATATCCTCGTCACGACGCCTGAATCGCTGTACCTGCTGCTCACCAGTGATTCCGGCCGGCGCATGCTGGCCGGCACACGGACGGTGATCGTGGATGAGATCCACGCCGTCGCGGCCAGCAAGCGCGGCTCGCACCTGGCGCTGTCGCTGGAACGGCTGGCGGACGTGGCCGAAGGCCCGCTGCAGCGCGTGGGACTTTCCGCGACCCAGAAGCCCATTGACGAGGTGGCGCATTTCCTCGCGGGCGATGGCGCGGAGTGCGCCATCGTCGACGCCGGCCACGTGCGCCAGCGGGATCTCGCGCTGGTGCTGCCGGACTCGCCGCTCGAGGCAGTGATGTCGCATGAGGTGTGGAGCACGCTCTACGACCGCATCGCCGGCCTGATCCAGGAACACCGCACCACGCTGATCTTCGCCAACACGCGGCGCATGGTCGAGCGCATGACCCGGCATCTCTCCGAACGCATCGGCGCGGAACACATCGCCGCGCACCATGGCAGCCTCGCCCGTGAACAGCGGCTGGATGCGGAACAGCGCTTGAAGAACGGCCAGCTGCGCGCGCTCGTCGCAACCGCGTCGCTGGAGCTGGGCATCGACATCGGCGATGTCGACCTGGTCTGCCAGATCGCCTCGCCACGGTCCATTTCGGCGTTCCTGCAGCGCGTCGGTCGCGCCAACCACGCCGTGCTCGGCGTGCCGAAGGGACGACTCTTCCCGTTGTCGCGCGACGAGCTGGTTGAGTGCACCGCGCTGCTCGATGCCGTGCGGGCCGGCGAACTGGATCGCCTGCAGATCCCGGTGGCGCCCCTGGACGTGCTGTCGCAGCAGATCGTCGCGGAGGTGGCCAGCGGCGAGCGCGGCGAGGACGAGCTGTTCGCGCTGGTGCGCCGGGCGTGGCCTTACCGCAACCTCGAACGCGCGGCCTTCGACGAGGTCGTCCGCATGCTGTCGGAGGGCATCGCCACCCGGCGCGGGCGGCAGAGCGCCTACCTGCATCGCGACGCGGTGAATGGCCGCCTGCGCGCGCGTCGCGGCGCGCGCCTGACCGCCATCACCTGTGGCGGGGCCATTCCGCAGAACGCGGACTACCAGGTGGTGCTCGAACCGCAGGGCATGATGGTGGGCACGTTGAACGAGGACTTCGCCGTCGAGAGCCTGGCCGGCGACGTGTTCCAGCTCGGCAACACCTCCTACCGCATCCTGCGCGTCGAGGCGGGCAAGGTGCGCGTGGAAGATGCCGCCGGCCAGCCGCCGAGCATCCCGTTCTGGCTGGGCGAGGCGCCCGCGCGCACCGACGAGTTGTCGGCCGCGGTGTCACGGCTGCGTGCCGACATCGATGCCGCGCTGCCGGTGATCGATGCGAGCTCCGTGCAGGCCTGCGTCGCGCAGCTGCAGGCGTCGCGCGGTCTGGGCGCAGTGGCCGCGCAGCAGCTGGTGGAATACTTCGCCGCCGCCAAGGCCACGCTCGGCCGCCTGCCCACCTTCGACACGCTGGTCATCGAGCGCTTCTTCGACGAGGCCGGCGGCATGCAGCTGGTCATCCATGCGCCCTTCGGCGCGCGTCTGAACCGCGCCTTCGGGCTGTCGCTGCGCAAGCGCTTCTGCCAGAGCTTCAACTTCGAGCTGCAGGCCGCCGCGACCGAGGATGCCATCGTGCTGTCGCTGGGCGAGACGCACAGCTTCGCGCTCGAGGACGTGGTGAAGTACCTGCACAGCAACACCGTCGAGTCGGTGTTGACGCAGGCCGTGCTCGACTCGCCGCTGTTCCTGACGCGCTGGCGCTGGAACGCCACCATATCGCTGGCCGTCCGCAGCGCGCGCGCCGGCAAGAAGACGCCACCGCCGCTGCTGCGCATGGCCGCGGAAGACCTGATCTCCGTGGTCTTCCCCGACCAGCTGGCCTGCCAGGAAAACCTGAGCGGGCCGCGCGAGATTCCCGACCATCCGCTGGTGCGCCAGACGCTGCATGACTGCCTGCACGAGGCGATGGACATCGACGGCCTGGTCGCGCTGCTGCGCCGCCTGGAGCAAGGCGAGGTGCAGGCAGTCACGCGCGACCTGCCGCAGCCGTCGATGCTGGCCATGGAGGTGCTCTCCGCGCGGCCCTACGCTTATCTTGACGACGCGCCGCTCGAAGAGCGCCGCACGCAGGCCGTGGCGTCGCGCCGCTGGCTGGATCCGCAGACCGCATCCGAATTCGGACGCCTGGATCCCGCCGCGATCGATGCGGTGCGGGCCGAGGCGTGGCCGGAGCCGCTCAATGCCGACGAACTGCACGACGCGCTGATGCTGCTGGGCCTGCTGCCCATCGATGAAGGTCATGGACGCGCCGCGGTGTCGAGGGACTCCTGGGTGCCGCTGTTCGACGAACTGAAGGCCGCGCGACGCGCCACCCGGATCGCCGTGGACGGCGCCGCGTTCTGGGTCGCGGCCGAACAGCTGCCCCTGGCGACCTCCGTGCACGCAGGCGCGATGGCACAGCCGGCCATCAAGGTGCCCGCGGACCACGCGGCGCGCGCACTGCCGCGCAGCGATGCGCTGCGCGAGCTGCTGCGCGGTCGCCTGCAGGCCACCGGTCCGGTGACCGCCGCCACGCTGGCCAGCGCGCTCGCGCTGCCACTGGCCGACGTGGATGCCGCGCTGCTGGCGCTCGAAGCCGAAGGCTTCGTGATGCGCGGTCAGTTCAGTGCCGACGCGGGCGCGGCCATCGAATGGTGCGAGCGCCGCCTGCTCGCGCGCATCAGCCGCTACACCATCCGCTCGCTGCGCGCCGCCATCGAGCCGGTGTCCAGCGCGGATTTCATGCGTTTCCTGCTCGACTGGCAGGGCGTCACCCGGCCCGCCCAGGGCGAAGGGCCGCAGGCGCTGGCCGCCACGCTCGAACAGCTGGAAGGTTTCGAGATCCCCGCGATCGCCTGGGAACGGGACGTGCTGCCGGCACGCCTGAAAGCCTACGATCCGGCCTGGCTCGACACGCTGTGCCTGTCCGGCCGCATCGTCTGGGCGCGGCTCGATTCGCCGAAGGGCTCGGTGGCCGGTCCCGTGCGCACGACGCCGATCGCACTGCTGTCGCGCTCGCGCATGCCGCTGTGGCGCGCGCTTGCGCCGGCGCAGCGTGGCGAACCGCAGCTGTCCGCCGAAGCGCGCGCGATGGGGGCGCGGCTGGCCGCGCAGGGCGCATCGTTCTTCGACGAGCTGGCGCGCGGCAGCGGCCTGCTCCCGTCACAGGCGGAGAACGCCCTTGGCGAGTTGGTCGCCGCCGGCCTGGTCAGCGCCGACAGCTTCGGTGGCCTGCGCGCGCTGCTGCTGCCGTTGCGGACGAAGCGGCGCCTGGCCTCGCATGGGCGCCGCATCGCGCTGACGGGCCTGGAGGAAGCGGGCCGCTGGAGCCTGCTGCACGCCTGGCCATCGGCCGGTGTCGACGCCACCGCCGATGCCGCGTCGATGGATCCGGAACTTGTGGAGCAGGTGGCCCAGCATCTGCTGCGGCGCTATGGCGTGGTGTTCCGGCGTGTGCTGGCGCGCGAGGCTCCCTGGCTGCCGCCCTGGCACGCACTGCTGCGCGTGTTCCGTCGCCTGGAAGCGCAGGGCCATGTGCGCGGCGGCCGGTTCGTGGCCGGTGTCTCTGGCGAGCAATATGCCCTGCCAGAAGCGGTGACCGCATTGCGCGCAGTCCGCCAGCGGCCAACCGACGGGGTGCTGGTGTCGCTGAGCGCCGCCGATCCGCTGAACCTGCTGGGCATCGTCACGCCGGGAGAACGCCTGCCCGCGCTGGCCGGCAACCGCTTCGTGCTGCGTGATGGCGTGCCCGTGGCAGTGCATGCCGGCGGCGAACTGCAGTGGCGCACCGAAGTGCCGTTGGCCGGGCAATGGGCTGTGCGCAGCACGCTGCTGCGTCGGAGCCACGCGCACGAGGTTGCCTGCAGCGCCTGAGTCGGCGGCGGCGCCGAAGCTTGCTCAGGCCGCGTGGTGCACCGGCCCCCCGAGCGTCCGGTGGGCCACATGCTCGAACTCCTGCGGATCGTGCGAACACATGATCTGCACCTGCGAGCCGAAGTCGCGTCCCAGCTCGCGCAGCCGGCGCTGGTTCGCCAGCCGTTCCCCGCGGTCCTGCTCCATCATCCACTGATAGAAGCGCAGCCCTGGCGTGCAATGCGGACGTGCCGGATCCATCTCGCCGTGATGGAAGTAGGCATCACCGGCCTGCAGCACCCAGGTTCCGCCGGCGCGGATGGCCACGCCGGCATGACCCAGCGTGTGGCCCGCCAGTGGGACCAGCAGGATCTCCGGCGGCAATCCGTCGAGCTGGCGCACGCGTGCGAAGCCGAACCATTGTTCGCCGGCTTCGGCGCGATACTCGCGCCACATCGTGTGCTGTTGCCATTGCTGCGGCCGATAGCGCTGGCGATCCAGCCAGCTGCGCTGCGCCTTCGCAACCCCGCGTTCCGTGCCCAGCAGGTGCACCGTCGCCTGCGGAAAGTCAGAGATGCCCCCGGCGTGGTCGAAGTCCAGGTGCGTCAGAACGATGTGCCGCACGTCACGCGGATCGAATCCCAGCGCCTGCACCTGGCGTACGGCCGTGAGCTCCTCGCGAAAGTCCGGCGCCAGCAGCCCCAGGAAGAAGCCGCTGAGCCGCCCGCGTGGATCGCGCACGTCATGCGTGCCGAAGCCGGTGTCGACCAGCACCAGATCCCCGTCGGTCTCGACCAGCAGGCAGTGGCAGGCCAGCCGGCCGCGCAGTGACGCGGACCGGCCGTCCATCAGCGCCCCACCCAGCGGGCAGGTGGAGATGCAGTTGAGGTGATGGATCCGCATCGCCTAGTGCGAGCGGCTGTCGTCCACCTGGCCCCGCCATGCACCGGTCTCGCGGCCACGCTGCTCGATGAACTGCTTGAAGTCCTCCAGCGTGCTCTTGACGCGCGCATCGAGCAGGCCCAGCGCATCGCCGATCTTCTCCGTGGCGGTGGTGGGCTCATAGGCCATGGCCAGCCGCACCGCGGTGCGGTCCGCGCCCAGCGGCTCGAAGCGCACCGTGCCGGCGTTGGGCGCGCCGGAGATGCTCTTCCATGAAATGCGGCGATCCGGATCCTGTTCGGTGATCTCCGCATCCCACTCCACATCCTTGCCCCAGACATCCGCGTGCCAGTGCACGTGGGTGTCATCGATCTGGCGCACTTCCTTCACGCCCGCCATGAAACGCGGGAAATCCTCGAACTGCGTCCACTGGTTGTAGACGGTGCTGATCGGGCAATCGACTTCAATGGTCTTTTCGATCCTTTCCATTTTTCATTCCTCCTCGTTCAGGCGGCCTTGTTGCCGCGGGCTTCACGCATCAGTTCGGTGCCGGGCATCCAGGTGTAGGTCGAGGAGATGATGCCCGACGGCGATCCCTCGGCATTGACCTGGCTGCGATACTCCAGCGAGCTTGCGCCCTCCTGTTCGCGTTCGACGAACTGCGTGCCGTTCTTGCGCAGGCTGGTCTCGTTCTCGATGACCTTGCGCAGGTAGTCGCGATGGCTGCGGAACGCGATGAACGCCGGCAGGTTGCCGTCGCCGAGCACTTCCTGCGGATCGCGGCGGTCGTACTGCTTGAACAGCTGCAGCGCCACCTGGAAATGGCCCAGCTCGAAGGCCAGGAACTGCTCCCACATCGCCTTCACGCGCGGGTTGCTCTCCTGCTCCATGCAGCCGGCATAGTTCCACACCTCGCAGGCCTCGCTGATCAGCAGCTTCTCCAGCGTCGATTCCTCGGGGTTGAGCATCGTGCCGTAGTGCGTGATGTGCTGCGATTCCACCGCGGCGATCTCGGCGTAGAGCTGGCGGGCCAGCGGATCGGCATACAGCGGCCCGATGTTCATGTAGTAATCGTGCGTCTGGTACTCGCCACCGGTGAGCGTCAGCGCATGCAGCTTCGTGGCCAGTGCGGCACCTGGGCCGTACGGTTCCAGCAGCTCATGCTCCGGCGCGCGGTGATGCTCACTCGTCGGGCGGGCGGGCGCGATGTCGGTATGACCCTGCAGGATGTTGTTCGCATCCTTGCCCTCGAGCCGGTCCAGCAACGCCGTGTAGCGGTACAGATGGTCGAAGTCCTCGAGCAGCGCATACCGGTAGCCCTGCGCCAGATATTCATCCGGCTCCAGCTGCGACACCGACGCGGTGACCTCGATCGCCGTCTGCTCATAGGCGATGGTCGTCTCGAGCGGGGAATGGTCGGCCCCGATCAGCCAGTTCACGGCCGTGGCCTGGAACTGTTCGGTTCGCATCAGCTGCGCGATCTGCACCCGCGCCTCGCGGTTGTTGCGCAGCGCGACCTGCTTGGTGCGCAGCGAATCCAGCTCGACGCCGTTCATCAGGATGATGCGCATGCGCGTGAACGCGTCGTCATCCAGCTTGCTGATGGTCTTGCCAGCCATCGCCTTCCAGGTCAGGCGCTGTTTGTCGAGGGCGATGCCCTTCTCCTGGAACAGATTGATCGTCATGGTGTGCTCCCTGTGGTTCAGACGGCCGGCGTGCCGGCGGCATCGACGGTGAGGGCGCGCAGCCAGGCGCGCACGGCCACCAGATGCTGCTCCTCGGCGACCATGGCCTCGGTGAAGCGCTCGGTGAGTTCGGTCTGGCCGGCCTTCGCGGCCAGGTCGCTGAGCAGCTCCCAGCTGGCGGTGTCGGTCAGCTCGGCAATCAGCGCGGCATTGAGGCACTGCGCCAGCGTGGTGCGCGGATCGGTGACCACCTGCAGCACGCCCATCGTGGCGGTGGCGGCAACGTCCGCACAGGGGGTCTGCGCAGTGGGGTCGCCGCCGAGCGAGGTCATCACCTCGCACAGCATCAGGAAGTGCCCGTGCTCCTCGGAACGGATGCGTTGCAATGTCTGCAGCGGCGTCTCGCCGGCGCCTGACGCGATCGGCTCGGCCACCTCGTCATCCATCGCGATCGAATCCAGCGAGGGCAGTTCCTCGCCGCCCGCCTCCGACAGCGTCATGTACTTGGAGATCAGCGCGTCATACAGCCGCGTGCCGGTGCGTTCGAACGCCAGCCGCTCGCCGATCTTGTCCATGAACAGGCTGGGGCTGACGCCATTGAGCAATGCAACGCCCTTCTTCACCGATCCCTTCATCAGCGAGGCCGGTGGCGGGATCGACCCGATGCTGTCGGCCTCCGCGATGTAGCGCAGCCGTTCGGCCTCCATCGGCGCGGTGCTGATGGGAACCCGGGGCGAAAGCTCGTCAGCGGCTTCGATCATGCGGCTGACGTCCTTGGGGTTCAGGGCGGCGCCCGTGCGGTTGTGGCCGGTGGTGGTCGGTTGCATGGCGGTGTGGTCCTCGATTGGTGGGTCCCCGGTT
>CAZWDR010000040.1:7969-22757 GCA_964632365.1 uncultured Steroidobacteraceae bacterium
CCAAAACATAATGATATGGACGGATCGCTATTGATGGCCCCCGGCGCCGCGGGCTACTTTATCTCACAGCGTGATATATCTTCATCGGTCCTTCCGGGCCGCACAGGAGCAGCCATGACATTGCAGATTGGGGATGAGGCGCCGGATTTCACCGCCATGACGACACAGGGACTGATCCGCTTCCACGACTGGATGGGCGGCGCCTGGGCAGTGCTGTTCTCGCATCCGAAGGATTTCACGCCGGTCTGCACCACCGAACTGGGGTACACCGAGAAGCTGCGTCCGGAGTTCGAGAAGCGCGGCGTGCGCGTCATCGGACTTTCCGTGGACGATGTCACCGATCACGAGCGCTGGGTGGACGACATCCACCAGACGCAGGGCGCAAGGCCGCAGTTCCCGGTCATCGCCGACAGCCTGCGCAAGGTCGCGGACGCGTACGGCATGATCCATCCGAAGGCCGACAGCACCTTCACCGTGCGGTCGGTGTTCATCATCGATCCGGCGAAGAAGATCCGCGCGATGATCACGTACCCGGCCAGCACCGGACGCAACTTCGACGAGATCCTGCGTGTCATCGATTCGCTGCAGCTCACCGACCGCTTCAAGGTCGCCACGCCGGTGAACTGGCAGCGTGGCGACGATGTGATCATCGTGCCGTCCCTGTCCACCGATGAGGCGCGCAAGCTGTTCCCGGAAGGCTGGAACGAACACCGGCCCTATCTGCGCATGGTGAAGCAGCCCGCCTGATGTCCCCGCAGTCCGCTTCCGCCACCGTGGCGCCAGCCGACATGCCGGCGCCACGCTGCGCGCCCGCTCCCGCAGCGCCAGCCGACGGCTGGCAGACCGCGCCCTTCGACGCTGCGCTGTCCGCACAGCTGCAGGACCTGCTCGGCCGGCTCTCGCCGTTGCAGCGGGCCTGGCTCAGTGGCTATCTGGCGGGCACGCTGGGCACACCGGCCGAGGTGGCCGCGCTCCCCCGCCCGGCAAGCCACGCCACCCGGCCGGTCACCATCCTCTATGGATCCGAGAGCGGCAACAGCGAGCGCATTGCCCGTCAGATGGCGGCGCGGCTGTCCGCGTTGCAGCGCGCGCCGCGCCTGCTCGACATGCTCGATTGCCGCAAGGCGGATCTGGAGCAATGCCGTGAGCTGCTGGTCATCGTCAGCACCCACGGCGATGGCGAGCCCCCCGAACGGGCCATGCCGCTCTTCGAGCTGCTTGGCGGCCGCAGGGCGCCGCGCCTGCCCGACACACGCTTCGCGGTGCTCGCACTGGGCGATCGCAGCTACGAGCAGTTCTGTGCCGCAGGCCGACAGATCGACGCGCGGCTCGAAGCGCTGGGCGCGCAGCGCCTGCGCGCGCGCATCGAATGCGACGTGGACTTCGACGCGCCCGCACGGGAATGGACCGAGTCCGTCCTCTCGCTGCTGGCTGAAGAGGCCGGCGAACCGGCAGTGGCCGCGACCAGCGCCGTGCCCGCGCCCACGGTGGTGCAGGCCTGGACCCGCAAGCATCCCTTCAGCGCGCCCGTCCTCGCGAACCAGTCCCTCACGGCGCGCGGCTCGAGCAAGCACGTGCGCCACCTGGAGCTGTCGCTGGAAGGCTCCGGTATCCAGTACGAGCCTGGCGATGCGCTGGGCATCGTGCCCGCCAATGATCTGGCCGAGGTCGATGCGCTGCTCACCGCGCTGGACCGCGACCCTGCGGCGATGGTGCAGGCCGGAGAACACGCGATGGCGCTGCGCGGCGCGCTGCAGCGCCACTTCGAGATCGGCACCCTGACCCCGTCGATGCTGCGCCGCTATGCCGAAGCCACCGGGCACGACGCACTGCGGCGCGTCGTCGCCGACAAGGACGCGCAGCGCGCGTTCAGCCGCGGACGTGACCTGCGCGACCTGGTGACGGCGTATCCGCCGCAGGGCCTCGATGCCGCGTCGTTCGCCGCGCTGCTGTCGCCGCTGGCGCCGCGGCTCTATTCGATCGCGTCAAGCCAGAAGGCGACACCCGACGAGCTGCATCTGACCATCGGCGTCGTCACCTATGCATCGCGCGGCCGCGCGCGGCGGGGCGTGGTGTCCGGCGCCGTAGCCGCACTCGCGGAAGACGCATCGCTGCCGGTGTACCTGCATCGCAATGAGGGGTTCCGGCTACCGCAGGACCCGGCCACGCCGGTGGTGATGATCGGCGCCGGCACCGGCGTCGCCCCCTATCGTGGCTTCCTCGCCGAACGCGAGGTCCTCGGTGCGCGCGGGCGCAACTGGCTGTTCTTCGGCGATCGCTCCTTCGAGCTGGACTTCCTGTACCAGGTGGAGTGGCTCGCATGGCGCCGCAGCGGGCTGCTCACGCGCCTGGACGTCGCGTTCTCGCGCGACCAGGCCGAGAAGATCTATGTGCAGCACCGCCTGCTGGAACAGGGCGCGCAGCTGTGGA
The DNA here is from genome assembly GCA_964632365.1 of uncultured Steroidobacteraceae bacterium. Lineage (GTDB taxonomy): Bacteria > Pseudomonadota > Gammaproteobacteria > Steroidobacterales > Steroidobacteraceae > ZC4RG30. Next base: position 10,400 of record CAZWDR010000040.1, read on the forward strand.
GCTGGCTGCAGGACGGTGCCCACCTGTATGTATGCGGCGATGCCACGCACATGGCCCCCGATGTGGAGGCCGCGCTGCAGGCCATCGCGTGCCGTCACGGCGGGCTTGCCGAGGACGCGGCCCGTGACTATCTGCGGCAGCTGCTCCGCGCGCGCCGCTACCAGAAGGATGTGTACTGATGTCTGCGACGCCGCCGCGCTTCGATCTCTCCGCCCCCGTCGAGGCGTTGCATTCGAATGAACGGGTGAAGCGCGACAGCCGCCAGCTGCGCGGCACGCTGGAGGACAGCCTGGCCGATGCGGCCACCGGCGCCGTGGACGAGACCGACACGCTGCTGACCAAGTTCTTCGGCATCTACCAGCAGGATGACCGCGACCTGCGCGAGGAGCGCCGGCGCGCGCGCCTGGAGCCGCGCTACCAGTTCATGGTGCGGGTGCGCCTGCCCGGTGGGGTTTGCCGTCCCGCGCAGTGGCTGATGCTGGATGCGCTGGCGCGCAATCACGCCGACGGCACCCTGCGGCTCACCACGCGCCAGACCTTCCAGTTCCACGGCATCCGCAAGCGCGGCCTGCGGCCACTGATGCAGGGCCTGCGTGACGTCGGGCTCGACACGGTGGCCGCCTGCGGCGATGACAACCGCAATGTGATCTGTACCGCGAACCCGCTGCTGTCGCCCGCGCACGCCGCGGTCAGCCGACTCGCCGCGGACATCAGCGCGCATCTGCTGCCGCGCACCGGCGCGTACCGCGAGGTGTTCCTGCAGCAGGCGCCGCAGGCCTTGCCGGACGGCGCGGTCGAGGAGCCGCTCTATGGCAGCACCTACCTGCCGCGCAAGTTCAAGATCGCGCTGGCCGTGCCGCCCAGCAACGATATCGACGTGCACGCGCATGACCTGGGGTTCGTCGCCGTCGTCGAGGACGATGCAATCGTCGGCTACAACGTGCTGGCCGGCGGCGGCATGGGCATGACGCACAACCTGCCGCAGACTTTCCCGCGCCTGTCCGGGGCGGTGGGTTTCTGCGCACCGGGTGACGTGATCGCGATTGCAGAGCATGCGATGTGCATCCAGCGCGACTACGGCGACCGCAAGGATCGCGCGCACGCGCGCTTCAAGTACACCATCGAGGACCGCGGCATCCCGTGGTTCCGCGCCGAACTGGAACGCCGACTCGGCCACGCACTGCAGGAAGCGCGACCGGTGCGATTCACGCATTCCACCGACCTGCCCGGCTGGATCCAGGGCGCCGATGGAGCCTGGCACTTCACGGTGATGGTGGAGAACGGGCGCGTGATCGACCGCGACGGTCGCAGGCTGCTGAGCGGACTGCGTGCCGTGGCGGCCGTGCACGAAGGTCCATTCGCGCTGACCACCAACCAGAACGTCATCATCGCCGGGGTGACCAGCGCGCAGCGCGCGCGCATCCAGGCACTGCTCGAGCTGCATGGGCTGGCCGGCGCCCCGTCAACCCGCCTGCGCCAGACGGCGATGGCCTGCGTGGCGTTCCCCACCTGTGGACTGGCGATGGCCGAGAGCGAACGCTACCTGCCCTCGTTGCTGGACCAGGTCGACGCGCTGCTCGAGGAGCTGGGCCTGGGCGCACAGCCGATCACGCTGCGTGTCAGTGGCTGCCCCAACGGCTGCTCGCGGCCATTCCTGGCCGAGATCGCGCTGGTGGGCAAGGCGCCGGGACGATACAACCTGTACCTGGGCGCAGGACCTGCAGGCGAGCGGCTCAATGCGCTGTATCGCGAGACGCTCGGCGAGCAGCAGATCCTCGACGAACTGCGCGCGCTGCTCGGGCGCTATGCGCGCGAACGCGGCGAGGGCGAGGCCTTCGGCGACTTCGTGGTGCGCGCGGGCATCGTGCGGGCCATGCATGCGGGCCGGGACTTCCAGCGCGGCGCGTGAACCTCGCTGGTGGAGGTTGGGTCCGCCCGCCCTCGCCTGTACCCTGCACCGATGAACAAGGCGGACTTCGAGTATCTGGCCGAGTTCCGCCACCAGCTGCGCCGCTTCCTGCGGTTCAGCGAGGATGCGGTGCAGGCCGAGGGGCTCACCCCCCAGCAATACCAGCTGCTGCTGCAGATCAAGGGCTACCCGGGCCGCAGCTGGGCGACGGTCGGCGAGCTGGCCGAGCGCCTGCAGGCCAAGCACCATGGCACCGTGGCGCTGGTGTCCCGTTGCGAGGGCGCGCGCCTGGTCCGGCGCGAGACCGACCCGGACGACAAGCGGCAGGTGCGCGTGCACCTGACCGGGCTCGGCGAGCGTAAACTGATGCGGCTCGCCCGCATGCATCGCGACGAGCTGCAATCGCTGGCCAGCGCCTTCCGCCTGAACCGCATCACCGCCTTCAACGACCGGGAGTGATGCGCGCACAGGGCTGCTAGTATCGCTGCCCCCGGCAGAAAGCCCGCAGTCCCAGGAGCGCCCATGCGTCCAGAAACCATCGCCGTGCACGGCGGCTACGCACCCGATCCGACCACGCGCGCCGTCGCGGTTCCGATCTACCAGACCACGTCCTATGCCTTCGACAGCGCGCAGCATGGCGCTGACCTCTTCGACCTGAAGGTCCAGGGCAACATCTACACCCGCATCATGAACCCGACCAGCGATGTGCTCGAGCAGCGCGTCGCGGCGCTGGAGGGCGGCATTGCAGGGCTGGCGCTGGCATCGGGCATGGCGGCGATCACCTACGCCATCCTGACCATCGCCGAGCAGGGCGACAACATCATCAGCACCTCGGCGCTGTATGGCGGCACCTACAACCTGTTCGCGCACACGCTGCCGCAATATGGCATCGACGTGCGCTTCGCCGATCCGTCGGACCCGGCCGGTTTCGAGAAGCTGATCGACGATCGCACGCGGGCCGTCTTCTGCGAATCGGTCGGCAATCCGCTGGGCAACATCACCGATTTTGCGCTGCTGGCCGAGGTCGCGCACCGCCATGGCGTGCCGCTGATCGTCGACAACACCGTGCCGACGCCCTACCTGTGCCGCCCGTTCGATTTCGGCGCCGACATCGTCGTGCATGCGCTGACCAAGTACCTGGGCGGGCACGGCAACAGCATCGGCGGCGTCATCGTCGACTCGGGCAAGTTCCCCTGGGCCGAGCACAAGGCCCGTTTCCGCCGGCTCAACGAGCCGGACGTGTCCTATCACGGCGTCGTGTACACCGAGGCACTGGGCCCGGCCGCGTTCATCGGCCGCGCGCGCGTGGTGCCCCTGCGCAACATGGGTGCGGCCATCTCGCCGTTCAATTCGTTCCTGATCCTGCAGGGCATCGAGACGCTGCCGGTGCGCATGGACCGCATCTGCGACAACACGCTGGCCGTGGCGCAGTTCCTGGCCACGCATCCGGAGGTCAGCTGGGTGAAATACGCCGGCCTGCCCGATCATCCCGACCATGCGCTGGCGCAGAAATACATGCGCGGCCGCGCGTCGGGCATCCTCACCTTCGGGGTGAAGGGCGGGCGCAAGGCCGGCGAGAAGTTCCTCGATGCACTGAAGCTGATCATCCGCCTGGTGAACATCGGCGATGCGCGCTCGCTGGCGACGCATCCCGCCTCCACCACGCATCGGCAACTCGGGCCCGAAGAGCTGGTCAAGGCCGGCGTGTCGGAAGACATGGTGCGCCTGTCGATCGGACTTGAGCACATCGATGATCTCAGGGAAGACATCGACCAGGCGTTGAAGGCCAGCCGGAGCGCCTGACCCGCGCACCGTGGCAATCATCGAACCGGTTCCCGCCCAGGCCCCGCCGCGCGCATCGGCGCTCTCGCCGCTGCGCATCAAGGTGTTCCGCAATGTGTGGATCGCCAGCGTCCTCGGGAGCCTGGGCTGGCTGATCCAGTCCGTGGGCGCCTCGTGGCTGATGATCTCCATCGCACCGCGCGCCGACATGGTCGCGCTGGTGCAGGGGTCCGTGTCGCTGCCCATCATGCTGCTGGCGCTGGTGGCCGGCGCGATGGCCGACAACTACGATCGCCGCAAGGTGATGCTCGGCGCGCAGGTGTTCATGCTGGTGGTGTCGCTGCTGCTGATGGCGTGCACGCTGACCGGCCTCATCACACCCTGGCTGCTGCTGCTGTTCACATTCGCCATCGGCTGTGGTGCGGCGTTCCACTCCCCCACCTGGCAGGCCTCGGTGGGTGACATGGTTCCGCGCAGCGAGCTGGCCAGCGCGGTGGCGCTGAACAGCATGGGCTTCAACATGGCGCGCAGCGTGGGCCCGGCACTGGGTGGTGTCATCGTCGCCGCCGCAGGCGCCGCGGCGGCCTTCGCCGTCAACGCGGCCAGCTACATCGCGCTGATCTTCGTGCTGGCGCGCTGGCGATCGCCGGCTGCGGCGTCGACGCTGCCGCGCGAGGGGCTCGGCCTTGCCATGGCAGCGGGCGTGCGTTACGTGGCGATGTCGCCGGCCATCCTGCGCGTGCTGCTGCGTTCGGCGCTGTTCGGCCTTGCCGCCGGCGCCGTGATGGCGCTGCTGCCGATGGTGGCCAAGGAGCTGCTGCAGGGCGGCCCGCTGACCTATGGCCTGCTGCTGGGGGCATTCGGCCTGGGCGCGGTGGGCGGCGCGCTGCTCAGTGATCGCGTGCGCCGCAATCTGTCCACCGAGGCGACGGTGCGCTGGTCGAGCGCGGGGCTCGCGTTGGCGGCCGTCGTCATCGCCTTGAGCTCACAGCTGCTGCTGTCGATGGCCGCGCTGCTGATCGCCGGTGCAGGCTGGCTGCTGGCGCTGGCCACCTTCAACGTCGCCGTGCAGCTGTCCGCGCCGCGATGGGTGGTCGCGCGCGCGCTGTCCATCTACCAGATGGCCGCCTTCAGCGGACTTGCCGCCGGCAGCCTGCTGTGGGGCGAGGTCGCCACCGACTTCAGCATCCCGGTCGCACTGCTCGCCGCCGCGGCATCGATGCTGGCCTGCGCGGCGCTGGGCTGGTGGGTGCCGCTGGCGCAGACCGAGGACCTGAACCTCGAACTGATGCGCACCTGGAAGGAGCCGAGCACTGCCGTGCCGATCGATGCGCGCACCGGTCCGGTCGTGGTCACCGTCGAGTACCGCATCCCCGAGGAGCGGCTGACCGAATTCCTCGCGGCCATGTCGGCGTGGCGACGCATCCGCCGGCGCGATGGCGCGCGCAACTGGCGGCTGCTGCGTGATCTTGCGGATCCGCTGGTCTGGATCGAACGGTACGAGGCACCGACATGGCTGGAGTACGTCCGCCACAACAGCCGCATGACGCATCACGACGGCACCGTGCCGCAGCGCCTGCTGGCGTTGCATCAGGGACCGGAGCGGCCGCGGGTGCGCCGGATGATCGAGCGGCCGAGTACCCCGCCGGTGGCCGGACGGGAGACGATGCTGGATCAGGGGCGGCTGTCCTGAAGACCACAGATCGCGGCATCGTTCACGCGGCGCAGGCCCACCGCGGCAGGCGACCGCGTTTCATGGCGCAGCCGCCATTGATGCCGCGGAACGATCTGGAACCGGCATCGCCGCACTCGCCGGTGCGGATCGCGACCCGACGCTAGCGCGTCAACGCGTCGGCAGGCGCGCTGACGCCAGCGGCAGGCTGCGCACCCGTGCGCCGGACGCCACGGCAAGTGCATTCGCCAGCGCGGCGGCGGTCGGTCCCAGCGACGCCTCGCCGGGGCCGACGATGGGCTGGTCGGGCCGGTCGATGAGCACGACCTCGATGGCCGGTGCCTCGGTGAACCGCAGGATGGGATATTCGTGCCAGTTGCTGATGCCCTGGCTGGCATGTCGCAGCCGCGCGGACTCCAGCAATGTCCAGCTCGTCGCCTGCAGTGCGCCGCCGGCAATCTGGTTGCGCACGCCATCCGGATTGACGATCGGCCCGCAATCGGCCGCCGCCCACAGGCGCGGCGCGCGGATCGTGCCCGCCTCATCGACGGCCACCTCGGCCACCACGGCGCAGTAGGTGGAGCTGCCGCTGTAGCGCGCATAGCCGATTCCGAGGCCATGCCCCTTGGGCAGCGCCCCGCGCTTCTCCCAGCCAGCCTTCGCCGCCACGGCCTCGAGCACGGCGCGGCCGCGGGCATCGGTGAGATGCGCGAGCCGGAAGGCCAGCGGATCCGTGCCCGCCGCGAGGGCCAGCTCATCCATGAATGACTCGACGGCGAACACATTCGCGTATGCACCGAGCGTGCGCAGCGACGAAGTGCGCACCGGTGATGCGGGGATCAGTTCCTCATCCACCTGCAGCGCCGGCAGGTCATACAGCGGCTCGGCGTTGCGGTTCAGGCCGGCGCTGGTCACTTCGCGCACCGGCATGGACTTGCCACGCAGCTGCGCAGCCAGCAGATTGGCGCCGTCGCCACCACCGAAGCCGGGCCGCGCCGTGTTCGGATAACCGCGAACCACCGACCGCCAGGCACTGATGCGGCCGTTTGCGTCCAGCGCTGCCTCGCAGTCCACCAGCATCGCGGCACCCAGCGGCTCCCAGCCGAACTCATCCGCGCGCGACCATTGCAGCCGCACGGGCCGGCCTGGCACGGCCATCGCCAGCATCGCCGCCTCGAGCGCGGCATCATCGGCGCCGTTCTGCCCGTAACAGCCGGCGCCTTCCTCTGAGATGGTGCGGATCGCGCTCTCGGGCAGCCCCAGCACGCGGGCCAGTTCCACGCGCAGCGGGAAGATGCCCTGCGTGTGCGACCACACGGTGAGCCGGTCCTGCTCGAACAGCGCGACGGCGCAGCTCGGCCCGATGGAGGCATGCGCCTGGAACGGCCGGAAGTAAGTGGCCTGATGCCGCAGCTCGCCGGACACCGCGGCGCCACGCCGTGCCACGGCGCTGCGACGCACGGGCTGCGCGCGCATGTGCTGCGGCAGCGCTGCATCGTCCGGCAACGCCTCGGTGGACACCTGCTCCCACCGCGCATGTCGCGCCAGTTCCGCCGCGGCCGCAATGGCCTGCTCCTCGCGGGTGGCCACCACGCCCAGCACGCTGCCATCACGCAGCACCTGCTGCACGCCCGGCATCTTCTGCACCGTCGCCAGGTCGACCGCGGCCAGGCGCGCGGACTGGGTGGGTGGATGCACCATCCGGGCATGCAGCATGCCGGGCAGGCGCAGGTCCTGGATGAAGGCGGGGGCTGCGCCAAACACCTTGGCCGGGAAGTCGACGCGGGGCAGCGACTGGCCGACGATGCGGTACTGCGAAGGATCCTTCAGCGGCGCGCTGCCGCTGACCGGCTGATCCAGCGGCGCATGCGGCACCAGTTCGCCATAGCGCAACCCGCGGCCACGGCGGTCCACCACGCGTCCATCGGCCACGTGCAGTTCGGCAGCCGGCACCGCCAGCCGCGCGGACGCCACGCCGAGCAGGATCTGGCGCGCCTCGGCCGCGGCATGGCGGATCGACATGCCGCTGTCCTGGATGGAGCGACTGCCGGCGGTGTAGGACTCGTTCGGCGTGCGCGCCGTGTCGGCGGTCACCACCTCCACCCGCTCTGGCGCAACGTCGAGTTCCTCGGCCGCCAGTTGCACCAGCGCCGTCTTCAGGCCCTGGCCCAGTTCGGCCTTGCCCGTGAACAGCGTGACGCGATCATCGGTGCCGATGCGCAGCCACGCATCGACGCGCGGATGACCGCGCAATGCATTGGGCAGGCCGGGACCGGCGCGCACCTGCGCCAGCGTCGGCAGCGCGCCGAACTGGAAGCCGACGAACAGCGCAGTGCCCGCATTCAGGAAGTGACGGCGCGTCAGCGACATGACTTCAGCTCGCCATCATCGCCGCGGCGCGCTGCACGGCGCGCACGATGCGATCGTAGCTGCCGCAGCGACAGAGGTGCCGCGCCATCGCGGACCGGATTTCTGCCTCGCTGGGAGCGGCATTGGCGGCCAGCAGGCTGGTCGCGGCGATGATCATGCCGGGCGTGCAGTAGCCGCACTGGGCGGCCTGTTCGGCGAGGAAGGCAGCCTGCACCGGATGGGGGGCCTGCGGCGTGCCCAGGCCCTCGATCGTGGTGATGCTGGCATCCGCGGCCGCCGCAACGGTCGTCAGGCAGGACAGCACCTCGCGGCCATCGAGCAGCACCGCGCATGCCCCGCACTGGCCGGCGCCACAGCCGAAGCGCACGCCGTCGAGTCCCGCGTCGTTGCGCAGCACGTAGAGCAGCGGCGTGTCGGGCGCCACGTCATCCGCGCGCAGCGGCTTGCCGTTGATGTGGAGTTCGGCCATGGAAACGCCTGGGGAGTGGAGCGTTGCAGCTGTTGCAGATGACTGGCGGAGAGTGAGGGATTCGAACCCTCGAAGGGCTTTTGACCCTTACACCCTTAGCAGGGGTGCGCCTTCGACCACTCGGCCAACTCTCCGTCGCGGCAGCACCTGCGCGGGGCAATAAAAATCCCGCGCCTGCTGGCAGACGCGGGATGATACTGGTCGAATCTGGGAGGGTAAAGCTTGCGGAGGGAATCAGCCCGCGGCAGTCAGGACGTCGCCGGCTTCGCGCTCGCCTTCCCGCTCGCTCTTGATGCGCTCGTAGATCTCATCGCGATGCACGGTCACCGACTTCGGCGCATTCACGCCGATGCGGACCTGGTTGCCCTTGACACCGAGCACGGTGACGGTCACTTCCTCGCCAATCACCACAGCTTCGCCCACTCGACGGGTCAGAATCAGCATGGTCACGCTCCTTCGTAGATGATGGAGCTATTGTCTAGTCACCGAGTGCCGGGAGGTTATCGGAGAAACCCCTAAAGGCCCGTCGGTCCTTGGGGCCGAACGCGGCCCCGGCCATCCCACGAGTCAATTCGGCAAGCGGGATTGGACGAAGCCGCGGACGGACTCGAGTGCCGCAGGCAGCGCTGCGGCATTGCTGCCGCCGGCCTGCGCGAAGTCCGCGCGGCCGCCGCCCTTGCCGCCCACCTGCGCCGCGACGCTGCCGACGATCTCGCCGGCCTTCAGCGTGGCGGTCAGATCGGGCGTCACGCCCGCGACGATCGACACCTTGCCACCCTCGGCCACTGTGGCCAGCACGATGACTGCCGATTGCAGTCGCTGTTTGAGCTGGTCGACGGCATTGCGCAGCGAGGTGGCATCGGCGCCTTCAACGGTGGTGGCAACGACCTTCACGCCGCCGATGTCGTGTGCGCCGGCGGCCAGGTCGGTGCCCTGGCCGCTGGCGAGGCGGTCCTTCAGCGCTCGCACCTGCTTTTCGAGCGTGCGGATCAGCTCCTGGCCTTCCTGCACCCGCTGGACCACGTCCTCGCGGCTGCCGCGCACGAGGCCCGCGACCGAGCGCAGCATTTCCTCGGTCTGGGTGACGTAGTCCAGCGCGCCCTCGCCCGTCACCGCCTCGATGCGCCGCACGCCGGCGGCCACACCGCCCTCGGAGACGATCTTGAACAGGCCGATGTCGCCGGTGCGGTCGACGTGGGTGCCACCGCACAGTTCCATCGAGAAGCCACCCAGGCGCAGCACGCGCACCTTGTCGCCGTACTTCTCGCCGAACAGCGCGATGGCGCCGGCGGCGACGGCTTCGTCGTAGGAGCTCTGGCTGATCTGCCCGGCGTGGTTGGCGCGGATCTCGTCGTTCACGCGCCGCTCGATGCGTCGCAACTCATCGGCGGTGACGGGCTGATAGTGCGCGAAGTCGAAGCGCAGGCGCTCGGGTGCGACCAGCGAACCCTTCTGCTGGACGTGCGTGCCCAGCACCTCGCGCAGCGCCGCGTGCAGCAGGTGCGTGGCCGTGTGGTTGCGCTTGGTGCGCTCACGACGCGCGTGGTCGATGCGCGCCACCACCTGGTCGCCGACCTTGAGGCCGGCGCCTGCGAGTTCGCCGATGTGCGCGAAGGCGCTGCCACGCTTGCGCGTGTCGGCGACGCTGAAGCGGGCCGCGCCCGCGACCAGTTCGCCGGTGTCGCCCACCTGGCCACCGGATTCGGCGTAGAACGGCGTGCGTTCCAGCACCACCTCGCCGGTCTCACCGGCGGCGAGGGCATCCACCGGACGGCCATCCTTCAGCAACGCGACGATGCGGGACTCGCCTTCGACGCTGTCGTAGCCGTGGAAGTCGGTGATGGCGCCGAGATCCGGCCCGCCGCGCAGGTCGACCCCGAAGCGGCTTGCCGCCCGCGCCCGCTCGCGCTGCGCCTCCATCTCGCGCTCGTAGCCCTCCATGTCGGCCGAGAGGCCGCGCTCGCGCAGCACATCGGCGGTGAGGTCGGGCGGAAAGCCATAGGTGTCGTGCAGGCGGAAGACCACGGCGCCGTCGACCGGGCGACCCTCGCCCAGCGTGGTGATCGCTTCCTCGAGCAGCGACATGCCGGTGGCCAGCGTGCGGGCGAACTGCTCGCCCTCCTTCAGCAGCACATCGCGGATGAACCCCTGGCGCTCGACCAGCACCGGATACGCCTCGCCCATCACATCGGCCAGCGCCGGCAGCAGGTCCGCGAAGAACGTCGGCGGTGCCCCGAACTTGTGCCCGTGCCGCATCGCGCGGCGCATGATGCGGCGGAGCACATAGCCGCGTCCCTCGTTCGACGGCATCACCCCATCGGCCACGAGGAAGGCGCAGGCGCGGATGTGGTCGGCGATCACGCGCAGTGACGGGCTGGCGAGGTCGGCGGTACCCAGCCGCGCGGCAGCCGCGTTGATCAGATGCTGGAACAGGTCGATCTCGTAGTTCGAGTGCACGCCCTGCAGCACCGCGCAGATGCGCTCCAGACCCATGCCCGTATCGACGGACGGCTTCGGCAGCGGCGTCATCGTGCCGTCGGCCGCGCGGTCGAACTGCATGAAGACGAGGTTCCAGATCTCCACGTAGCGGTCGCCGTCTTCATCCGGCGAGCCCGGCGGGCCCCCGGCGATATGCGGGCCGTGGTCGAAGAAGATCTCGGTGCAGGGACCGCATGGGCCGGTGTCGCCCATGGACCAGAAGTTCGACTTCTCGCCCAGGCGTGTGACGCGCTCGCGCGGCACGCCGATTTCCTCGACCCAGATCTTCTCGGCCTCGTCATCGTCCTTGTAGACGGTGACCCACAGGCGCGCAGCATCGAGGCCCAGCGTGCCGGTCAGCAGCTCCCAGGCAAAGCGGATCGCATCGCGCTTGAAGTAGTCGCCGAAGCTGAAATTGCCCAGCATCTCGAAGAAGGTGTGGTGCCGCGCGGTGTAGCCCACGTTCTCCAGATCGTTGTGCTTGCCGCCGGCACGCACGCATCGCTGGCTGCTGGTGGCCCGCACATAGGCGCGCGGATCCTTGCCAAGGAACACGTCCTTGAACTGCACCATGCCGGCATTGGTGAACAGCAGCGTCGGGTCATTGCCCGGCACGAGGCTGCTCGATGCGATCACGCTATGGCCCTGCCGGGCGAAATGGTCGAGAAAGGCGCTGCGGATTTCGGAGGCGGAGAAGGGTTTCTTTGGACTGGTCATGGATCGATATCGGGGACGCCGGGATCACCGCCCAGGCAACTGCCGATATGATCGTTGGAAAAGCCCCGGTATTGCAAAAAACGCATCTGCCGCGCGCGCTCGGGCCAGTCGGCGGGGGCTGCGGCACCGAACTTGCGCAGGCGGACCTCACGGGCCACCTGGGCCCAGTCCGGTCCTTCTTCGATGGCCCTTGCGGCGCGTTCGGATGAAATTCCCGCCTCGGTCAATTGCTGGCGGACGCGGGCGGGCCCCTGCCCCCGGCCAGCCAACTGCCGGACCAGGCTCTCGGCGTAGCGATCGTCGTCGAGGAGCCGCTCGCCGGCCAGTTCAGCGACGGTCTCGGCGACCACATCGGCGGCGTAGCCCTTGCTGGTCAGCGCCGACCTGAGTTCACCGGAGGCGTATTCCCGCCGTGCCAGCAGCACCAGCGCTGCGGTGCGCACCGCGCCGGGATCTGCGGCGCGGTGCTCATCGACCCGAGGCTTGCGGCGGGAGAAGCCCACTCGGTGCCCCAGGCTTCGGATCAGGCCTGGCGTTCGGCTGCTGCCGCCGCCGCCGCTGCGGCCGCCTCTGCCCCGGTCTTGCGCTCCGGCAGCAGCTTCGCGCGGATCTGCTCCTCGATCTCGCGGGCCGTCTCCTTGCGGTCGCGCAGGAACTGGCGGGCGTTTTCCTTGCCCTGGCCGATGCGCTCGCCCTTGTAGCTGTACCACGCGCCGGACTTCTCGATGATGCCCTGGGCGGCACCCAGGTCGATGATCTCGCCCTCGCGGGAGATGCCGGCGCCGTACATGATCTCGAACTCGGCCTCGCGGAACGGCGGCGACACCTTGTTCTTGACCACCTTGACGCGGGTCTGGTTGCCGACCACTTCCTCCCCACTCTTGATGGCGCCGATGCGGCGGATGTCGAGGCGCACCGAAGCGTAGAACTTCAGCGCGTTGCCGCCGGTGGTGGTCTCGGG
>CAZWDR010000041.1:0-4735 GCA_964632365.1 uncultured Steroidobacteraceae bacterium
TTGGCGAACATCATCCACGTGGCGGCACCGAATTCGCAGCGCAGGCCATCCGGGGTGGGACAGACCGTGATGCTCTGCCCCCGCGCCAGCGCCAGCCGTCGCGCCAGATGCAGTGCAGACAGCGTCTGCCCCGAGGCTGTCTGCAGCGCGGCGGCAGCCCGCTGACGCCCGAACCCCGGCACGGCGAGGGCAAGCAGCACTGCAGCGATCGCCATCGCGACCAGCATTTCGGTGACCGAGAACCCCCGGGATTGCATGTCAGCAGCTTGGCCCGGCGGCAGCGCGGATCGGGCGCCCCAATCCGGCCGATGTGCCGGGATTTGCCCCTCGACGCTGGCCTTTCCCCGCGCCCATCCCCTAAAATCCCGCCCCCGGCGCCGGAATAGCTCAGTTGGTAGAGCAATCGCTTCGTAAGCGATGGGTCGTAGGTTCGAATCCTATTTCCGGCACCACTTTTTCAATGCGCCTCGCGCCCCTGCGGCGCGCCGGGTGCGGCCATCAGGCCCCGCTGCGCTTGTGCGCCGCCTTCTCCAGCACCATCCGCACCTTGCGGGCGAGCGTGTCCCGCGAATAGGGCTTGCTGAGCAGCTCCACGTCGGCGGCGAGCCGGCCGTCGGCGGTGATCGCATTCTCCGAGTACCCGGAGGTGAACAGCACCGCCAGGTGCGGCATGCGCTCGCGCGCCTTGCGCGCCAGCTCCATGCTCTGCAGCGGCCCGGGCATCACCACGTCGCAGAACAGCAGGTCGATGGGCATGCCGCTCTCGATGATGGTCAGCGCGCTGTGGGCGTCCTTGGCCTTCAGCACGCGATAGCCGAGGTCGTTCAGCATCGCGACGACGGTGTCACGCACTGATTCGTCGTCCTCGGCCACGAGCACCATCTCGGTGCCGCCGGTCACGGGCGTGGCGTCGATGTTGACCAGCGTGTCTTCCGACTGCATCGACCGGGGCAGGTAGATCCGCACGGAGGTACCCGTGCCCACCTCGCTGTCGATGCGGATGTGACCGCCGGACTGGTTCACGAAGCCATACACCATCGACAGGCCAAGGCCGGTGCCGCGACCCTCGGCCTTCGTGGTGAAGAATGGATCGAAGGCCTGCTGCGCGACTTCCGGCGTCATGCCGCTGCCGGTGTCGGTCACGGCGATGTGCACGTACTGGCCTGGCGTCACCTCTGGATGAATGCTGGCGTAGTCGGCGTCGAGCACGACATTGCCGGCTTCGATCACCAGGCGGCCGCGACCTTCCATCGCGTCGCGCGCGTTGATGGCCAGGTTCAGCAGCGCATTCTCGAGGTTGCCGGGATCCACCAGCGTGTTCCACAGCTGCTCGTGCACCGCGAGCACCAGCGTGATGCCATCGCCGATGGCCTTCTGCAGCATGTCTTCCATGTCGTGCAGGAAGCGTCTGGCCTGGATGACCTTGGGCTCCAGCGGCTGGCGCCGCGCGAATGCCAGCAGCTGCTGCGAGAGCTTCGCGCTGCGCATCACGCTGTCCAGCGCCTTCTGCACGCGCTGCTGCGCGGGCGCGTTGCCGGCCACGTCACGCTTGAGCAGGTGCAGGTTGCCGCCGATCACATGCAGCAGGTTGTTGAAGTCGTGCGCGATGCCGCCGGTGAGGTTGCCGATGGCTTCCATCTTCTGGCTGTGGCGCAGTGCATCCTCCGCCTTCATCAGCTGCGCGGTGCGCTGCTGCACACGCTCCTCGAGCGTCTGGTTCAGCTCCGATAGCGCCGCGGCGGCAGAGCGTGCCTCCGCCTCGCGCGCACGCAGCGCCGCCTCGGTGCTGCGGCGCTGGTTCACGTCGCGCAGGATCACCGTGACGAACATCCGCGTGCCACTGGGCCAGCGGGAAGCGGAAGCCTCGAGGTGGGTGGGCGAGCCATCCTTGCGCAGCGCCACCAGCTCCGTGGGAGTGCCGGAGTCGGCACCCTCGAGTGAATGGCGCCACAGCGTGTTCCACTCCGCGCGCGTCTGGAACAGCTCGGCGGCGGCGCGACCGAGCAGTTCCGCCTGGGCATACCCGGTCTGCGACAGCGCGGCCGGGTTGGCGAACTGGACCAGTCCGGCTTCATCGACGGTGAGGATCGCGTCCGCGGCGCGCGCCACGACCGCGTCATAACGGGCATTCTGGCGGGAGCGCAGGAACCTTTCGCGCTTGGTGGCCATCGTCACGTCGGTGACGAAGACCAGGCAGCCCTGGAGCGGTGCCTCGCCGACGGGGGTCACGGTGATGTCGTGGAACAACGGCCTGCTGGAGCGCGTGCGCAGCGGCAGCAGGTCCGGGTTCAGCGAATGCGTGATGATCGTGGAGGCGTTCAGCGTCAGCGCCTCGGTGATGGCCTGGGGCAGGCGCCGCAGGTCCACCTCGGCAAAGACCTGTGCCAGCGTGCGGCCCAGCACGTCCTCGGCGCGCCGGCCCGCAGCCACTTCCATCCAGCGGTTCCAGCGCACGATGCGCTCATCCTTGTCGAGCACGAGCACGCCGCCATCGATGGCATCGAGGATGGCGTCAGCGTTCACGCTCTCAAACGGCATGCACGGGCGGCGGGGCGGCGTCGCCACCCATGCGCGCGATGTACTCGGCCAGCAGGGACTTCAGCGCCACCAGCGAGGGCAGGTCGAGGAGCATTGCAAGATAGCCCCGGATGTCGCGGTTGCGCACGGCGAAGTTGATGTAGATGAACAGCACGATGTCATCGTCGCGCGGTTCCGGCGACAGGCTCAGCAGCTGCGAGCCATTGCCCTGGATCACCTCGGGCAGCGAGATGCGCAGGCTGCGGCGCAGGTTGTTGGCGATGGTGCCCAGACAGGTGTTCAGCAGCACATTGCCGGTTTCGGCCAGGGCCTCCTGCTCGAGCTCCATGAGGTCCTCGAGCGACAGCTCGCCACCGACCACCGCCCGCACCAGTTCCATGCTCTGGGCTTCGGGAAAAATCAGCATTGCGCGGCCGCGGATGTCGCCCTCGAAGTGCTGGTGCACGGCGACCAGGCGCTCTGCGCCCTTCGGTCCCAGGTCGGCGATCGCCTGTTCGCGCGCGACGATGCGAACCTTGGGCACGGACAGGATGACTTCCTCGCGGACCATCTCGCGCAGGCCGGCTGCGGCATTGCCGACGCCGAGGTTCACCAGCTCCGAAAGGGCATCGAACTCCAGCTCGCCGAGCTGCACTGCGGATGGCATCTGCATCTAGCGGATGCCTTGTGGCCTGCCGGGCAGTGCGTCGAGGAATTCCTGCAGGGACTTCTCGGTGACTGGCTTGCGCAGGAACGCGGCTCCTGCGGCGCGGGCACGTTCCACGACCTCCACCTGGTGATTCGCCGAGATCACCGCGGTGTGGATGTCGGGATTGAGCTGCCGCACTTCGGCGGCCAGCACTAGGCCATCCTTGCCGGGCATGTTGAAGTCGAACACGGCGATATCCGGCGGGTCGCGGCGGACCATCTCGAGCGCTGCCTGCGCATCGGCGGCTTCGCTGCGGATCCAGTCCGGATGCAGCGCGTCCAGCGCCTTGATCACGGCCATGCGGGCCAGTTTGCTGTCGTCGACGATCAGGATCTTGCGTGTCATCGTGTCTCCCTGGCGAACCGGCGAACCGGCGGCCCGCAGGCGCAGGCATCCGCAACTTTACCATCGCGCCTCCCAGGCCGGCGGCGGCCATCGGCCCACTTCAGTCCGGTCGCAGCAGCTGCGCGACGTCCAGCACCAGCAGCACCCGGCCGTCGCCGAGCAGGGTGCTGCCGGCAATGGCCGGCGCACCGGCAAGCAGGCCCTCCAGCGGCTTGAGCATGACCTCCAGGCGCTCGCCGACCGCGTCCACCTCGAGGGCGCAGGACTGCCCCGCGAGGCTGACGACCACCAGGGTGGCGTCCGCATCGACCGGCCTTTCGCTGGCGGCACCGAGCATCTGCCCCAGATCGAGGACCGGGATGGTCTGGTCACGCAGCACCAGCGCGCGGGCTGCGCCCACCGCCGAGATCTGCGCACGTGGCACGCGCAGGGTCTCCACCACCGAATCCAGCGGCACGCCGAACATCTGTCCGCCGGCGACAAGGCTGATCACCCGCGTCATCATCACGCTGAAGGGCAGCATGAAACGCACCGTGGTCCCCTGACCCGGCGTGGTCTGGATCGATACCCGGCCGCCGACCCGTTCCACCGCCACGCGGACGGCATCCATCCCCACGCCGCGGCCCGACAGCGCGGTCACCTCGGTGGCGGTGGAGAAGCCCGGTGCGAACACCAGCTGCGTCAGTTGCGCGTCATCCATCTGTTCCAGGGCTTCGGCCGTGGCCAGCCCGCGTGCCGCCGCGACGCTGCGGATGCGCTGCAGATCCATGCCGCCGCCATCGTCGCTGACCTCGACCAGAACCTGGCTGCCCTCGCGCGCGGCATGCAGACGCAATGTCGCGGTCACCGGCTTGCCGCGGCTGGCGCGCACCGCCGCAGGCTCGATGCCGTGGTCCAGCGCATTGCGCACCACATGCAGCAGCGGTTCGAAAAGCATCTCGACGATGGCCTTGTCAGCCTCGGTGTCCTCGCCGCTGAAGTGCAGTTCCGCCGGTCGCGCCAGCGCATCGGACATTTCGCGCACCAGACGCGGCAGGCGCTGGAAGGCGCTGCGCAGCGGCAGCACGCGCAGGTGCAGCACGGCACGCTGCAGCTCGCCGGTCAGCTGCTCGAGCGATGCCTGCTGCACGCGCAGCGCCTGTCCGGCCGCATCATCGCGGGCGG
>CAZWDR010000041.1:4835-22551 GCA_964632365.1 uncultured Steroidobacteraceae bacterium
TCGAGCGATGCCTGCTGCACGCGCAGCGCCTGTCCGGCCGCATCATCGCGGGCGGTGAGTCTTGCCAGATGGGCGATGGCGTTCTTGACCACGGTCAGTTCGCCAGTGAGCCGCACCAGCGAATCGATGCGGGCCGCATCCACGCGCACGGTGCGCGACGTGGCCGCGCCAGGTGACGTGCCGGCGGTCGATTCGTGCGTCTCGGGGGCACCCGCCCCGGCAGTGGCGGGGGCATCGATCAGGGTTGCGAGCGCGGCGGTCACGACGCGGGAGTCCGGGTCCGCCGCGTCGGCCAGCGCGCGGAACCGGGCCGCGGCTGCGTGCCAGCCGACAGCCTGCAGCACGTTGGTGGCCACCCGGGCTGCGGAACGCACATGCCCTGCGGATCCGGCTGCAGCGGAATCATCCAGCAGTGCCTGCTGCGCCGAGAGGATCTCGCGGGCACGTTCAGGCAGTCCGTCTTCCGGCGGCGAATCTGGCAAGGCAGCTTGAGCGCCCTGATGGGCGGCCTGTGCAGCCGGCGCCGCGGCTTCCGCAGCGGACCACGCCCCGGCAGGATCACCGCCGTCCCGGCCCGCCGGTGCCGGGCCGAATCGCGCGATGACCCGTGCCGCCTGTGCGGTGCTGTCGGGCCCCGGCAGTTGTCCGGTCCGCTCGATGTGCTCCAGCCATTGCAGCACCTGGTCGATGCAGGCCAGGCAGTCACCGACCGCCTGTGGATCCAGCACCCGCCGCCCGGCGCGCGCCGCGCCGAGCAGGTCTTCAGCGGCGTGCACGGCGCGCTCCATGGCCGCGAACTCCACGATGCCGGCGCCGCCCTTGAGCGTGTGCAGGTCGCGGAACACGCTGTCCAGCTGCTGCGCATCCTGTGGCGCACGTTCCAGCGCGAGCAGTGACGCCGTCGCGGACTCCGCCAGTTCGCGCGATTCGACCAGGAACTGCTCGAGCAGCTCATCCATGCGCCACCCCGCACAGCATCCGGGCATGGGCGACCAGCGTCTCGCGGTCGATGGGTTTGACCAGGTAGAAATTGGCGCCCGCGGCGCGGGCGGCGAGGAAGTCCGGTTCCCGCGATTCGGTGCTGGTGACCAGTGCCGGCACCGCGGCGGCCGCCGTGCGGGACGCGCGCAAGGTGCGCAGAAACGACAGTCCATCCATCTGCGGCATGTTCACGTCGACGATCAGCAGGTCCGCAGCGAGGTCGGACAGCTTCTCCAGCGCCTCGATGCCATTGAAGGCCTCGTGCACGATGAAGCCTGCTTCCTCGAGCGTGCTGCGGTAATAGAGCCGCACCAGCGTCGCATCATCGATCACCAGCACTGTCTTCCGATCATCCATGTTCCGCCCCCCGGGCCGGCCGCTGGTACACGATGGCATCGTCGAAGCGTCGCACATCGAACAGCGGTGAGATCCGGCTCATCGATTCGGTGTGTCCCAGGCACAGGAAACCGCCCGGCAGCAGGCTCTCGTAAAGGTTCTCGGCCGTCACGCGGCGTGAGGCCTCGTCGAAATAGATCAGCATGTTGCGGCAGAAGATCACATCGAACTGCCCATGGGGGCGTGTCTGGCCGCGCTCGATCAGGTTCACGTGCGTGAACTGCACCGACTCGCGCAGCGCGTCGATGATGCGCCAGCGCTCGTCTCCCAGCGCGATGAAATAGCGCTCGACCAGCGTTTCGGGCAGCCGCATCAGGGCCCGCTTGCCAAACTCGCCGCGCGCGCAGGCCTCCAGCGCGTCGGTGTCGATGTCCGAACCGATGATCTCGATCTCGTACTGGTCCACCAGCTCCCAGTTCTCCAGCAGCCAGATGGCCACGGACCAGGGCTCCTCGCCGGTGGAGCAGGGCGCGCACCAGATGCGCACCGCATTGCGGCCGCCGTCGCGCAGCCGTTCGGCCAGCAGGTCACGGGTGAGGCACCTCAGCTGGTGTTCTTCCCGATAGAAGTAGGTCTCGTTGACCGTGAAGGCATTGATGAACTGCTCGATCTCGCGGCCCACGTCGCCGCGAAGCCGGGCGAAGTAGCTGGCGAAGGTCGCAGAGCCGGTCGCCACCATGCGCTCGCTGACGCGCCGGTCCACGTAGTAGCGCTTTGTCTCGGTGAAGATCATGCCGGTGCGTCGATACAGGAACTCGCACAGCCTGGTGAATTCCTCCGCGCTGATCGGCCGCGGTTCAGCCACGGGGGCGCGGCGGGTGCGCGCGGATCCTGTCGATGGCCACCTGGATCGCGAAGGTCAGGAACTGGTGGCCGGCGAAGCGTGCCGCACAGTCCTGCAGCGCCGGCAATGCGTCGGGCTGCCCGGCCTCGGCGAGCACATCCACGGCCGCAGCGCAGACATTGGGCTCCCGCTCGTGTCGCAGCAGCCCGGCGAGCAGCGCGGTGGCCTGCGCCGCGGGCAGCATGCGGGCCAGTTCGCAGCTGAGGATGCGGACGTCCGCATCCTCATCGGCCAGCAAGGCGGGCAGGTAGTCGTGCCGCCGCCGCACGATTGTCCGCAGCGCATCGAGTGCGCCGCCCCGCAGGTCCGCATCATCCGAACGCAGCAGTGACTGCAGCGCGCCGGCGCCAGGTCCACCGCTATGGGCGAGGCTGGTGAGCAGCGCCTCGCGCACCCGGGGAGAAGCTTCCTGCCGCACCGCCCGGGACACCGCTGCGGCAAGGTCGTCGCGTCCCGCGGCGGCCCGCGCCGCGGCCCATCGAACCTCCTCGTCGGCATCGCGCAGGCCGGCCGGAATGTCCGGCGCCGACGTGGATGGCGCGGCGGCATCGCCGCGTGGCGGCTTACGGACCAGGGGCATGTTCGGGCACCAGGGATTGCAGCCGTTGGGCAATGCGTGGCAGCGGCACGACGTAAGAGGCGCCGCCGCTTCGCGCAAGTTCGCCCGGCATCCCCCAGATCACGGCGGTCTCCTCCGCTTCGGCAATGGTCATGCCGCCGGCGGCACGCAGCGCGGTCATCGCAGCGGCCCCGTCATCGCCCATGCCCGTCATCAGCACACCCACCAGCTGCGTCGCCGGCAGCAACGCCATGGCCGAGCGCACCAGGCGGTCGGTGCTGGGATGCCAGGGATAATCCGCCTGCTCGGCCACCGGCATCGCCACCAGCAGCCCGGCGCGCCTCGCGAGCACGACATCGGCGTTGCCGCGCCCGATGTACACCGTGCCCGGCTCGAGCGGCATCGCGGTGTCCACCTCCAGCACGCGCAGCGCGCAGATGCCATTGAGACGACGCGCCAGCGGACCGGTGAAGGTGGCCGGCATGTGCTGCGCCACGACGATGGGCCACGGAAACTGCGCGGGCAGCGGGGTGAGCAACGCCTCCAGTGCCGGCGGTCCGCCGGTGGACGTGCCGACCAGCACCACGCCGTCGCCCTGTGCGGACGACGCAGGGAACGGATCCAGCGGCCGTGGGGTTGCCGCTTCAGGTGCCAGCCCACCGGAGGTCGCGTTGCCCGGTGCCAGCATGCTGGCGGCGGCGTGTCCCTGCGCCGACAGGCCCGCCGCGGCAGAGGTCCCTGACAGCGTGCCGCTGCGTCGACGCCGCGCGACGGGCATCGTCCCACCGCTGGTGCGCAGCTGCACGCGCTCGCGCAGCCGCCGGCTGGTGGGCAATCGCGCCGTGGATGCATCGCGGATGCGACGTTTCAGCATCGGTGCAAATTCGTCGATGCCCAGCGAGACGGCGCCGGACGGCTTCGCGATGAAATCCACCGCACCCAGCTTCAACGCGCTCAGTGTGGCATCGGCACCTTCATCGGTCAGCGCCGACACCATCACCACCGGCGAGGGACGCTGCACCATGATGCGATCCAGGCACGCAAGCCCGTCCATGCCGGGCATCTGCACATCGAGCGTGATGACATGCGGCTGATAGGCCTCGAGCTGCTCCAGCGCCTCGATGCCGTTGCGCGCGAAGCGCACCTCGAAGTCGGGCTCCTCCGCCAGCACGCGACCGAACAGCTTGCGCACCAGCGCGGAATCATCGACCACCAGCACCCGGATCACGCATCGGCCTTCTTTCTCGACGCCTGGAACGTGTCGAGCAGTCCCTGCTCGGCGCGGGTCAGCAGTTCGGCAGGATCCAGCAGCAGCACGAGACGTTGCTTCGCCTCGATGTTCAGCACGCCATGGATCAGCCGCGAGGTGGCCTCGGTGAGTTGCGGAGGCGGCGACACCTGCGAGGTGGTGGTGCGCAGCACATCACGCACGGCATCGACGATCAGGCCGGCACGATGCCGCGCGGTCCGCACCACCACCAGGCGGCGGCCGGCGCCGGCCTCGCGCGGTGGCATTTCGAAGCGGCGCCGCTGGTCCACGATGGGCAGCACTTCGCCGCGCAGGTTCACCACGCCTTCGAGGAAACGCGGCGTGCGCGGCACGCGCGTGATCTGCTCGGGAACCGGGGCGACCTCCACCACGGTGTCGATCGGCAGGCCGAATTCCTCGTCGCCGAGCTGGAACACCAGGAAGATCAGCTCCCCGCCGGCATCGGTGCCGCGCGGTGAATCGGCCGGGTCGGCGCCGCGCTGGCCGTCAGTAAGCTGTTGCATGACTTCGTTCCGGAAAATGCGTGCGGGGTCGAGGATGGAGACGAGCCGGCGTCCGCCATCGCCGCGATAGATCGCGCGGATGCGCGATTCGCCGCCGGTGCGGCTGGCCAGCACCGGCGGCACGGCATCTACCTGCGAGGCATCGGCGGCGAGGATGGTGCGCGCACGATCGGTCACCAGGCCCACGCGCGCATCGCCCATCTTCATCACCACCACCTTCTGGCGCTCGCCGCCGGTGGCGGCCTCGAAACCCAGCAAGGCGCGCAGCGAGAGCAGGGGCAGCAGCCGGTCGCGCACGGCGGTGATGCCCAGTACGGCGTGGTCGGCGCGCGCCATCGCAGTGACCTCGGCGGGGGCGGGGAGGATCTCCTGCACGTCGGCCAGCGGCAGCGCGAACTCCTGGCCGCCGACCTCGAAGGTCACCAGCATCTGGTCCGCAACCGCCGCCGGCAGTTCGCGTCGCAGGCGCAGCTGTGCGGTGTGCGGCAGCGCCTCTGGCAGGTTGCGTACGCGGCGCGTGAACGCCGCATCGAGCAGCGGACGGATATCAAGGATGCGCGCCACGCGCTGCGACCCGGCGATGGCGAAGGCGCCGGAAAACCTCGCGCCGGGCGCGTCCGCGGCCTCTTCCTGCGCGTGGATGTCATGCACCGCGGCTGCCTCGAGCCTGGCCACCGCATCCACCACCAGCATCACCGGCGCACCGGCATCGAGCACGATCGCGGTGTCCGGCATCTGTGCCGGCATCTTCACGCCGAGCATGACATGCAGGCTGGCCACCGGCAGCACCGCGCCGCGCAGGTTGGCAACGCCAAGCAGCGCCGCCGGTCCCTGTGGCACCCGTGCCAGCGGCGGCACGCGCATCACTTCGGTGACCTGGTCCGCCGGCAGTGCATAGAGCTGCCCATCCACCTCGAAGGTGAGGTAGCGGGACGTGGCGATGGACGGCGCGGCGTTCAAGCGCTGCGTTTCAGTTCATCAGCCAGCGTGGCGATTTCCTCGATGGCCGCTGCCAGGTCCTCGACACCCTGGGATTGCTCGGTGGCGGCCGTGGCGGCTTCGCGCGACGCGGCGCTGGCCTCTTCGGCCGCGGCCGCGATCTGCCGGGCGGCGTTGGCGATCTCGGCGGTCGCCGACAGGATGCTGCCCGAACCCTCAAGGATGGATTCGCCCGCCACACGCAGCCGTCCCACGTCCTGCTCGATTTTCTCGAGGTCGGCGGACACCGTGCGACTGTTGCGCACCTGCGCTTCGGTGGCGGTACCGATCTGCTCGAACTCGCTGCGCAGCGCGGCGATCTGCTCGATGATGCCGCGCACCGTGTCGCGCGCGCGATCGACGTTCTCAGCGGCCTCGCGCGCCAGCGCGCGGATGTCGTTGGACACCACGGCGAAACCACGGCCCGCCTCACCGGCGCGGGCGGCCTCCACCGCACCGCTGACGGCGAGCATGCTGGTCTGCACCGCGACCAGCGCGATGGCATCGACGATCTTCTCGACCCGCCGCCCGACGCTTTCCACGCGGCGCAACGTCGCCACGCCGGCCTGCGTGCCCTGCAATGCCGCGGCCACGCCATCGATCAGGCCAGTGATGGCGCGCCGTCCATCCTTCAGCGCCGCATCCAGGCGCGCGACCTGGTCACTGGCAGCCCCTGCACTCTGCTGGGCGATGCGCGCGCCTTCCTCGATCTGCGCCATCGCCGCCGAGGTTTCCTGCGTCGCCGCAGACTGCAGCTGCGCCGCCTTGCTGATCTCGCCAACGGCGGCCATCACCTGGGTGGCAGCGCCCGACATCTGCTGGATCGAGGCGGACAGTTCCTCGGCGCTGGCGCTGATTTCCTCCAGCGTTTCACCACGCACCCGTGCGCTGCGCACCTGCGTCGCAAGTTCCGCGAGGTTCTGCGCGGCCACCTGGCCCTGGTCCAGCGAGCGGGCCTGCTGCTGCACGGCAGCCTGGGCCTCGACCACCGCCGAGGACTGCTCCTCGGCTGCGGTGGCGATCTGCTCGGCCCCTTTCTGCGCCTGTTCGGCGGCCTGTTCGGCCTCGAGCGCGGCACCCAGGATGTTGCGGCTGCCCTCGGCGATGCGGCCCATGTCGGCACGCTGCGCTTCCAGTGCCTGCGCCAGACCGCCGGCGGCATGGGCCTCGCGCAGGGCCACCTGCGCCGCTTCGCGCAGCTCGTTGCCCACGGCGAGGATGTCCTGCTGGATGGCCGCGGTGAGCTGCTGCACCTCGCGCGCGCTGTGATCGGAGGTCTCCGCCAGCGTGCGCACCTCGTCGGCCACCACGGCGAAGCCTCGGCCCTGCTCGCCGGCCCGCGCCGCCTCGATGGCAGCATTCAGTGCAAGGAGGTTGGTCTGGTCGGAAATGCGGCTCACCGCGCGGGTGATCTCGCCGATGTCGCGCGCGCGTCCATCCAGTTCCTCGACGAGCACCACCGCACCGGTCTGGCGCTGTGCGCCGCTTTCGATGGCCAGGATCGAGGCGCTGATGCGCCCGGCCGTCTCCGCCAGCGACAGGGCCAGCACCTCGGTGCGGCGATTGCTGGCATCGGCCTCGGCGCGCGCGGTGGTCAGCGCCGCGACGATGCGTCGGATCGAATGGGACTGCTGCTGGGATGCGGCGGCCGCTTCTTCCGCGCCGCTGGCCACCTGTTCCATGGAGCGCGCGAGCTCGCGCGTGGCGGCGGCCGACTGCGTCAGGCCGCTCGCCAGCTGCTCGGTCGCCGCGGCAATGCGCTCGGCGGCGGTGTCGCGTCGTGCGGGCGCGCCGCCGGAGCGGGCGGGGGCCTTCTTTGCAGCGGGGGCATTGCCCTGTGCCGGGGGAGCGGACGGGGATCTTGACCCGCCGGTGCCAATTCTCGACCTCTTGACCAGCGCCATGGGACCTCGGTGTCGAAGGATGTGAGCGGCCGCGTCCGGACGCGGCCATCAGGCCGGGCGCAAGTATGTCATGCCATTGCCATTCCCCGGGCGAACTCCCCGTGCGGGCGCGTCAGCAACGCCGCCATGCGGCGTACCGGCGAGGGGAAACGGACGTCGGATGGGCGATTGCCCCAAGGCAGATGCATGGCCCGGCCGTGACGGCCAGGCCATGCGCGGGCGGGTTACTTCGCCTGCAGCGTCTTCAGGTAGGCGATCACGTCGGTGCGCTCCTTCGCGTCACCCACCGGCATCACCATCATCGTGCCGGGCACCTTGGCCATCGGATTGGCGAGGAATTCATCGAGCGTCTTGTCGTCCCAGGTCACCGCATGCTTCTTCAGGGCTTCGGTGTACATCGGGAATTCCTTCACCGTGGCCGCCTTGCGGCCCACCACGCCGGCCAGCGTGGGGCCGACCACCGGGCCGCCCGGCGCCGCGGTCGTGGAATGACAGGCCACGCACAGGCGTTCGAACACGGCCTTGCCATTGGCCGCATCGGCGGCGAACACGGAAGGGGCGGCCAGCACGGCAACGGCGAGCAGGGCGGAACGGGTCACGGACATGGACGTCTTTCTCCAGGCATCAGGGGCGAAAAGGCCGGTTTGGTTCTGGAGGCGATTCTACCAAACGGGCAACTGAACCCGGCCTGAAGAACCCTGCACCCCGGCAGGCGCATGACGCGCGGCCGGTACCGTGAAACGGTCCGGCCGCAGCGGGTCGCCCGCACTTCAGATGGGGTAGTGCCGCGGCTGCGTGGCGATGCTGATCCAGCGCAGTTCGGTGAACTCCGCGATGCCGGCCTTGCCACCAAAGCGGCCCAGGCCCGAGGCCTTGGTGCCGCCGAAGGGCATCTGTGCCTCGTCCTGCACGGTCGGGCTGTTGATGTGGCAGATGCCGGAGTCGATGCGCTGTGCCACCGACAGGGCCGTGGCGAGGTCGCGACTGAACACCGCAGCCGAAAGCCCGTACTCGCTGTCGTTGGCCAACTGCACCGCGTGGTCCACATCGCGGGCACGCAGCACGCCGACGATGGGTCCGAAGGATTCCTCGCCGTAGATGCGCATGCCCTGCTGCACGCCATCGACCACGGTGGGCTCGAAGAAGGCGCCGCCGCTGCCCTGGCCGCCGGCGACGATGCGCGCACCCTTGGCGGTGGCATCGGCCATCAGCGCCTTCACGTGGTCCACGGTGCGCTCATCGACACAGGCGCCGATCGGGAAGCTGCCGCTGGCCGGGTCGCCCACCTTCAGGCTCTTCGCCTTGGCGATGAAGCGCCGCGTGAATTCCTCGGCGATGGCCTCGACGACGATGATCCGCTCAGTGGACATGCAGATCTGGCCCTGGTGCATGAAGGCACCGAAGGCAGCCGCTGCCACCGCTTCATCAAGGTCGGCATCCTCGAGGATCACCAGCGGGGCCTTGCCGCCCAGTTCGAGCAGGCAGGGCTTCAGGTGCTTGCCGCACAGCTCGCCGACGATGCGGCCGACGCGGCTGGAACCGGTGAAGTTCACGCGCCGCACAGCCGGGTGCGCGATCAGCGCATCGACCACGGCGGGGGCATCGGCCGCGGAGTGGGTGATGAAGTTCACCGCGCCCGCCGGCAGACCGGCTTCGACGAAGGCGTCGACGATGCCGCGATGCACGGCCGGGCACAGCTCGGAGGCCTTCATCACCACGGTGTTGCCGCAGGCCAGCGGCATCGCCAGCGCGCGCACGCCGAGGATCACCGGCGCATTCCACGGCGCCATGCCGACGCAGACACCGGCGGGCTGGCGGATGCCCAGCGACAGCGTGCCGGGGTGATCCGACGGCAGGGTCTCGCCGGTGATCTGCGTGGTCATCGCGGCGGCTTCCTCGAGCACCGTTGCCGCGAAGCCGGTGTTGAAGTGGCCCCAGCCGCCAATCGCGCCGGTCTCCTCGGTGCACAGGCGGGCGAAATCGCCACTGCGCGCGCGCAGGTTCTGCGCCGCGGCCAGCAGCAGCTTGCGGCGCGCGTTCGGGCCCTGTGCGGACCACGCGGGAAAGGCCTCTGCCGCGGCATCACAGGCGGCGCGCACATCCTGCGGGGAGGCCGCGGCAGCGCGCGAGATCACATCGCCGGTCACCGGGCTGCGACGCTCGAAGGTATTGCCGCTGGCTGCGGCGACGTCCTTTCCACCAATCAACAATTGCACGTCGTTCATGGCGATGTTTCCTCGAGGTGAACACGGCTGGATGGCCCGGGAGAATAGCACTTACACTGCAGCGGTCATGACCGTCACCCGCGCCACTGCGGCTTCACCTGCGCCGCTGCCGCTGTGGTTGCGGGCGCTGGCGCGTGTGCCGGAGGCGTGGCGCTATGCGGCCTGCGGCGCGCTGGCGTCGCTGAGCCGATTCATCGCGCCATCGCGCTGGCGCATCACGCAGGCGAACCTGCAGGCTGTGTTCCCGCAACTCGAAGGGCATCAGGTGCGCGCGCTCGCGGCCGCGAACTACCGCCACTTCGCGGATCTGGCCGCCGAGCTGATCGCAGCCTGCCGCATGACGCGCGCCGAAATGGCCGCGCGGGTGGAACTGCAGGATTTCGACCTGCTGCGCGAGCGCCTGGCCAGGGGCCGGCCGGTGCTGCTGCTCGCGGCGCATCAGTCCAACTGGGACTGGGGCATGTATGCCGTGGCGGCGTCGCTGGGTTATCCGCTCGATGCCGCCTACAAGCCGCTGAAGTCACGCCCCGCCAACGCGGCACTGGTGGCGATGCGGGCGCGATGGGGCGTGAACCTGGTGCCGGCGAAGCAGTTGCTGCCCGACCTGCTGCAGCGGCGACACCAGGTGCGCGTGATCGCGCTGCTGGCCGACCAGTCGCCGCGCACCAGCGAGCATCAGTACCGCACGCAGTTCCTGGGCCGCGACACAGCGTTCTACCTGGGGCCGGAGCAGATGGTGCGCGCCACGCGCTACGCGGCGGTCTATGTGTCGATGCACCGCGTGCGACGCGGACATTACCGCGCGCGCTGCGTGCCGCTGGCCGCTGACCGCGAGACGCTCGCGCCCGGCGAATTCACCGAGCGGTACGCGCGGCTGGTGGAGCGCGACGTGCTGGACCATCCCGGGGAGTGGACCTGGGGACATCGCCGCTGGAAGCAGCGGGGGAAAATCGCCGGCGCGTGATGCGCCGGCGGCAAGGGCCGGCTTCAATCAGTGCGCCTGGGCCCGCGGGCCCGCGGCCGGGCGACACGGGCGCTGCGCGCCGCAGGTTCAGGGCTTGTCGGCCCGCGCGCCAAGCCGCGAAGAAAGGTGTGCCGCGAGCTGCGCCACGGTGGGGTGGTCGAACAGCTCGGTGAGATCCACCATGTCCGGGTAGTCGCGGTCCACCTGCTCATGGATCTCGATCAGCTTCAGCGAGCTGGCGCCGATCTCGAACAGGTTGTCGTCCGGCGCCACGCGGCGGGGCGCGAGCACCGCGTTGCAGATGTTCAGCAGGCGCGCCTCGATGGAGTCGCTGGCGGTGCTCGCACCGGGCATCAGGCCACCGCTGTGGCGCGACAGCTCGGCGATGTCTGCCTCGAATTCGCCATCGACCAGCTGCTGCTCGAGCAGATGGCGCTGGATCTTGCCGCTGGTGGTCTTGGGGATGCGCTTCACGGGCACCACCTGCGCCACCTCGAGCCCGGCCTGTTCATTGATCAGGCGCGACACCTCGGCCGCCACCGGCGCGAACTCGCGCGTGTCGCCGCGATGGAGCACGAACACGGTGAGCTGGTCGGTCTCGGCGCCGGGCGGCCGCACTCCGGCGACCACCACCTTGCCGAGCTCGAGACCCGACGCGCGGATCGCGATGTTCTCCAGGTCATGCGGGTAATAGTTCATCCCGTTGACGAAGATGATCTCCTTCGCCCGGCCGGTGATGTACAGCTCGCCATCATCGAGCAGGCCCAGGTCGCCGGTGCGCAGCCAGCCATCGGCGGTGAACGTGGCCGCATTGAGCTCCGGCTCCTCGAAATAGCCGCCGGTGACATTCGGGCCGCGGATCTGGATGTGCCCCACATGCTCATCGGGGAGCGCCGCGTCGTCGTTGCCGACGATGCGCACCTCGCAACCGGGAATCGGCCGGCCCACCGACAGGAAGGCCACGGCGTCGCGCCCGGGCGGCGTGAGCACCCGCGCGGCATCGCCGACGCCAAGCCGGTGGCGGTCGAGCCACAGCGCGCGCCATGCGCGACCCACCGGCGGAAAGCTCACGGCCAGCGAGGCCTCGGCGAGGCCATACACCGGGAACATGGCATTGCGCGCCAGGCCCAGACCCTCCAGGCGCGCCATGAATTCCTCGCACAGTTCCAGCGAGATCGGTTCGGCGCCATTGAAGATCAGGCGCACGCTCGAGAGGTCGAGATGTCCCGGTGAGCGATCGCCCAGCACCTTCAGGTAGTGCCGGTAGCCGAAGTTCGGCGAACACAGGATGGTGGCGCGCGCAGTCGACGCGATGGCCAGCCACAGCAGTGGCCGGCGCACGAACAGCTCAGTGGGCATCAGGTGCATTTCCACCCGGTTGTGGAACATCACCAGGTGAAAACCGATCAGGCCCATGTCGTGCGTCAGCGGCATCCACGACAGGCTGACATCCTGTTCGTTGAAGCCGCCGACCTTCGTCACCGCGTGGCCATGCTCGATCAGGTTCGCATGCGTCAGCACCACGCCCTTCGGGTCGCTGGTGGAACCGGAGGAGAACTGGATGAACGCGACATCCGACGGCAGGCTTGCGTGTTCAGTGCCCGCCGGCGCATCGACCGCCGCGTCCTCGGCAAGCAGCGCGCGCTGCCGCAGGGCCTGGAAGGTCGCGTCCTCCACGCCGCCGGCCGCGTTGGCGAACTGCCCGACGCGCTCCAGCGTCTTGCGGTCGGTGAAGATGAACGGCTGCCCGAGCTTGCGCGCAATGCGCAGCACCTTGTGCCGGTGTTCATCACTGATGCCCACCGCAACCGGCACCGGCACGATGCCGCCCAGCACCGCACCCCAGAACATGTCGATGAACTGCTCGTTGTTGTTCAGCAGCAGGATGAGCCGGTCGCCGGGCTTCGCGCCGAGGCGCTGCAGGTGGTGCAGCATCGCGCCGGCCCGCCGACGCAGTTCGCCGTAGGTGACGCGCCGCGACTGGCCGTCGCCGGCATGGTAGGTGATGCCGCGCTCTGCGCCCGCATTGGCGGCCATCAGTTCATTCAGGGTGGTGATGGTCATGGAAACTTACCTGGCAGTCAGCTGCATGAGGAACGGGCGCGTGGCCCGCAGGTTGATCAGCGCCTCGAATTCCACCGGCGCATCGTCGATGCGGCGCAATGAGAAACGGCGGGCGAAGCGGTTCAGGTGCACCAGCATCTCGTAGATCGCCAGTGTCTCGCCGATGCAATGGTGCGCGCCGGCGGAGAAGGGCAGGTAGGTCAGCCTGGGGCGGGCTTCTTCCGCTTCGCGCGCGAAGCGCTCCGGCATGAACCGTTCCGGCTCGTCCCAGAACTTCGGGTGCCGGTGCACGAAATAGGGACTGAAGAACACGTCGGTGCCGGGCGGTACGGTGAAGCCGGCGAGCTGGTCCGCCTCGATGGTGCGCCGTGACACCAGCCACACCGGCGGATACAGGCGCATGGCCTCGCGGATCACCTGGTTGGACCAGGGCAGCGACTCCATCGCCTGCAGCGTCGGCACGGCCATCTCGGCGGTGGCATCGATCTCGGCATGCAGCCGGGCCTCGGCCTCCTGGTGCGTGGCGAGCAGGTACCAGGTCCAGTTCAGCGCGCTGGCGGTGGTCTCGTGGCCGGCGACGATCAGCGTGGTGAGTTCATCGACGATCTCCCGGTCGCTCATGCCTTCGCCGGTGTCCTTGTCGCGCGCGTTGAGCAGCAGCGAGACATAGTCGGGCGCATCGCCGGCGGGCCCTGCGCCCGCCGCGCGGCGCCGGGCCACGCAGCGACCGATCAGCGCGGCGAGCTTGCGGAAACGGTACGCGAACTTCAGGTCGCGTCCGGACTCCTCGGTGAACAGTGCGAAGGGATTCTCGCCGGCCTCCGCCGCCATGGCTTCCAGGTCATCGCCGAACAGCACCCGCAGCACGATCTCCAGCGTCAGCGTGCTCATGTCGTCGGTGACGTTCACCGGTTCACCGGCGTCGCACTTGCGTTGCCACTGCGCCAGCAGGCGGTCGTTCGCCGCGGCGATCACGCGGTCGAACTGCGCGAGGATGCGGCGATGGAAGGTGGGCTGCATCATGCGCCGCTGGCGCTTCCAGAACTCACCCTCGCTCACTATGATGCCGTTGCCGAGCAGGATCTTGATGCGATCGAAGCCCACGCCCTTGGCGTAGTTGCGATGGTTCGTGATGAGGATGCGGCGCACGTCTTCGGGGTGGTTGAACACCCAGGTGTGCGAACGGCGGCCCGGGGCAAAGACCCGGTAGGCATCACCGAGCTGCGCATGGATGGTGCGCATCCGGTCGAGCGAGTCGGCGGTCGAGCCGATATCGAAACGCTGGCCGGATTCAGGGGGCAGGGGCTGGGACGAGCTCATGAAGCGCGAAATTCTACCCGATCAGCGGGTCTCGACACGGCGCCTGACTCCGGCGCGCCGCCTCGCCTATGCGCTCGCCACGCCGCTGCTGCTGGGTCTCATCCGGCTGTGGTGGGCAAGCTGCCGGGTGGTGCGCGTCGTGGGCCAGGACCACCTCGACGCGGCGCTGGCGGCGCATGGTGCGCTGCTGCCGTGCTACTGGCACCAGCACGAGCTGTTCTGCGGGCGCTACCTGCTGCAGCAGCGCGCCCGTGGCCTGCTGCCGGGCTTTCTGGTCAGTCCCTCCGTCGACGGCGAGGTGCCCGCCGCCATCGCCACGCGCCTGGGCGCGCGCGTGATCCGCGGCTCCTCCACGCGCACCGGCGCGCGGGCGCTGCGCGACTACTACCAGTTGCTGGTCCATGAGCGAGTCTCTCCGGTGATCACACCCGACGGGCCCACCGGCCCGCGGCATCGCTTCAAGCCCGGCGGCCTGCTGCTCGCCCAGCTGTCGGGCCGGCCGCTGCTGCCGATGGCCTTTGCCGCCTCGCGTGCCTGGCAGTTCGGCTGGGACGGTTTCGTGCTGCCCTGGCCGTTCAGCCGCGTGGCGATCGCGGTGGGTGCGCCGGTGCTCGTGGGACGGGACCTGCGGCTCGCGGATGCGGCCACCAGTGAGCGACTGCAGCAGCAGATGGAAGCGGCGCTGCACGCGCAGTGCGCGCGCGCGCGCGAGGCGCTGCAGTGACGGCAGCGTGGCGCTGGCTGCAGGCCGGCTCGCCGGCACGCGACCGCCTCGTGCTGCTGGCGCTGGGCCTCACCGTCATCGCCGCGGGAATCGGACTGCGCGACCCGTGGCCTGCGGATGAACCGCTGCACGCGCTGATCGCGCGCAACATGCTGGCCACCGGCAACTGGCTGCTGCCGATGGTGGGTGGGGATTTCTTCCAGGACAAGCCGCCGCTGCTGTTCTGGATGCAGGCCTTCTTCTACTGGCTGACCGGTTCCGAGCGCATCGGCTTCCTGCTGCCCTCTCTGCTGGCCGGCCTCGGCACGCTGCTGCTGGTGCACGACCTGGGCACTCGCCTGTGGAACCGGCAGGCCGGATTCGCCGCGGCGCTGGCGCTGCTGTTCACCGTGCAGTTCACGTTGCAGGCGCGGCGCGCGCAGCTCGATGCGCTGCTGGTGTTCTTCACGATGCTGTCGGTCTACTGCCTGATGCGCCAGCTGCTGCTGGGTGGCGGCTGGCGCTGGGCCATCGGCGCAGGACTCGCGGCCGGTTTCGGTGTGCTGTCCAAGGTGGTGGGATTCTTCTCGTTCATGCTGCTGGTGCCCTGGCTGTATGCGCTGTGGCGGGGCTGGCCCGGCGTTCGCTGGCAGCGGCCCGCGGCGCTGTGGCTGCTGGCCGGGCTCGCGTGCATCGCAGTGGTCGCTGCATGGCTGCTGCCGATCTGGCAGCAGGCACGCCACGACCCGGCCGTCGCCGACTACCTGCACGAGTTGCTGGTCACGCACACCGTCGGGCGCTATGTGGAACCCTGGCATCACCTGAAGCCCGTTTGGTACTACCTGCAGGTCATCGCCACGCTGTGGTTGCCGCTGGCGGCGCTGCTGCCGTGGCTGGTGCCGCCGTGGCGCGCGGCGCTGCAGGCGCGCGATGTGCGCACGCTGCTGCCCCTGGGCTTCGTGCTGCTCTACGTCACGTTCTTCACGCTGACCAGCGGCAAGCGCGACATCTACATCCTCTCCGCGCTGCCGATGCTGGCGCTCGCCGCAGGACCCGTGCTGCCGCAGGTACTCGCGCGCCGCGGGCCGCAGCGCACGCTGGTCGCGCTGGTGCTGGTGGTGGGCATTGCATGCCTTGGCGCCGCGGCGTGGTTCCTGTGGGTGGATCCACAGGCCGGATCCGCACTGCTGGCGAAGAGCGGCGTGGCGGGGTTCGCGCCACTGCTGGTGCTGGGATCGCTGGCGCTGCTGCTGCTTGCAGTGCTGCGCCGGCGCCGCGCGCATCTGGCGATGCTGGGCACGCTGGTCGGTGCCTGGCTCATCGCCGGATGGTGGGTGTTCCCGCAGATGGATGGCGACCGTTCGGCGCGGCAGTTCATCGCCAGGGTTGAGGCCATGGCGGATCCCGCGCGCGAACTGGGTCTGCTCGCCTATCACGAGCATTTCCTGTGGCACCTTCGACGGCCGACCGTGAACTTCGGCCATCGCCGCTTCCGCGAGGGCGATGCAGAGATCTTCGATGCCGCGGCGTGGCTGGCGGGCGACAACGCGCGCACGCTGCTGGTTCCCGAGCGCATGCTTGCGCCATGCTTCAATGGTGCAGGCAGTGTGCGCGAGGTCGGGGAATCCAGTCGCGGCCTGTGGTATCTGGTGCAGGGCCGTCCGGATGCCGCATGCATCGCGCGGGGCAATGCCGCGCGCGCCATCCAGCATCAACCGACGGCACGGGTCGCGCGCTGAGGCACGGTCACAACCTCGGGGCCAGATAAGGGAAAGACTGGATCGTCGCGCAAACGGAACGGATTTCTCAGTCCCGGCAATATGTTGTATCGCAATGCTCTGACGCTGTGACAGAATCGCCCGTCCCCTTGATTCATCGAGGATTGGCGCGCACTCGCGCCGCGCGGGAGAAGATCGCATCGTGTCCTCTGTCGGCAAGCTCACTGCGCAGGACGCCGGCGCCCTGACGGATGTGTTCGACAATCCGTCGTGGCTGGCGCGCAATGGCGCATCGCAGGGCCTCGATGTCCAGTGCACCAAGGCAGCCGTCGACCTGCAGAACCTGCGCAAGGCCGACCGTGACGAGACCATTGCCGCGGCGCTGGAGATCCTGCGCGGGGCCGCCGCCGCAGACTGTGCCGTGCTCGCGCTGCTCGATGAAAGCGGCACGAAGTTCGCCGCACCCACCATTGTCCCCAACACCGAAGCCGCCGTCCGCGTGGACACATTGGCTGGCGTCGAGCTTGCGCAGTTTCCATTCCTCGCTTCGCGCTTCGAGCATCTGCGGCTGACCGAGTACGGCGATACCGCCGAACCGGGTCGTGCAGGCCACGATGAGGCGGCACAACTGGCCGGTCTTGGCCTGCGCTCCGTGCTGGTCGTGGCGCTGCACATGCAGCAAAAGCCGGCCGGCATGCTGCTGCTCGGCCGGTGCGTCGTGGCCGGACGCTGGGACGTGAACATCCAGCTGCTGCTGAAGCTGATCGGCACCAGCCTTGCGTCGGGACTCGAGCGCCTGGCGATGCAGGAGCGGCTGATCGAGCTGTCAGAACGCGCCGAGTTGCTCGATGCCGCCTCGAACGAGGGGCTGTGGGATTTCGACTTCGACCACAACCACCTGTATGTCTCCGATCGCTGGAAGGCGATGATGGGTTATTCGCACCTGGGTCGCGGCGCCACGGTTGACTGGCGCGGCATGGTGCATCCGGATGACCTCTCGCGCGTGCAGGACGCGATGTTCCGGCATGTCTCGGGCGAGACACCGATCTTCGAGAGCGTGCACCGCATGCGCCACTGCAGCGGCGAATACCGCTGGGTGATCAGTCGGGCGAAGGGCCGCATCGATGCCCAGGGCCGCCTGCAAAGGCTGATTGGCGTCGAGCTGGACATCACCGAACGCAAGGTCTACGAAGAGGCGCTGTTCCGCGAAAAGGAAAGCGCGCAGATCACGCTGCAGGCCATCGGCGATGGCGTGATCACCACCGATGCCGACTCGCTGATCGACTA
>CAZWDR010000042.1:0-22405 GCA_964632365.1 uncultured Steroidobacteraceae bacterium
CGTGTCGCCTGCGCGCGCCGCGGCCACTGCTGCTGCCGGCGCGGCGGCACCCGGTGCCGGCGCCGGCCCGGCCCCCCGTGGTGCCGGCCCCGCCCGTGGCGCCGGGGCGCCCCGCGCCAACCCGCAGGTCGAACTGATCAAGCTGCTGGCCGCCGAGGGCGTCGACGTCAACATGTTGGCGCAGCGGCACTTCCTGCAGCGCACCCGGGGTGGCACGCCGCTGCACTACGCCGTGCGCGGTGGCAACCGGCAGGTGATCCAGGCCCTGGTGGAACTGGGCGCCGACATCAACCTGAAGGACGAGGACGGCCTGACGCCGCTCGACTACGCCATGGGGCGCGGCTATGTGCCGTTCCTGCAGATGCCGCAGCCGCCCAACCAGCCGCTGGCCGACTACCTGCGCAGCCTGGGTGCCACCGTCGAGCTCGACGCCACACCCGACTGGCCGCCGCAGGGCCCGCCCATTGCAACGGCGGTATACGACTCCGTGATCTGGCCCGTTGACCCGGTAGGCCCCTGATGTCCATCTCCCGTCGAAACTTCCTGCGCGACGGCGCGCAGACCGTCGCTGCTGCCTCGCTTCTGGGCGGCGCCCTCGCCGGCTGTGCCAGCCAGGGCTCGTCCAGCACCGCCACCGGCGGCGCCGCTGCGAAGGCAGCCGTCGCACGCAGCATCTCCGCCAGCGAACTGATCTCACGCGAGGTGGCCGGTCTCACCGTGGTCGAAGGCGCCGGCTGCAATGTCGTCGCACTGGCCGGCCCCGAGGGCCTGCTGATGATCGATGGCGGGCTCGCCGCCAACTCCGCGGTGCTGCTGCAGTCGCTGCTGTCATCCACCGGCGCCAGCCGCGTGAACACGCTGATCAACACGCACTGGCATCCGGAGCAGACCGGCGCGAACCAGGCCGTCGGCGAAGCCGGTGGCACGATCATCGCGCACGAGGTCACGAAGCTCGCGCTGGCCGCCGCGGTGGGCAACCGCTCGGCGATGTATGAGGGCACCTACGGACCGCTGCCGCAGGCCGCGCTGCCCAAGGTGACCACGTACAACAAGGGCTCGCTGGAGTTCGCCGGCGAGCAGGTGGAATACCGCTACCTGCCCGGCGCGCATACCAACGGCGACCTGTTCATCCACTTCCCGAAGCGCAACGTCATCGTCGCGGGCGGGCCGGTGGGATCAGACCGCTGGCCGGTGATCGACTACATGAACGGCGGCTTCATGCACGGCTTCGTGCGCTCGTACGAGATCCTCGTCGAGATGGCCAATGCCGACACCATCCTGATCCCGGCCAGCGGCCCGACGATCACCGGCGCCGAACTGGTGCAGCACAAGGAGGTCTACTTCGACCTCTTCAAGCAGTTCTTCGTGCTGTTCAACAAGGGCTTCGGGCCCACGGACGTCGCCGCGTTCAACCGTGGCGTGGAGTTCATGGGCGTGGGCCAGGTGGTGGCCGACCGGCCGCTGATGCGCGAGCCGGGTCAGCAGCTCGTGGCGAAGCTGGGCAGCGCCGACCAGTTCCTCGAGCACGCGTACCGCAGCACGCAGCTGGCCACGGTTCCGCATTGATCTGACAGCATTCCCGGCTCGCGTCCTGCGCGCCGGGAATGGCCCCTTCCGCCAGAATGGGGCCATGGACACTCCCCCGCCCCGGTCGGCTCACCGCTGACCATGCGCATCCACAGCTTTCCGCCGCTCGGGTCGCCGCGCGCCACGAAGCTGATCCTCGGCACGATGCCGGGCAAGATGTCGCTGGCGGCACGTGAGTACTACGCGCACCCGCGCAATGTGTTCTGGGACATCATGCAGCAGCTCTACGGCATCCAGCGCGAGCTGCCGTATGGGCAGCGCGTGAAGGCGCTGGAAAAGGCCGGCCTTGCCGTGTGGGACGTGCTGGCCACATGCACGCGCAGCAGCAGCCTGGATTCGGACATCGTCTCCGACACCATCGTGGCGAATGATTTCGTGCCCTACCTGACCACGCATCCGCAGATCCGCGGCATTTATTTCAATGGCAATTCCTCACGGCGCCTGTTCGAGCGGCATGTGCTGCCGTCGCTGCCGCCGCGCCAGCGCAAGATCGAACTGGTGACGCTGCCGGCGACCAGTCCGGCGCACGCGCGCATGACGGCGCAGGAAAAGGTGCGGGGATGGAAGGTGCTGCTGCGCGGCGCCGCCGCCGCCGCGCAGTGAGCCTGTCGGGCCCCATGCGTTTCCCGCTGCGCCAGGCCTGGAGCGCGGTGCGCAGCAGCCTGTGGTTCGTGCCGGCGCTGATGGTGCTTGCCGCCGTGCTGCTCGCCGGCGCGATGGTCATCCTCGATGACCACCTCGACCTTGATGTGGCGCGTCGCTATCCGCGCCTGTTCGGCGCCCATGCGCAAGCGGCGCGCGAGATCCTCGCCGCCATCGCGGCGTCGATGATCACAGTGGCCGGCGTGACGTTCTCGATCACCATCGTCGCGCTGTCGCTGGCCGCGAACCAGTACACCTCGCGCATCCTGCGCACCTATATGGCCGACCGCGGCAACCAGGTGGTGCTGGGCATGTTCGTCAGCGTGTTCGTGTACTGCGTGCTGGTCCTGCGGACCATCTCCGGGGACGACGACCAGATCGTGCCGTCCTATGCGCTGTTCGTCGGCATGGTGCTCGGGCTGGTGGCGATCGGCTTCCTGATCTATTTCATCCACCACATCGCGCGGTCGATCCAGGTCTCGACCATCCTCGCGAACATCCATCGCGAGACGCTGGAGGCGATCGACGACATCGTGCGCCGGCATGCCGGACGCGAGGCAGGCAGCGGCGACGTGGCGCCCGCAGATGCCGCCGGGGTTTTTGTCGACCTGCCGGGCAGGCAGACCGGCTACCTGCAGGACATCGACGAGGACCGGCTCGTCGAGTGGGCCGATGCCCGCGGCGCGGTCATCGAGCTCCGGCATGCGGTGGGTGATTTCCTGATCAGCGATGCGCCGCTGCTGCGCGTGCACGGGCTGGGCGAGCTCACTGCAGCCGACCGGCACACGCTGTGGCATTGCCATGGCATTCATACGGCGCCGACGATCGAGCAGGATCCGGCGTATGGACTGCGACAGATCGTGGACATCGCGCTGAAGGCGATCTCGCCCGCGATCAACGACACCACGACTGCGGTCTCGTGCATCGATTATCTGGGCGCCATCGTGTACCGGCTGCTGCCGCTGGAACTGCCGTCGCAGTTCCGCAGCCGGCGCGGCCGCCTGTGCCTGGTCACCCGCCGCATCACGTTGCAATGGTTCATTGAACTGGCATTCACCGAGATCCGGCAGCATGCGGGCACGAACCCCGCCATCTACCACGCGCTGGTGCGGACGCTGGTACGCGTGGGGTCGCAACCTGCGGCCCGACCGCATCAGGCGACCCTCTGGCTGGTGGTGTGCCAGGTGGCGGAGAGCGCAGCGCAGCACATCAGGGTAGGCAGCGATCGCGCCGCGCTGAACGAGGCGCTGGCGGCGGCAGCGCGGGAGTTCGGGCGCGGGGACACCGACCTTCGACTGTGATGCTTGCGCGGCTGATAATGGTCGCCGCGCAAACCTTCGGGGGCCGGTCGAATGGACAAGGTGAATCGCCGCGATTTCATCGCGACATCGGGTCGCACGCTCGCTGCGGCGACGGCACTGGCGGCGGGCGCGGCGCAGGCTGCGGCGCCCGCGGGACAGGCTCCCGCTGCGACGGCTGGCACCCCGGGGGGCCGCTTTGCCGAAGGCGCCGGCGACGCACCCACACCAGCGGCAGCCGGCGCTGCGCCGCCTGGACCTGCGGACGCCCGCCGCGCCTCGCCGCTGCGCTTCGATGCCAGCATCGAAGACTGCGAAGTCGTCGGCGCGGTGCCGGCGGACATGGACGGCGCGTTCTACCGCGTCGGCTACGAGTGGTACTACCCCCCGAAGTTCGCGGACGACGCCATCCTGAATGCCGATGGCTACATCAGCATGTTCCGCATCAAAGGCGGCAAGGTGGATTACCGCGGCCGCTTCGTCGAGACCCACCGGCTGAGGCAGTTGCGCGCTGCGCGGCGGCAGCTCTACGGCTATTACCGCAATCCCCACACCGATGATCCCTCGGTCCGCGATCCGTCTCGCCCGAACCTGCGCACCGTGGCGAACACCGCGCCGCTCGTGCATGGCAGCAGGCTGTTCGCGCTGAAGGAAGATGGCCTGCCGCACCAGATCGATCCGCACACGCTTGAAACCATCGGTCCGCATGATTTCGACGGTCGCTGCCAGAGCCAGACCTTCACCGCGCACCCGAAGATCGATCCGGTCACGGGCGAGATGATCTCGTTCGGCTACGAGGCCACGGGCCTTGCCAGTGATGACCTGTGGATCTACACGCACGACCGCAGCGGCAAGGTCACGCGCGAGGTGCGCACCAAGGTGCCCTATGTGAGCGTGATCCACGACATGGCGATCACGCAGAAGTACATCCTGATTCCCTTCGGCGGCTATGTGACCAGCGCGCAGCGCCTGCGCGACGGCAAGGTGCACTGGGGCTGGGACCGCACGCAGCCCTCGTACATCGGCGTGCTGCCGCGCGATGGCGAGGCGCGCGACATGCGCTGGTTCAAGGGTCCGTTGCGCTGCATGATGCATACCTTCAACGCGCACGACGAGGCGGACGGCCGCATCACGCTGTATGCCTCGTTCTGGGATTCGAACTTCTTCCCGTTCTTCCCCAATGTCGACGGCACGCCGTTCGATCCGTCGCTGGCACGCGCGCGGGTGCGCAAGATCACCATCGACCCCAGGTCGCGCGGCGACGGCTACCAGGAGGAGATCCTCTGGCCGACCTCGATCAGCGACCTGGGCAAGGTGGATCCGCGGGTGCTGAGCCTGCCGACGCGCTATCTCTATACCTCCTGGGGTGATGCGCAGCGGCCGTTCGACCGCGCCCGCATCGGCAGCGGCGCACCGGCCTCGCCGACGAACTGCTACGGACGCTTCGACCTTGCCACCGGTCGCGTCGACAGCTTCTTCGCCGGCCCCGTGCACAACCTGCAGGAGCTGAGCTTCGTGCCACGCAAGGGCGGCGCCGAGGGCGCCGGTTATCTGGTGGGTGTGGCCGAGAACCTGGCCGAACGGCGCGGCGAGATGGTGATCGTCGACGCCGGGCGCCCCGGCGACGGAGAGATCGCG
Source organism: uncultured Steroidobacteraceae bacterium (assembly GCA_964632365.1). Lineage (GTDB taxonomy): Bacteria > Pseudomonadota > Gammaproteobacteria > Steroidobacterales > Steroidobacteraceae > ZC4RG30. The sequence goes on from CAZWDR010000042.1 coordinate 5,166, forward strand.
CGGGTGCTGATGCCATTCCGCCTCGGCCCGCAGGTGCACGGCGTGTGGGCGGATGCGGCGGAGCTGGAGCTGACTTGAGGGCGACGCCTCGCAGCTGCGGCTGGGTGCCCCGCACCGCGGTGGCCTGCGCCCTCGCCTGCGCGGCGCTGCTGGCGGGCTGCACCGGCCCCGCCGTGCGGCGCGGCGACGATGCCGCCCGCCTGCGGCAGCTCGAGGACCGCGAGGCCATCCGCGCGCTGCTGGTGGACTATGGCGCGACGCTCGACCGCCGCGACTTCAACGCCTTCGCAGCGCTGTTCGCGCGCGACGCGGAATACCGCGGCGGCGGCGCGCCGGTGCGCGGAGCCGCAGCGATCGCGGCGCAGCTGTCGCGCGTCATCGGGGACAACCCATCCGGCCTGCCCGGCCCGAACTTCCACCTGTCGTTCAATCCATCGATCACGCTGCAGGCAGATCGGGCGCGGGCGGTGAGCCTCGGCGCCTACACGGCGCCGGACACGGGCGGTGGGGCCACGCGACTGGTGTTCTTCGTCTGGTACCAGGATGAGCTGGTGCGGGAGGACGGCCGCTGGAAGTTCCTGCGGCGTGTGGTGGGCAGCGGCGCGCTGCCCGCGCTGGCTCCGGGGCCATGATGGGGCAGGCAGCGGATCAGCGCGACGAAGCAGCCGATGCCACCGGGCATCAATCCCGATCCGGCGCTCCCGGGGGAAAGAGCGGGCGATAAGGCCGCGCCTCGTCGACGGCGCGCGCAAACGAGGGCCTGGCAAGAAGACGTTGCCGATAAGCGCGGGCATTGCGCAGCTCTTCCGGGATGGGATGCACCCAATCCGCGTAGAACAGGGAAGGCGCGGCGGCGCAATCCGCCAGGCTGAAGTCAGTCGCCGCCCAGTCGCGGCTGGCCATCCTGTCGTCCAGCCAGCGGTAGGCCTTGTCGAGCATCGTGCGCGCCTCGGAAACCCCATGCGGGTCGCGGTCCGGGGTCGCGCGGATGGAGTCACCGACAATCTTCTGCATCGGCGTCATGACGTAGTTGTCGAAGAAGCGGTCCATGAAACGCACGTCGATTGCGGCCCGCGGATCCTCCGGAATGACGCGCAAGGCGCCGGGATGATGCAACTGGAGGTGCTCGATGATGATGCTGGCTTCCGGAATGGTCTGCCCGCGGTCGACCAGCGCGGGAAAGCGACCCAACGGCCATCGTGCCGCCAGCTCCGTCGCCGCCCGGGGGTCTTCCGGGCCGAGCAGACGATACGAAAACGGCGTGCTGTTCTCGTACAGGACGATGAGCACCTTCTGGCAATAAGACGAGAACGGATGCGCGTAGAGCGTCAGGCTCATGCGGGAGACCTTTCATGACGGTGCGACATTGCTCCCCCCGTCACGCCTGATTCAGCGAGCGCCAAGGTACCGCGCGATCTGCGCCAGTTCCTCATCGGGCAGCTCCGCGCGCGAGAAGCGCGGCATGCTCTGGATGCCATGGCGCACCACCGTCTGCACATACTGGGCGGTGAGGTCGGTCCGCTTCTCCAGCAGCGCGCGCTCCGCCCCCAGGCGTCGCGCCAGCATGAAGGTGCCGGTGCCACCCTCGAGATGACACGGGCCGCAGTGGCGCTTCCACAGCGCCTGAGCCTGCGCAGGGGCACCACCCCGCGCCTCGCCCTCGCCGGCCGCGTGCACTGGCGCCAGCCCCGCCGCCAGCATCAGCGCCACGACGCGCACACACCAGCCGCAACTCATCCCCTGCCCCGCTGATCGCGATAGCGCGCCGGCCAGATGCCATTGCGTCCCGGCGCGAGGATGCCCTGCGGATCCAGCGCGTCCTTCAGCTTCTCGTTGAGCCTGCGCAGAGCGTGATCGTTGAAGTCGAAGCTGCCGGCGACTTCGTCCATGTAGCTCAGGTGCGTGCGGTACTCGCCATAGCCGGCGGCGGCCGCATCCTGCACCAGCCTGCTGAACAGGCCGCGCACCCGGCCTGTCATGTCGGCATTGTCGCGGTCGTAGATCATCAGGTTCACGTTGATCACGTGGCGGCCGCAGATGTAGAACGTGCCGGAATAGTCGATGCCGGCCTCCGCGAAGCGCTGACGTGTGCGTTGCAGCTGCTCGACCACCAGACGCCCGTCGGGCGGCAGCACCGGCGAGAAGCCGATGTGACCCCCGCGCCCGCCATGCCAGTTCACGATCTGCAGCGGGAACACGCCGGGCGAGGGTCCGCCATAGGTGCCGTCGCTGCGCTGCCAGCGTGAGATGGTGAACGGCAGTTCGGTGCGCGCGGCGAAGGCCCGCTGGATCACGCGCGCCTGCGCCTCGTTCACCTCCGGATCGCCATACAGCCGCAATGTGAAGTTCCACCAGCCGGCGTTGTGGCGCTCCATGATGGCGCGCACCACGCTGTCGGGCAGCGGACCTTCTCCCTGGTACCAGTCACGACGCTGCGAAGTGGTGGTGGCCGAGGCCATGTAGGCCGTGACGCCAACGTTGTGGTCCACGATGCCCTGGATGCGCAGCGGCGTGAGCACGTCCACGAGCCATCCCAGGTCTTCCGGTTGCGGCAGCTTCATCGACAGGCTCAGCGTCGACTCCGGCGCCGGCATCAGCCAAAGTCCCATCTTCGTCACGATGCCGAAGTTCGACTGCACGAACATCTGGTCCCAGGACGGACCGAAGCCGTTCTTGAACAGGGGCCAGGTGCGGTTGCCCTCCATCGCGCCCATGCCGGTGCGCAGCAGCTCGCCCGAAGGCAGCACCACCTCCATGCCGCAGATCTGCGCGCCATGGTCGCCATAGGGCGTGGAGCTGAAGCCGCGCTCGAGCGCATTGCCCACCACGCTGCCCCAGGCATTGCCGGGCAGTGACAACCACAGCGGCAGGTTGCGCGCGCTCACGTGGTCGTGCAGGTCGTAGAAGCCCACGCCGGGCTCCACCACGCAGTATCCGAAGCGGTCGTTCACCTCGAGGATGCGGCGCATGCGCGACAGGTCGAGGATGACACTGCCGGCCATGCGCGGCGCGGCACCGCCATAACCGAAGTTCTTGCCGCGCGAGATGGGCCACAGCGGAATGCGATGCTCGTTGGCGAGGCGCACGATGGCCTGCACCTGTTCGGTGGATTCCACCGAGACCGCGGCCGCCGGGGCATGCGCCTCCTCGTTGCCGGGCGCATAGATGTCCAGGTAGGTCTCGCGATCGGTATCGCCGTCGAGCACCCAGTCGCGGCCGACCACGCCGGCGAAGGCCGTCAGGGCGCGCTGGAACTGTCGTTCCGAAACGCCGGGAGGGAGGATCAGGCGCATGGCGGCACTATAGCCTCAGCGCGGCCGCCGCGCCCGCGCGCGGCGCGGGGGCGCGGGGGCGCGATCAGCGGCGCATGGCCGCGTTGCGTCCTGCTTCGGCAGCGTCCAGCAGTCCCTTGCCGGCCAGCCACTCCCGGTCATACAGGCGCGACACATACTTCGCGCCGCCATCGCAGAGCACGGTCACCACGGTATGCCCCGGACCCAGCTCGCGCGCCACGCGCACCGCGGCGGCCACGTTGATGCCGCTGGTGCTGCCGAGGAACAGCCCCTCGCCCTGAAGCAGGCGATACACCATCGTGACCGTCTCGGCATCCTCGATGTGCACGGCGTCGTCCACCGGCGCATCCTTGAAGTTGTCGGTGATGCGGCCGATGCCGATGCCCTCGGTGATGGAGCCGGAACCGGTGGCCTTCACCTCGCCGTTGCGGATGAAGTTGAACAGCCCGCTGCCGGGTGGATCGGCCAGCACGGTGCGGATGCCCGGGCGCTTCGACTTCAGGAATTCCGATGTTCCGCCCAGCGTGCCGCCGGTGCCGCTGGCGGCGACGAAGGCATCGATACGCCCGCCGGTCTGCGCCCAGATCTCCGGTCCGGTCGATTCGACATGCGCGCGGCGGTTGGCGGTGTTGTCGAACTGGTTGGACCAGATCGCATTGGGCAGCTCGGCGGCGAGGCGCCCGGCCTGGTGCTGGTACTGCGCCGGATTGCTGTAGGGGACCACGGGCACCTTGCGCACCTCGGCACCCAGCGCCTGCAGCAGCTGGTATTTCTCCGGCGACTGGTTGTCGGGCATCAGCAGGATGAGGCGGTAGCCGCGCGCATTGCACACATGCGCAAGGCCGATGCCGGTATTGCCGGCAGTGCCCTCGACGACCGCGCCGCCGGGCTTCAGCAGGCCCCGGGCCTCGGCGTCCTGCACGATCCAGCGTGCGGCGCGATCCTTCACCGAACCGCCCGGGTTCATGAACTCGGCCTTGCCGAGGATCTCGCAGCCAGTCTCTTCGCTCGGGCCGTTCAGGCGCAGCAGCGGCGTGTTGCCCACGGCATCCACGAAATCCTTGCGCAGACTCATCTCTCGGTCATCTCCCCTGGGCTGGCAGCCTGACGGCTGCGGTCAAAGACGGAACGTTGAATGGGCGGTGCAACGCGCGGTGCGAGGCGATGCCGCCGCGGCGTCAGCGCGCGATGCGCACCGGCACCGGCACATTGCACAAATCGATGTGTCCGGCGGGACGCTTGTAGAACTCGTCCACACGGTTGCGACGGGCCTCGGTGGCATCGCGGAAGGTGCTGCTGTCGGTGCGCAGCACCTCCAGCTTGGGCCGCACCGCCTCGGGCACTTCGGTGGCCAGCCGGATGGCGCGGATCGGCGTGCGCCCGGCCGGATTCTCGTGGAAGCCCATCGGGCCGTCACCGCGCGGCAGCGCGCTGAGCAGCTCCATGCCCATCAGCACACGGCCCACCACGGTGATGTTGTCGTCGAGCTGCCGCGGGGCCTGGCCGATCACCACATAAAGCTCGGCGCCGAGGCTGCTGTCGTCGGCATTGCCGCGACCGGCCCCGACGGCACCATAGCAATGCGCCAGCCACGCGCGGTTCTGGCGCGGTGCGCGTGCGGCATGAAAGCCCTCGACGAAGCCGACCTCGGGCGCCCAGCCATCGACGTCGGGCAGGCGATCGAAGGGCAGGCCCGTGGCGGAGCGGTGGAACTCCGCCGGCAGCTTGCGCTTCGCGCTGCCCAGGGACTTCGCCCGCGTTTCATCCGCAGCGTCGGGGTCGCCGAACTGCGCGACGAAGTTGTCCTGCACGCGATAGACGCTGGTGCCATCCCAGAAATGCTCGCGCGCCAGCGTGCGGATGTTCGCGACATGCTCCGGCGCGAACTGTGGCGCAAGCTCGATGACCACCACACCGCTGCCGACCTGCATGAACAGCAGGTTCTGCGGATCGGGACGGCGCCAGTGTTCCGGCGGTGACGCGTCGATGATTTCGCCGGCGCTGCGCGTGGGCCGCTGTGCGGGCTGGGCCGCGCTCGCGACGACAGTGCAGCCGAGGGCAAGCAGCAGCACCGCAGCGCGCAACGGAAGGGTCTTGTGAAGCTGGGTCATGCGATGTGGGTCCGGTCAGTTCCCGATGCGCGTTCTCATGCAGTCTGCCCCGGGTGCGGTGAGATGTCACCGCGTGCGGCCACCAGCCCCTTCACCTGCGCCAGTGCGGCCACCTCGCCCACCACCAGCAGCGTGGGCGAGCGAAGCTGCGCGGCCGCCGCCACGGCGGGCAGGTCCGCAAGTGTCGTGGTCAGCACGCGCTCGTCGGGCCACGTGGCGCGTTCCAGCAGCGCCACGGGCGTCGCCGCGGAAAGCCCGTTGCCCGTGAGCTGCGCGGCGATGTAGTCGACGCGCGCGCCGCCCATGTAGAACACCAGCGTGTGATGCGGATGGGACAGCGCCCGCCAGTCGAGTTTCATCGCCTGCGCGCCGGTGGCGGTGATGAAGGTCACCGCCTGCGAAAGGCCCCGATGCGTCAGCGGCAGCCCGGCACTGGCCGCGGCACCCAGCGCCGCGGTGATGCCGGGCACGACCACCACCGGGATGCCGGCCTCGCGCAGCACCGCCAGTTCCTCGCCGCCGCGGCCGAACACGAAGGGATCCCCGCCCTTCACGCGCGCCACGCGGTGGCCGGCGCGCGCCTGCTCCAGCAGCAGCGCATTGATGTATTCCTGGGTGTGTTCGTGCTGGCCTGGCGTCTTGCCGACATTGATCTTGATCGCGTCGCGCCGCGCACGGCCCAGGATGGCCTCCGGCACCAGGCGGTCGTACAGCAGCACGTCCGCCTGCTGCAGCAGCTGCTGGGCGCGCAGCGTCAGCAGGTCCGGATCCCCCGGCCCCGCGCCGATCAGGTACACCTCGCCGGCCGGGCGCGCAGCGCCGGCCTGCGCGGCATCGAGGCTGCGTTGCATGGCCTGGTCCGCGCCCCGGGCGTCGCCGGCCAGCAGACTTGCCGCCTCCGGGCCATTGAAGAACGCATCCCAGAAGCGCAGCCGCTGCGGGAGCGCCGGCAGCGCGCGCTGCACCGCCTGGCGCCAGCGCCCGGCATAGTCGGCGAGCTGGCCCAGACGCTCCGGCAGCAAGGCCTCGATCTGCGTGCGCACCCGCCGCGCCAGGGTCGGCGAGCTGCCGGCGGTGCCAACCGCGACGATCAGCGGCGAGCGATCGACGATGGCTGGAAAGATGAAACCGCAGCGTGCGGCGTCGTCCACCACGTTGACGAGGATGTTGCGCTCACGTGCAGCCACAGCGACCTGCTCGTTGACGGCATCGTCATCGGTGGCCGCGATGACCAGCAGCGCGCCATCGAGCTGCGAAGCGGAGAACGGCACCGGGCGATGCTCGATGCGGCCCAGGTCGCGAAACACGGCAAGGTCGGCGCATAGCTGCGGCGCGACCACGCGCACGCGTGCATGGGCCTTCAGCAGGTGCTCGCATTTGCGGTGCGCGACGATGCCGCCGCCGACCACCACGGCGGTGCGGTCGCGGACATCGAGGAAGATCGGCAGAAAGTCCATCTGGCGATCTTAAGGGGTGTCAGGCGGCCGGCTTGGTCCGGATGCGCGGGTGCAGGCCGCACTCCTTCGATTCGCTGTTCTCCCACCACCAGCGGCCGGCGCGGCTGTCCTCGCCCGGCTGCACCGCACGGGTGCATGGCGCGCAGCCGATGCTGGGGAAACCCTTGTCGTGCAGCGGGTTGTACGGCAGGCGACGCGAGCGGATGTAGTGCCAGACCTCATCGTGCGTCCAGTCGAGGATGGGACTGATCTTCGCGATGCCGCCGTTGGCCTCGTCGATCTCGACCGGCTGCGCCAGCGCGCGCGTGTTCGACTGCTGCCGACGCACGCCGGTGATCCAGGCATTGGCGCCGGCGATCGCGCGCTTGAACGGCTCGATCTTGCGCACCGCGCAGCAGCCCTGCCGCTCCGCGACCCCGTTGAAGAACCCATTGATGCCGTTGGCCGACACCCAGGCCTGCAATGCGGCCGGATCCGGGTAATACACCTTCATGCGGCGGCCGTAGCGACGCTCCAGGCGCTCGATCAGGTTCAGCGTCTCCTCATGCAGCCGCCCCGTGTCCAGCGTGAAGATCTCGATCTCGGGCGCGTGGGTCCAGATCAGGTCGGTGAGCACCAGCGATTCGGCACCCAGGCTGCTCGAATAGACCACCCGGCCATAGGCGCGCACGGCGGCCTGCAGCTGGGCGATGGTCGCCGCGATCTTGGGCTGAAGCGTGGCCTCGAGTTCGGTTGCATCGGACATGTGGTCATTGTCGCCATGTGCTTCATAACATTGGACTATCACGGCACCGCCGTGCGCATAAGCCCGGTTATTTGTGGCAGGATTGTGGACCTCCCGCAGCTCGATCGCTGCGCCCCACCCGCAGGATTTCCCATGACGCGAACCACCCTCCGGCGGCTGCGCCAGGACCCCCATATCCGGGCCCTCACGCGTGGGCCCCGCCCCCATCCGGAACAGTTCATCCAGCCGCTGTTCGTGGTCGAAGGCATCAAGGCCCGGGAGGAGATCCCCGGCCTCACCGATGTCTACCGCGACACCCCCGAGACGCTGCTGCGGCAGATCGAGGCGGATCTGGCAGCCGGCGTCAGCAAGTTCCTGCTGTTCGGCGTGCCCGCCCGGCAGAAAGAACGTGACATCGACTGGGCCTTCACCGCGAGCCAGATCGCCGCCGTGAAGGCGCGCTTCGGCAACGCGGTGTGGCTGGCCGTGGACGTGTGCCTGTGCTCGGCGACGCCCCATGGACACTGCGGCGTGCTGAACGACTCGCACGACCACCTCGACAATGGCGCCAGCGTCCGCGAGCTGGTGGCTGCGGCACTGGCCTTCGCAAAGGCCGGGGCGGACTGCATCGCGCCCAGCGACATGATGGACGGCCGCATCGGCGCGATGCGCCGCACGCTCGATGCCAACGGCTTCGAGCGCACCGTGCTGATGAGCTATGCGGCGAAGTTCCATTCGAGCTTCTATGGTCCGTTCCGCGTCGCCGCGGATTCGGCGCCGAAGGGCGAGGACCTGAAGCTGTCCGACCGCGGCAGCTACCAGATCGATCCCTCGCGCCTGAACGATGCGCACCTGTCGGTGGAGCGCGATGTGGCCGAGGGCGCCGATATCCTGATGGTGAAGCCGGGCATGCCCTATCTCGACGTGCTGGCGGACCTGTCACGCCGCTTCCACCAGCCCTGGGCGGTGTATGAGGTGAGCGGTGAATATGCCGGCATCGAGCTGATGGCGCAGGCGGGGCTGGCCGATCGCGTTCGCGCGCATCGCGAGGCCTGGGCCGGCTTCGTGCGCGCCGGGGCATCGATGATCATCAGTTACGGAACGCGCCATGCGCGCGAATGGCTGGTCTGACATGGGTTATTCGGATTCCCTGATCGAACGCGCGCGCAAGGTGTCACCGGGTGGCGTGCATTCTCCGGTGCGCGCATTCAAGGGCGTGGGCGGCACGCCGCGCTTCATGATCGGCGGGTCGGGCGCGATGATCCGCGATGTCGACGGGCGCGACCTGATCGACTTCTGCATGGCCTTCGGGCCGCTGATCCTCGGCCATGGCAACGGCGCCGTGCGCGATGCCGCCGTGCAGGCCATCGGTCGCGGGTGGAGCCTCGGCACGGCCGAGCCCTATTCCCTGCGGCTCGCCGAGTTCATCACGCAGCGCATTCCCTGGGTGCAGAGCATCCGCTTCGTGAACTCCGGCACCGAGGCGGTGATGTCGGCGCTGCGCGTCGCGCGCGGCGCGACGGGGCGCCAGCTGGTCCTGAAGTTCGACGGCTGCTATCACGGTCACGCCGATTCGATGCTGATCCGCTCCGGCTCCGGTCTTGCCGAGGCCACCGAGCCGGACAGTGCGGGCCTGAACCGCGGCGTGCTCGACGGCACGCTGGTCGCACCGCTGAACGACGAGGCGGCCGTCGATGCGGCGTTCGCGCGTCACGGCGATGACATCGCCGCGGTGATCATCGAGCCGCTGCCGGCCAACTACGGCCTGCTGCCCCAGCGCCTCGACTATCTGCGCCATATCGAAAAGGTGTGCCGCCAGCATGGCGCGCTGCTGATCCTCGACGAGGTGATCAGCGGTTTCCGGCTCGGCTTCGCAGGTTTCGCAGGCCTGCATGGCTTCGAGCCGGATCTGGTCACCTACGGGAAGGTGATTGGCGGCGGCTTTCCCGTGGGCGCGTATGGCGGCAAGCGCGAATACATGGAACTGGTCGCGCCGGTGGGGCCGGTGTATCAGGCCGGCACACTGTCGGCGAATCCGGTGGCGATGTGCGCGGGACTCGCGACGCTGGAGCAGCTCGCGGATGGCAATGTGTATCGCCAGCTCGAAGACCTCGGGCGCTATCTCGACGAGCAGCTCGCGCGCGTTCCCGGCCTGACCGTGCAGCGCGTGGGTTCGCTGTTCTGGCCCTATCTGGCTGCGGACGCCGCGCCGCTGCGCAGCCTCGACGACCTGAAGGCGAAGCCGCCGGCGCCGTTCGGGCCGGTGTTCCACAAGCTGCTCGAAGCCGGCATCTACCTGGCACCCAGTGCGTTCGAAGTCGGCTTCCTGTCGGCGAAACACTCGCGCGATCACGTGGATTCGCTGGCACGCGAACTGCGGGCGGCGATCGGCTGAGGCGGCACGGCACTTCCGCGTCATCCGGTCTCGTCCATGCAGCATCTGAGCACCCGCGACGTTCCTGAACGCCAGCGGCGGGCATACGTGCATGACTTCGTCGCCCGCAACTGGGCGGGCATGCGCTTCGATCCGCTGCATGGCGCCGACCTGCACGTCGACATCACATTCTTCGCGCTGGCCGGCGGCGTGGCGCTGGCGCGCGCGCAGTATCCGCCGATGGTCGCGCGCCGTGCGCGCGACCTGCTGGGCGACGGGCGCGACAACTACACGCTGGCGGTCGTCTCGGACGATCACGAGGTGTCGGTGGAAGGCGGCCCGGCGTTCAGCGTGGATGCGGGCGACCTGATGCTGGTCAACGAGGGCACCTGCTTCGAGGTGCGGCACCAGCGGTCCTCGGCGGTGGAGGTGCTGTCGCTGGACCGTCGCGAGATCGCGCAGCGCGTGCCGCAACTGGACCTTGCGCCGTGCTATCACATCCCGCGCGCGACGCCCGGCGCGGAATTGCTGGCCGGCTACGCCAACCTGCTGCGCGCAACACCGCCGACGGGAGCGCCGGCCGGGCAGACGACGGCCCGGCACATCCACGATCTGGTGGGCGTGGTGCTCGACGCGTTCGCAGGCCGGCCCTCCGAGGGCCGGCTCGACGGCCTGCGTGCCGCGCGTCTGGAGCTGGCGCGCAGGGATGTGCGGGCGCGCGCGTGTGATGCGACGCTCGACGTGCACGCCGTGGCCCGGCGTCAGCGCGTCAGCGCGCGCTATATCCAGGAACTGTTCGAGCAGCAGGGGACGACCTTCACCGCATTCCTGCGCGAGACGCGCCTGGATCTCGCGCACCGCAGCCTCGCCGCCGGCGATCCCCGCAGCATCGCCGCCATTGCATTTGAATCCGGCTTCAATGACCTCTCGCATTTCAATCGCAATTTCCGCCTCCGCTTCGGCGTGACGCCCTCCGCGGTGCGCGCCGCGGCGCTGCTGGGCCGGCGCGCGCGCTGATCTCTCGCGCCCGGTTCGCTGCCGGCCGCATCCGTTCGCGTGTCGCCAGGACAGCCGATTCCCGTCCCGCCACGATCGTGGCCTGCGCGCAGTGTGTTGCTGCTGCGTGGCCGGATGCCTTCGCACCGGAAAACCCCTCCCATGCGAATGAAGAAGAGACCCGATGACGCACGACACCTATCCGCTTTGCGCCGCAGTGGCGCCGCGACAGATCCTCCCCTCCTCACCCCCATGCCGGGCGCTGGCCGTGGGCCTGCTGAGCCTGCTTGCAGCCGCGGGCTGCGGCGGCTCCGGAGAGGACGATGCGCCGCCTCCCGCTCCGGGACAGGGGATCGCGACCCCGGTGGGCGAGGCTGTGGACGCGGCGGTGATCACGACCATCGGTGCAGCCGGCGGCGAGCTCGAGTCGGCCGACGGCATGGTCCGACTGCAGATCCCGGCCGGCGCACTGGCAGCGGACCAGGTGGTGGGCGTCCAGCGCATCACCAATCTTGCGCCCGGCGCACTGGGCGAGGCCTGGCGGCTCACGCCGGAAGGCGTGACCTTTGCGACGCCGGCACGCCTGACCTTTCATTTCACGCCGTCCGGCATCGGCGGCTCCGCGCCGGAGCTGCTGCGCATCGCCAGTCAGGACAGCCAGGGCTACTGGGCATTGCATGAGGACGTGACGCTGGATGCGGAGGAAGGGACGGTGGCGGTCAGCACGCGCCATTTCAGCGACTGGTCGCTGGTGACCGGTGCACTGCTGTCGCCGCGTTCGGCCACGATCAAGCCCGGAGAGCAGCTGCCGCTCACGCTGGTGGTCTGCGAGCGCGTGCCGCGGGATGACCTGCTGGCGCCGCTGATCGCCGAGTGCCGGCCCAGCCAGGTGATCCGCAGCCTGACACGCAACTGGTCCGTGAATGGCGTCCCCGGCGGCGATGGCACTGTCGGCACCGTCGTCGTGCAGGAAAACCGGTCGGCGGTGTACACGGCGCCGGCCATCGCACCCCAGCCCGCCACGGTGGCCGTGTCCACCCAGTACAGCAGCCTGCAGGGTGCGCTGGTGACGATGGTGGCGGATGTGCATGTGCAGTCCGGCGTGTGCACGCCGGCCGCGGTCGGCGAGCCGTGCTTCTTCGACCTGATCGAGTTCAACGGCAAGGCCCTGCCCTACGACGATCTGCCGCGCGAGAGCTGGGAGAACCCCGAGTCGATCGTGTCCGGCCGCCTGTCACTGCGCGACAGCGACGGCAATGGCGATGGCACCTGGTCTCTGCGCGTGCACTGGGTGGAAGAGCGCCTGTCCGGTCCGCTGGAGCAATTCGAGCAGCTCGCCGGCGACTTCACCAGCACCGCGGGCGGCCACCTGCAGTTCACCGTGCTGGGCGGCGCCACCTTCACCGGCACGATCGCGCAGGGCGAGGTGACGCTGACGGGCTATCCGTTCACGTCGCCGAACGCGAGCGTGCAGGCGCAGCTGCGGTTGCGACAGCCGTAGGGCCGCGGCATCACGAGCGCCAATCCTTTTTGCCGGCCGGCCCGGGCCTGCAGCACAATAGTGCGATAGCCAGAAAGGCGACGTGGGGGAAAACCGTGGCGAGACTGAACCGGGCCGTACTGGCCACGCTGGCGTTGCTGCTGGCCAGCGCCTGCGCACCGCGCGACCCGGGCGAAGGCCTGCAACGCATCACCCTCGCCACCGGCCCCTCCGGCACGCTGTATCACCAGATCGGCACCAGCCTCAGCACCGTGCTCGAACAGCAACTCGACGTGGCCTCCACCGCGCGACCGCACACCGGCTCCTCGCTGTACATCCCGCAGATGCACCGCGGCGAGCTGCCCTTCGGCCTGAACAATTCCACCGACACCGCCGCCGCGTATCGCGGCCAGCTCGTCTATGACCGGCCGCTGGACAACCTGCGCGCCGTGATGCTGGTGGCGCGCTCACCGCTGCAGTATTTCGTGCGCGGCGACTCGGGCATCGAGACCATGGCCGACCTGCGCGGTCGCCCGGTGGTGACCAGCTTCCGGGCGAACGTGCCCTTCGACATCATCAACGCGGCGACGCTGGCCACGGCCGGACTCACGCTCGACGATGTGGACGCAGTGACGGTGGCGGGCGTGCCTGATGCCATCCGCGCGCTGGTGGAGGGCCGCGTGGCCTCGGCCAGCACGCTGCTGGGCATCCCGGCGTTCCGCGAGGCCAATGCCACCGTGCCCGGCGGCCTGCGCATCCTGCCGCTGGGCCCGAATGAGGCGGCGCTGACCGCAATGCCGGGATTCGATGCGATCGAGATGCAGCCCGGCCCCGCAGCGCCGGGCATCCTGGTGCCCACACGTGTGGCGCGCATGGACGTCTACCTGAACTCCAGCGTGCTGGTCAGCGCCGACGACGTGTACCGCGTGGTGTCGACCATCCACCGCAACTGGGCCGAGCTGCAGCAGGGGCTGCCGGCCTTCCGCACCGTGGGGACGGATGAGATCGTGCCCGTCAACATCGGCCATCCCTGGCACGAGGGCGCGGTGCGTTACTTCCGCGAGGCGGGCCTCTGGACCGAAGCGCACGAGGCACGCCAGCAGGCACTGCTCGAGGTGGCGCCATGAGCGAGATGGTGGAGAAGGCGCTCGAGGAAGAGCAGAACCCGGTCAAGGTGGGTTCGACGCCGCTGACCGCGCTGTACCGCATCTACACCTTCGTGCTGCTGTTCGGGGGCCTGCTCTGGGCGATGGACGTGCCGTCGCGTCTCGGCCTGCCGCTGATCGAACCGGAATGGCTGGGGCCCTACCTGGGCGTGGCCACTGCCGCGGCGTTCCTGCGCTGGCCCTATGGGCGCGTCGCCAGCGCCGTGGACGTGGTGCTGGGTTTCATGGCCATCGCGTGCTGGCTGTGGCTCGCGATCAACTATGCAAGCTGGATGTTCGACATCGAGGGGTACACGCTGGGCAAGTTCATCCCCGGTGCGCTGGGCATTGCGCTGATGATCGAGGGCGTGCGCAAGTCCTGCGGCACCTCGATCGCGGTGCTGCTGCTGATCATGCTGGTCTATGCGCTGCTCGGCTACCTGCTGCCGCGGCCGATGCAGGCCGATGCGATCACGCCCGAACTGCTGGTGATGTACCTGTACTCCGACACCAGCGCCATCCCTGGACCGGTGCTCAGCATCATCGCCTCGGTGGTGCTGGCCTTCATCGTGTTCGGCAAGCTGATGGAAGTCAGCGGCGCCACGCAATTCTTCACCGACACGGCCATGGCGCTGATGGGCCGGCGCCGCGGCGGACCGGCGAAGATCGCGGTGGTGGCCTCGGGCATGATGGGCAGCGTCACCGGCTCGCCGGTCAGCAACATCATGTCGACCGGCGTGGTGACCATCCCGATGATGAAGCGCATGGGCTTCACGGCGGAGCAGTCCGCCGCGGTCGAAGCCACTGCCTCGACCGGCGGCGTGCTGGCACCGCCGGTGATGGGTGCGACGGCCTTCCTGATGGCCGAGTTCCTCAATGTGGACTATGGGGCCGTGGCACTGGCTGCCACCCTGCCCGCGATCTTCTACTTCCTCTGCCTGTACCTGCAGGTGGATGCATCTGCGGCGCGCATGGGGCTTGCCGGGTTGCCGAAGGCCAGCCTGCCGCGACTTGGCACGGCGTTGCGCAACGGCTGGATTTTCGTGCTGCCGATGATGCTGCTGGTCTACCTGCTGTTCTTCGAAGGTTTTGGTGCGCAGTACGCCGCCCTGGGCGCATCGGTGGCATTGCTGGCACTCGGGTTGTTGCGCAAACGCCTGCGTACCCGCGCCGAGTGGAGCGAGTTCATCTTCGGTAGCGGCAGCATCCTGATTCCGCTGATCCTGGTGGCCGGCGCCGCCGGCGTCGTCGTCGGCATCATGAGCCTGACCGGCCTCGGCCAGTCGCTGTCCGTGATCCTGGTCCAGGTGGGCGCCGACTGGGGCCTGCTGGCGATGCTCGCACTCACTGCGGTGCTGTGCATCGTGCTGGGGCTGGGCATGCCCACCACCGCGATCTATGTGGTACTGGCCAGCATTGTCGCGCCGGCGCTGGTCGAGATGGGCGTCACGCCGATGGGCGCGCACATGTTCATCCTGTACTTCGGCGTGATGTCCTTCCTCACCCCGCCCGTGGCCGTCTCTGCCTATGTCGCCGCAGGCATTGCCAACGCCGACATGTGGCGCACCGGCTGGATCAGCATGCGCATGTCCATCATGGCGGCGCTGCTGCCATTCCTGTGGGCGTATGACCCCGCACTGCTGATGCAGGGGTCGTGGCTGGGCATCGTGATCGTCTGCTGCACGACGGTCGCGGCGATCCTGCTGATCGCACGCGGCGTGGGCGAGATCCGCGGCAACCAGGTCGTGGTGGTGGGCTCGGCGGCGTTGCTCGCGCTGGTCGTGGCCGCCGTGGGCACCAGTCCCATATGGATCGGGCCCGAGTCGCCGCTGGCGCTGGTCATCGCGGTTGGCGCACTGGTGTTGTACTTCTTCATGCCGCGGCTTTATCGCGGGCGCGAGGCTCGCTGACAGCAACTGCGACCCAGGTCCGCCGACTTCGGTCGGCGGAGCTGTCCGCCTGTGCTATAGTCCGCACGTCTCTACCGGATCGCGACCGGTCTGATCCACGACCGGAATCCGTCAAGTCTCGCGAACTTCGGTTCCCCACAAAGGTAATTCATGAATTTTTCCGATCTCGGGCTGTCGCCCGGGCTGCTCTCCGCCGTTTCCGAAAAGGGTTACACCACCCCCACCCCGATCCAGCAGGCCGCGATTCCCGCGGTGCTGTCGGGCCGTGACGTGCTGGCCGGCGCCCAGACCGGCACCGGCAAGACCGCCAGCTTCGTGCTGCCCATGCTGCAGAAGCTGCAGGCCCGCCGCGGCACCGCGCCGCGCGCGCTGATCCTCACGCCGACGCGCGAACTGGCCGCGCAGGTGGCCGAGAGCGTGCGCCACTATGGTCACAACACCGACCTGCGCTCCACCGTGATCTTCGGCGGTGTCAGCGAACGGCCGCAGATGGAAACACTGCGCCGCGGCTGCGACATCCTGGTGGCGACGCCAGGACGCCTGCTCGATCTCGCCCAGCAGCGCGCCGTGTCGCTGGCCGAGGTGCAGATGTTCGTGCTGGACGAAGCCGACCGCATGCTCGACATGGGCTTCATCCACGCCATCAAGCGCGTGCGCGCGATGCTGCCGAAGGAGCGCCAGAACCTGATGTTCTCGGCCACCTACTCCGATGACATCCGGGGCCTGGCGCAGAACCTGCTGCGCGATCCGCTTGCAATCGAGGTCAATCCGCCGAACCGCACGGCCGACAAGGTGGAGCAGATCGCCTACCGGGTGCCCAAGGACCACAAGCGCCACCTGCTGGCGCATCTGGTCACCGAGGGCAACTGGCACCAGGTGCTGGTGTTCACCCGCACCAAGCACGGCGCGAACCGCCTTGCCGATCAGCTCTGTCGCGCCGGCATTCCCGCGCTGCCCATCCATGGCAACAAGAGCCAGAATGCGCGCGTGCGCGCCCTGGCCGATTTCAAGGACAACAAGATCGTGGCGCTGGTGGCCACCGAAGTGGCCGCGCGCGGGCTCGACATCAAGGAGCTGCCGTACGTGGTCAACTACGAGCTGCCGAATGTTCCCGAGGACTACGTGCACCGCATCGGACGCACGGCGCGCGCCGGCTCCACCGGCAAGGCCGTATCGCTGGTGTCGCCGGACGAGCACCCGTTCATGCGCGACATCGTGAAGCTGCTCGGCCAGGACATCCCGAGCATGCCGCTGCCCACGTTCAGCGTCGCGGAACCCGCGCCGCGTCCCGGTGCGCCCGTGGAACAGCAGGCCCGCCCGCAGGATCAGTCGCGCCACCGCCGGCCGGACCAGAACCGCCAGCATGCGCGGCAGCGTCCGCGTCAGTCCGGTCGGGTGACGCGCTCGGCGTAACGGCCCGTGCGGAAGCACCATTGCGCGTCATGTAGATGACGCGCATCGGGCGCCTCATGTAGACGACGCGCATCCCGGCGCGTCACGACTGCCTCCGGACCGCGTCAGCCGCCGTAGCGCCGACGCGGCTGCGCCAGCCCCTCGACGCCCTGCTGGTACGCCACGCTGAAGCGGTCCAGCTGCGCGACGGCCACCGCCGGGTCTTCATCGTCGAGCAGTTCGAAGGCATCGAAGCCGCTACGCGCGAGGAAGAACATCTGGTCCGCGCGGATCTTGCCCACCGCGCGCATCTCGCCGCGATAGCCCAGACGGTGGCGCAGCAGGTGCGCCTGCGTGA
>CAZWDR010000043.1:0-22078 GCA_964632365.1 uncultured Steroidobacteraceae bacterium
GCGATCTTGAACTTGCGCGGCAGGTAGCTGAACTCCGGATGCAGCGTCGACCACTGGCGGATGATCTCGCAGTAGGGACGCGGATCCTCGATCTCGTCGACGGCGATGCCGGCGAAATGATCGGAGGTGGTGTTGCGGATGCAGTTGCCGCTGGTCTGGATGGAGTGCATCTCGACGCTGGACAGATCGGCCAGCATGTCGGGCACATCCTCGAGCTTCGGCCAGTTGTACTGGATGTTCTGCCGCGTGGTGAAGTGGCCGTAACCGCGGTCGTACTTGCGCGCCAGGTGCGCCAGCATGCGCAGCTGGCGCGTGGCGAGCAGCCCATAGGGGATGGCCACACGCAGCATCGGCGCGTGGCGCTGGATGTACAGCCCGTTGCGCAGGCGCAGCGGACGGAATTCGTCCTCCGACAGGGTGCCATCGAGGAAACGCCGCGTCTGGTCGCGGAACTGGCTGACGCGCTCGGCTACGAGGGTGGCGTCGATTTCGTCATATCTGTACACGGCGGCACTCTAATCGATCGGGCATGACAGGGGGCTCCGGGAGCCCGTTATTTTGACCTGCGGCCGCGTTATATGTCAGCCGGTGGTCTGCAGGCCCTGCGCGATTCCGCTGACACTGGCAACCAAAGCCTCGAAGAGATCCTGGTCCTCGCGCGCGGTGGCGCGCCAGCGGCGCAGCAGGTCGACCTGCATCAGGTTCATGGGGTCGACGTAGGGGTTTCGCAACTGGATGGCGCGCTGTTGCGTGGCATCGCCGTCCAGCAGGTTCGCCTGGTCCTTGATCGCCAGCACGGCATCGCGGCAGCGGCCGTATTCGGCCTCCAGCCGCGGCAGGTAGCCGGCGCGCTCCGGCGACGCCAGCGCCGCATAGTGCGCGGCGATGCCGAAATCGGTGCGGGCCAGCTGCGACTCCAGGTCGTCCACCAGCAGCCGGAAGAACGGCCACTGCTGGTATGCGGCCCGCAGGGGCGCGCTGCCGGCGTGTGCCAGCGCCTCGTGCAGCGCGGTGCCGGCGCCATACCAGCCGGGCAGGAACAGGCGGGCCTGCGACCACGCAAACACCCATGGCGAGCAGCGCAGCGCCTCCGCGCCCTCGCCCCCCGGCTGCCAGATCGAGCGCGAGCCGATCTGCATGCGCTCGATCACATCGATCGGCGTGGCGGCGCGGAAGAAATCCTGGAAGCCCGCGTCGTGCACGCACAGCGCGCGCCACAGCGCGCGGCTGCGGTTGCGCAAGGCGACCGCCAGTTCAGACAGTGCCTCTGGTTCCGGCTGCGCGGTGCGGCGGCGGCGCTCCAGCGTGGCAAGCCCGAGCACACCAAAGGCGCGTTCCAGCGAACGCAGCGCGTTGGAGCGCAGACCGTAGTTCTGCGCGACGGTCTCGCCCTGTTCGGTGACATGCAGCACGCCATCGATGGTGTCGGGCGGAGCGGCCCGCACCATCGCATCGAGGCGCGCGCCGCCGCGCGCGATGCTGCCGCCGCGCGCATGGTTCAGGCGCAGCGCCACGCCGGCCTGCGCCGCCGTGTCCTGCAGCGCGCGCTGCGCCAGATAGGCCGACACGCGCATCGCGACGAAGCCGCCGTCGCGGCCCGCCTCGCCATAGCCGATATAGGCCGGTTGCGGCACGCCGCGCGCGCGCAGATGTTCCCGGTAGGACGGATCCGCCAGCAGCGTGCCGAGCGTCTGTCCGGCGGCATCCAGGCTCGGGCCGGACTCGAACAGTGGTGCGATGTCCATGCCCACCGCGCCGGACTTGCGGTCATCGACGCCGGCCCAGCGCGCCAGCACCAGCGGCGCGAGCACATCGTCGGCGCCTGCGGTCGCCGCGACGATGTAATCGCCGATGGCACGCTGGCCATAGCGCATGCGGCATTGCATGGCGGCCTCGAACACGGCCAGGGTTCGACGGGACAGCGCATCCAGCGGCGCCACGGGGCCGACGTTGCGATGCAGGAGATCGGCGAGCCGGCGTGTGCGTGCATCACGCGTCAGCGTCGTCCACGCGGCATCGTCGAGCCCCTGCGCGATCACCCGGTGATGCACCTCGGCGCGCTGCTTGAGCTCGAGCGATGCCAGGTGGAAGCCGAAGGTGTCCAGCCGCAGCAGCAGGCGGCGCACCAGCTGGTAGCCGGCATGCACGCCGCGGTTGGCCTTCAGGCTGTCGGCCGCGAGCACCAGATCGGCGCGGAACTGCGCGGCGCGCTCATAGCCGCCCGGGCGGGTCTCCCAGGTCTTGCGCAGCCGCTCGGCCAGCTGCGCGAAATAGATGCGGTAGGGCATCTGGTCGTGGCGCGCGGGCGCCACCGAACGCGACCCAGGCAGCAGCAGCGCGTACTCGTCGATGCGACGGCGCAGCTCGGCGGACACCGGCACGCGTCCGGCACTCTGCGACAGCAGCTGCGAGAGTTCCTGGCAGTCGCTGAAGTAGGCATTGACGATCACCTGCTGCTGGCGCGCCAGCGTCTCGCGGATCGTCTTCGCGCCCACTTCCGGCGCGCCATCCATGTTGCCGCCCACCCACGTGCCGAAGCTCAGCACCACCGGCGGTGCCGCGCCGGAGAGGTCCGCGCCATAGAGTTGCCCGAGCGCGGCGCCGATTTCCTCGTAGAAGCGCGGCACGATGCTGTACATCACCTCGGCGAGGTGGAACATCACATGCTCGCGCTCGTCGGCCACGGTGAGGCGGCTGCGCAGGTGATCCTCGGTCTGCCAGCCGGAGGTCAGCTCCATGCGCAGGCGCGCCCACACATGGCGCTGTTCCTGCGGATCGAGACTGGGATTGAGCCGCTCGAGCAACGCATCGGCCATGCGCCGCTGCCGCCGCAGCTGCGTGCGGCGCGTGGATTCCGTCGGATGCGCGGTGAACACCGGATGGATGCGCAACGATCCCAGCAGCGCCAGCGTGTCATCCAGCGACAGTCCCTGCGCCTTCAGGCGCGCGAGCGAATCCTCGATGCCACCGGGCTGCGGCTTGCCGCCATCGGCGAGGAAGTATTCGCGGCGGCGCCGGATGCGATGCACCTTCTCCGCAAGGTTCACGGTCTGGAACCAGGTGGAGAACGCGCGGACCATGTCACGCGCGACGGCGGGCGGCCGTCCGGCCACGCGCACTTCCAGCAGGTGTTCCGGGTCGCCCCCGGCATCACGGCGCTCGATGGCGCAGCGGCGGTCACCTTCGACCAGTTCGTACAGCGATGCGCCGCCCTGCTCCTGCAGCATCTCGCCCAGCATCACGCCCAGCTGGTGCACGTCCTCGCGCAGTGCCAGGTGCTTGGGCGGGAACTGGATCTGGTGGCGGTCCACGGCCGGGCGATTCTAGGGAACCCGGCCGCGGGTGTCATGGATCGTGCAGCGGACGCGCGGCCGCCGCACCTGCCGGCCCTCAGCCCTGCGGGAAGAAGTCGATGGGCTTCGTGGTGGTGATCGGCGCCACATCGCGCGCCGGGAAGCGGAAGCCGCGCACGCGCGTGCAGATGCGCGCCTCGAGCTCCGGATTGCCCAGTTCGCTGGACGCGACGCGACAGGCGGTCACGGCACCCTCCGGCGCGATGGTGAACTCGAGCACGACCTTGCCCTGCAGATCCGCCTGCTCGCGCAATGCGCGGATGTACAGCGCGTAGATGGCGCCCTTGTTGCGGTCGAACTCCTGCTCGATCTCCTCGGCGCCGCGCCCCGCCTTGCCGCTGCTGCCGCGCGTGACACTGGCGGCTTCCGCGGCCGCGGTCACGTTCGATTCCACGGTGCCGGTGGTATGGGCGGCTACCTCGCCGGTGGCGCCGCCGAAGCCGCGACTGGCGCTGGCCGCGGCGACGCCCGCACTGGCGGTGCCGGCGCGTGAGGTGATCAGCGAGCGCTCGGCCCTGGATTGCGCACCCACTGCGCCCGTCAGGTTCCGCGAGTCACTGACCGGCGGGCCGGAAATCGACTCACGGATGCTGGCCAGCTCGTTGCGCACATTCGCCAGCTGCGCCTCGGCGCGGCGCCGGGCCTGTTCCTGGCGCTGCTCGGGCGGGGGCGGTGGCACGTCCGCGCGCGGCTGTTCGGGAAGCGGGACGTTCTCGACCACTGCCGGCGGTGGCGGCGGCGGCGGGGGTGGCAGCTCCCGCTCGATGACGATCTTCGCCAGCCGCGGCGGGATGGTCGGCTGCGCGAGCGTGGAGCGCTCGGGCAGCTGGACCTGTGACAGGACGACTGCCAGCACCAGTCCGACCGCGAGCAGCACGGTCCACAGCCTGCGGAAGCGGCGCTCCTGCTCCACGTCCAGGTCCCATAGCCTGAACGAGCGGTACTGTGGCGCGAGCGGAACGCTGTTCATCCGCCGCCGCCCGCCATGACCAGCGCCTCTTCCTTCTGCACGACGGCCAGTGACAGCTTGCCGTAGTCCGCGGCGGTGCAGGTGGCCAGCACCTTCTTGAGAATCCGGTAGGGCACCGTCTTGTCGCCGAGCACCGTGATCTCGCGATCCTCGATGGAGGCCTGCGCATCGGCTTTGAGGATGCGGTCGGACTGGCTCTGCAGCGCGGCGCGCAGCGGCGCGATGATCAGCTGCGGCTGCGCGTCCACCTCGGCGATGGTCGCGACCGGTTCGCCCTGCACCAGCACATGCTCCGGAGTCACCATCACCACCACGGTCTGCGATGGCGGCTGCAGGGCCATCGACTCGGGCAGCTCGATGTTCTGTGGCACGTCCAGCTCGGCCACTTCCGCCTGGTTGACCAGCAGGAAGAACACCAGGATCGTGAAGATGTCCATCAGCGACACCAGCGACAGCGCAGCGGGCCGGTTGCGCTTGTGGTGCTTCTCCATGCGTTTGGCGCGCGCGGAACTCATGTGACGGGCGCATCCCCGATCGAGATGTCGGGAAACAGTTCTGCCATGCGCGCCGTGCCGCCCTCGGTGGCGGTGAATGCGCGCACCGCGTCCATCGCCTGCACGACGATGTCATAGGGCGTATCCGGCTGCAGCAGGATGGTCGCGTCGGTGACCTGCGGATACCGGGATTTCAGCGTCTGCAGGAAGTCGTTCAGGCCCTGGTAGTCGTAGCCGGCAGCCGCGGAACTGGGGAAGCGCTGCAGCACACGCGTGCCACGATCGGCCACTTCAATGCCATCAGCGCGCACGATGACCTCGAGCTGCAGCGTGGCCGTCTCGGCGGACGGTGTGGACTCGCCCGGCAGGTTCAGCTGCAGGATGGTCAGGCGGGAGAACACGGCAGAAAGCAGCAGGAACGGAATCAGCACGACCATCAGGTTCAGGAAAGCCGTGATGTTCAGTTCATCCGCGTCGGCGCGGCGCCGGGCGCGGTAGCTGCGCGAGATCATTTCTCAGTCCTGCTGCTGTGCGGCGGCGGAGCGTTCGGTGACCGAGTTCAGGAACTTGACCGAGGCGAGCTCGAGGTTGTCGATGAGCGCGGTGGTCTTCGACTGCAGCACGGAGTGGACCATCAGCAGCGGAATGGCCACGATCAGGCCGAACGCCGTGGTGTTCATGGCCACTGAGATCGAAGCGGACAGCAGGTCCGCCTTCTCGGCCGGGTTCGCGGCACCGACGGCCTGGAACGCCTGGATCAGGCCGACGATGGTGCCCAGCAATCCCAGCAGCGTCGCCACGTTGGCGAAGCTGGCCAGATAGTGCGTGCGCCGTTCGAGGCGCGGCACGATGCCCATCAGGCTCTCGTCCATGGCCTTCTCGATGTCATCGCGGCGTCGGGCTCCCTGGATGCGTGCCAGACCGTAGTTCAGGATCTGGCCGATGGCGGAGGTCGACTGCGAGGACAGCTGCGCGGCCTGGCGGAAATTGCCCGCGGCGAGCAGCGGTTCGAGCTGCTTCCACAATGACTGGTTGCTCATGCGCACGCGCGTCAGGTAGAGCCAGCGCTCGATCGCGATGGCAAGTCCAAGCAGCAGCACGAGGGCAATGGGGTACATGAACGCCCCGCCTTCCTGCATGAAACGAACGATAGTGCTGAACATCTGGATTTCCACTCCCCTGTCTACGGACAGGACATTGCGCACATTAGAAAGAGTCGGCGCATCGGCGCCACGACCTGGTTCTCAAGCCTCAGGGTTGGTTCGTGCCGGCATCGGGCCGAAGGGCCTCGTAGTACCGGTTCTGCCGCCGGAACACATCGCGATCCACCGGTTCGAGCACCTCGTCGAGCAGGCTCTTCGCCGGCCGACCGCCCATCTCGCCAGGTTCCGGGCGCTTCCACGGGACCACGTACATGACGCGGGGCAGTTCGGCATTGCCGGTGATCTGCGTGACGGACAGTTCGATGCGATCGGCACTGCCACGCGCGGCTGGCGCCGCTGCGGAGGCCGCGGGCGCAGCGGGCACAGCCGCGGCCGGATCGGACTGCGGGATTGCAGGCGCTGGTGGGCTGCCCGCGCCGGGCAGGACCTCCCGCACGCGGGGATTGCCGCGGCCGACCTGCGGATCTTCGGCGGCCGGTGAGGTGCGGACCGCGGGTTCCGCGTCAGTGGCGGCGGGAGGGGGCTGCGCGGCGGGCGCAGCGGTCGCGAAAAGGACCAGCGCGCTCGCCAGCAGTGCTGCGGATCTCATGACGTCAGGGCTCCTGTGCGCGGGGGACGGCGATGCGGTCGCCGGCAGGCGCCGCGGCATCGGCGGGCGCCTCGTCAGCAGCGGGCAGCGCAGCCGTGCCGGCAGCGGCTTGCGTGCTGCCATCGGCATCAGCACCGCTCGCCGCCTCGGGCCGCGCCAGCGGGGCTGGCGCGGGAATGCCGGCGCGGCGCCGCACATCGGCAATCCAGCTGGACACCGGCCGCTCCTCACCGGTGATGGCCTGGTAGCGTTCATAGGGTTCGATGGCGCCGGCCGGGTCATCCAGATACAGGTCGCGCAGCACGCCGAGGTTGCGCAGCGACGGCGCGTGGTCCGGGGCGACGGCCAGCGCGCGCGCATAGGTCGCCGCGGCGTCCGCGAACTGTCCCTGCTGCCGCTGCACCAGCGCGAGTTCGTTCAGCGGGGCCGGGCTCAGCGGCGCGAACCGGGCCGCGTCGGCAAACGCCTCGGCGGCGGCGGCAAGCTCGCCGGCATCGCGCTGCTGCAGGCCCAGTTGCCAGGACGGCACGGCCTCGTCCGGCAACGACAGCTCGACACCCTGCGGCTGCGACAGTTCGGTCTTGCCATACCGCGCCGGCACCAGCGTCGCCAGCGCGTTGAAACTGGCCTTCACGCCATCGTCATACACTCCGTCGCGGGCCAGCGCGGCATTGGCCGCGTGCAGCGCGATGGCCTGCTCCTCGAACTGCAGCGCCTCGTCCTCGAGCAGCAGCGCGTACTGCTCGAGCGTGTCCGCATCCATGTTGCGCGGCCGCTCCGATGCGATGATGTCGGCCCCCAGCTGCCGGTACAGCTCGGCGATCTCGAAGCTGGCGCGCGTGGTGACGTCCGCGACGTTGTAGGCCGCCGCGGCCTGGTAGGCCGCCAATGCCGTGTCGAGCGCGCGGCGCTTGGCCGGCAGCGAGCGGTTCAGCGGCGCACGCAGCCGGGTATTGCGGAACGCGTCGCGCGCCGGTGCGGCCAGAGCGAGACTCGCCTGCGCGGCCAGCGTGCGCGTGCGGTCCGTGCGCGCGGCGCCAGCGGCGGCATCGGCCTTGACGATCTCGCGCTGCCAGTGCGCAAGCCGCGCGGCATCACCGCTGCGCTGCGCGTGTTCGGCCAGCTGCTGGCGCGTCTCGATGCGCTCTGGCACGGGCGTCGGGAACTCGGCCACCAGCCGCTCCAGCAACGGCACGGCGCGCGCCATGTTGCCGGTCTTCCCGTGCTGCTCCGCGGCCAGCTCCAGTGCCTCGCGACGGACCTCCGCTGGCTGCTCGCGCGCACCGGCAATGCGCTCGAACTCCGCGGCGGCGGCCTCGGCGCGCCCGGCCTGCATGTAGGCCACCGCGAGCTTCGCGGTGACATCGGCCTGCTGCGGGCTGCGCGGATAGTCGCGTCGGAAACCCTCGAGTACTTCGATGGCGCGCGGCCAGGATTCGATGCGGATCAGCTCCGCGGCTGCGTCATAGCGTGCCGTCTCGACGGCCGGCGCCCCCGGTGCCACGATGCCGACGCGCAGGAAGTCTTCGACGGCGCCGACGGCATCGCCGGCGGCACGCCTGGCCTCGCCCTGCCGATAGACGGCCACTGACAGCCGCTCGACCAGATCCGCCTGCTGCTGCGGGGTCGCGCCCGGAATGGCCCGCGCCTGCAGCCACGCCGTCTCGGCCGCCTGGAAATCACCCTGGTCGAAGCGGGACTGGCCCGTGACACTGTGCGCGATGCGTCGGTACGCATCGTCGGCCGGCGGTTGCCGGTCCAGCAGCACGGCGGCCACTTCGATGGCCCGCGGCAGCAGGCCGGCCTGGTACAGCGCTTCAACCGAACGCGCCAGCACCATCGCGCTGTCCGGGTGTTCCGGGAATGTCTGGCCGAAGCGCACGCCGGACTCGGTGGCGCGCAGGTTCCACGCTGCCTGCTCCGCGGGTGCGGGCTGGTGCTTCTGGTACGCGGAAAGTGCCGCGTACGCGGCACGTGCCGGGTCCACGCCGGTGGCATAGGCGTAGGCGCTGCGCTCGTATTCATCCACTGCCTCGGCAAAACGGCCGGCCTCGTACAGTGCATCGGCAAGCCGGAAGTTCACCTGCGCGGTGTCCGGGTCATCGGGGAAAGACTGCACGTGCACGCGATACCACTGCGCGGCCTGGGTGTAGTCCTCGTTGCGGCGGCTCTTCTGCGCGGCGGCGTGGTGCCAGGCGGCCAGGTCCGTCAGATGCGTCTTGAGCCCATCGACGACCGCCGGATAGTCCGCGGGGCGCCGCTGCTGCCAGAACGCGGTGCCGATGTTGTAGTGGTCGACATACTCGCGCTTGCCCTCGAGCACCAGCTGCGCGAAGCCACCGCGGTTGTAGGCGTCGATGGCGCGGCCCGAGAGATCCGGCGCGAACTCGCTGCCTGGCTCGCGCGCGACGAAGGCCCGGTAGGCGGTCGCGGCATCCTGGAAGCGTTCCTTCCCGATGTGCAGGTCGCCGAGGCGCGCATACAGCAGCGAGGCATAGGGCGGATTTCCGAGGCGATCGACCAGCGCGTTCACCGGTTCGATGTCCTCGTGATAGGAGAACACCAGCGTCATCGCGCGCAACGTGTCGTCGGTGATCTCGCGTTCGGCGCGCGGCAGGCTGTCCATCGGACGAAAGCCCTGGGGCGCCGCATCATCGCGCAGCCGCAGGTCGAGCAGGCGCGCGAACACCGGCAGGCTGGCATCGTTGGCGCCCTGCTTGAACAGCGACCAGCCCTGCTTGTACAGCGACTGCTGGTAGAACTCGCCCGGCCCGCGCTGCGTCACCACGGCATACGCCGCCTCGGCGTCGCGATAGCGCTGCGCTGCGAACAGCAACTCGCCGCGGCGGAACTGCACCTCGGCCATGCGCGGCGACTCCGGATAGCGCTGCACGTACTGGTCCAGCGCATCGAGCGCCAGCTCCGGCTGGCCGGTGGTCTCGTGCGCGCGGGCCAGCTGGTAGAGCACGCGGTCGTTGTCCGGTGCATCCGGATGCGCGCGCAGGCGCTCGGCATACAGGCGGATGGCCTCGGCGCCGGCCGCATCCAGCTGCGCGCTCTCGGCATCCATGCGCGCCAGCTCCCCGGACTCCAGCGACAGGTCCCCGAGGCGCCGCAGGGCCTCGGCGCGCAACGCCGGATCGCCATTCTCCAGTTCGAGGAAGCGCCGGTAGTTCTCCACCGCCTTGTCGACGCTGGCGTCGGCGGGTGCATCGCGCCGGATCTCGACGTTGCGCCGGGGCAGGTCCTTCAATGTGGGCTCGCGCCGCCGGTCGGCCGCACCGGCGGACGCGACGGCCGCGGCGATGGCGAGCACCAGCAGCGGCCGCAATGCGGCGCGGACGTTCATGGCGCGCCGCCGCCGGAAGGCATCGCGGCCGCGCGGTCGTGGATCGCGGCCAGCGCAAAGCGCGCCTGGACCTCGTAGTCGGCGAGACGCCGACGCTGCGTCTGGAGTTCGTGCACCGCCAGATCGCCGAGCAGGTCCTGCTGCGCGCGGGATGCCGCCATCAGGCGCTGGCGCAGGTCGCCGAGCCGCTGCGTGAGGGCGTCGATGCGCGCCGCATGGTCGCCGGTGGTCATTGGCGCTGCGGCACGCGCCTGCTGCAGGCGCAGCCAGCGGGTGTTGGCTTCTTCGAGTTCCCGGTCGAGCGCGCGCAGCGCGCGTCGCTGGGTGTGGAGCCGTTCGCGGAAGGCCTGGTGCAGATCCCAATAGAGCACACCCTTCACCAGCCGCAGCTTCTCGCGTGCGGCAGCGGCCTGCGCATCGTCGGGCGCCGCGGCGTGGAGCGCCGCCTCCACATCGAGGACGCGCTGCCATTGCGCCCGCTGCTCGGGTGTGCCCAGCGCGGCGACATCCTGCATGTTCACGATGTCATTGAAGCGGCCCTCGGCCCCGCGGCGGCGCGCCTCGGCCTCGGACAGCGCACTGCTCGCCAGCAGGCCGTCGACCCGTGGCGTGCGCGCGGCATAGGCGGCCTCGCGCGTCGCGATCATGTCGCCATAGACGTCCATGTTCTCGTCCCAGCGCGCCAGCGTGGAACCCAGATAGGCCAGGTCGCGGAAATTCTTCAGGCCTTCCTGGAAGTCATGCCCCGCGAGCACCGGATAGAGGTAGCGCGATTCCGGCGCATCGGGCAGCTCGCTGAGCTGCCAGAACCAGCCCCGCTGCGACGAGAGGGCATCGTCCGCGCCGACCAGCTCGCGCATCAGGCTGCCCTCGCGGATGCGGGCGACGGCCGCGTCGATGTGGCCGCGCTCGCGCGCGAAGGAGTCCAGCGCGGACTCGTAGTATTCCGCGGCCTGCGCGTGCGCGCCCAGCTGCGCAAAGGCATAGGGCACGGCGAGATAGGACTCCTGCACGGCGGCATCGAGCAGGTTGCGGTCATGCAGCGCCAGCCAGGGCGTGAGCGCTTCCTCGTGCCGGCCGCTTGCCGCCAGCGCCCAGCCCAGACCCAGCAGCGCGCGCGCGGATTGCGGACCGTTCAGCCGCACCCGCATCAGCAGCGGGGTGGCGGCCTCCGGTCGACCCGCCTGCAGCCAGGCGAAACCCAGCGCCAGGTTGGCCCGGTCCTTCAGTGCCAGCAGCTCGGTGTTGTCGGTGCTGAGGCGTCCCACCTGGTCGAGCCAGCGGGCGCCGTCCTCCAGGCGGTTGCTGCGCACCAGCGCAGTGCCGAGGTTGAATCGCGCGAAGTGCAGCCAGCTGCTCGGGCTGGTCCATGTGGCCAGCAGCGCGACGGCTTCGTCATGGCGCCCCAGGTGCATCAGCGCGTTGGCCTGCAGGTGCACGCGTTCCGCGGCTTCCGCCGGCTCCAGCCCGCCATCAATGCGCGCCAGCGCATCGAGCGCGCGCTCGTGATAGCCCCGCGCATACCACACCTTCGCGAGGTAGAACCAGGCGCGCGACTTGACCACATCGGGGATGTCGGCGGCGAGCAGCGACTCGAAGCGACGCCCTGCCTCGTTGTGCATGCCAAGCTGCAGGTACAGGCCGCCGGCAAGCAGCTCGGCCTCGCCGCGGTGATGCGGCATCAGGCCCCAATGCGTGTACGCCTCCAGGCGCGTCAGCGCCTCGAAATCATCGCCGGTGAACGTGGTGAACAGCACGTCGCCATAGTGCAGGTCCTGCACCCGGGTCTCGGGCAGCAGGTCGCGGTCGGCGGCCTGCGCCGGGGAAACCCCCAGCGCCAGCAGCAGACCTGCGGCCATGACGAAGCGGCGCCACATGCTTCGCGCCTACTCCCAGTCCCGCACGATGAATTCGGGCTGACGACGGCTCTGGCGATCGGAGATCTTCAGTTCGAGGTATTTCGCGCCCACGGACTTCTCGAACCTGAGCTGCGCGCCGCGCGAATAGTCCTGCCCCTGCGGGCCCTTGCCGGTGAACAGCGCCACCAGCTCATGCTCCCCCACGCGCAGGTTGCCCAGATAGAGCCGCTGCACGCCGCCCTTCAGCAGCGCCTCGGCCTCGCGCGGGGTATACAGGTGTTTCGCCACCTGCTTGTCATCGAGCCGCAGCTCGACGGTGTCGAGCGCGAAGAACTCGCCCACATCCATCGACAGGAACACCGCGACCTGCGTGTTCGCGGGGAACAGCAGTTCTTCCTCGAGGATGAACAGGTCGCGGTTCAGGTCCACCACGTCCTTCTTGATCGCCTGGATCTGCTCGTCGAGCGCGCGCGTGTCAGGCGCCGCGGCGGCATCGGACTGCTGCGCGAACGCAGGCGCGCCGGCCAGTCCACACAATGCCGCCATCAGCCAGGCGAGGTTCAGGATGCGCTTCATCGTCAGGTTCCTTTACGGGAAATCTATTCGTCGAGCAGCTGGCGGATGCGTTCGAGCCAGGCCTTCTCGTCACCGCCGCGATAGTCCCGGTGCACCTGCCGCACCACACCGCCGCGATCCACGAGCATCAGCATTGGCAGATGGTCCACGCGCCAGGCGCGCGACACGGCCTTGTCGGGATCCAGCAATACCGGGAACGACACCGGATGCCGAACCGCGAATTGCACGGCGGCCTGCTGGTCGTCATCCACATTCACGGCGAGGCCCGCGAGCCCCGCCGAGCGATAGGTGTCGACCAGACGGCTGGCGGCGGTCAGCTGCGCGGCGCACTGCCCGCAGCGGCTGCTCCAGAACACCACAAGCACCACGTCACCGCGATGCTCGGAAAGCCTGAAGTTGGTGCCGGAGGTGGCCTTCAGCGCAAAGTCCGGCGCGGGCTCACCCAGCAGGCGATGCGCGCCGCCGGCGGCGGCATGGCTGGCGACCGCGAACAGCAGTCCGGCCGCAAGCCAGCACAACGAACGCCATGGATTTCGCAAAGCAGCAACCTTAGCGCCTGTGACAGTTGACAGAATCAGGATAGCGCGCAGGTCATTTCCTGCCATGAACACCGTCACATCGTCACGGCACCGAATGCGATCAGGGTGTCCAGATTCGCGCCCAGCCCGTGTCGCGGGAAATGCGTCGCCATCTGGCCCTCGCGCCCGTGCAGCGCCAGATAGTTCAGGATCACTTCCTCCACCAGCAGGTTGACCGCGTTGGCACCGGGGTGCGAGGTCGTGGCCACCGAGGCATCGCCGGTGTAGAAACCGATCTGGCGCTTCGGCAGGCCATTGCCGGCCGGGCGCATCGGCACGCCGCCGGGGTTGTGCACCAGCATCAGCGATGCCGCCGTCGCCTGGTTGTCGCCGGTCCACACGCCCTTGCCGCGGCCATTCATCGAGTTGTCGAGCATGCCGCTGGAGGACAGCGAACCGTCGCTGAACACGTAGACCATCAGCGGCCGGCCCTTGCGCGCCGCATATTCCAGGCACGCGCCGATGCATTCGCCGGCGCGGATGTCGCGCATCTCGCCGGTGGCGCGCTCGCCGGTGTGGTAGTCGAACCCGCCCATCTGGATGGTGCCGGCGCCGGCATTTCCGTCGATGACCATCTTCATCACCGCGGCCGTCTTGCGGAACTCGCCGTCGGCGTTGTATTCGGCCTGCGTCCAGATGCCGTTCGGCCCGACGATGTCGGGGTCGAGCGCGGGATTCAGCGATGCCGGGTCATTGAAGCGCTCGGCGAGGTAGGCGGATTTCACGTAGCCGCACTTGTTGAACTCCTTCAGTTCGGCATCATTCGCGAGCAGCGTCTGCACCGCGCCGTGCTTGCGATGCGTGAGCACCGCCATCGATTCCATCACGGCGACCGCGTCGGCGGCATCCGGGAACATCGTGCCCAGCTCGCCGGTGTCCACCAGCCCCGTGACATCGCTGGCGCGGTCCACCTTCGTGGGCCGGATGGCAGCATCCACCATGGCGATCGGCGCCACCGAGTTGCCACCGGACTCTGACGATACCGAACCGATCAGCGTCAGCAGCTCGCCCTTCGCGCCGGTCTTCGCGATGCCATACATCGGGTTGTGCGGGTTGTTGCCGGTGTCGTTCTCCGAGCGGGCGGCGATGATCGCGCCATCGGTGCTGGCCGCCGTGCCCACCTGCGCCCTGCGCAGCATGCCGCGCAGGAACGCGCTGTCGGCGTGGAAGGCGATGTTGAACTGCGTGTTGACCTGGTTGGGAAGGTTCGGCGTCATGTCGCCAGGAAGACCGAGCTTCGCGTATCCGGCCGTGGTCAGGAAATCCATCTGCCCGCCCTGGCGCCCGATCAGCACGTTGGAACCTGCGATGTTCGCGCCGCCCGAAAGGTCGAAGGCGATGAAGGGCACCATGCCCGCGCCACCGGTGATGTTGCAGCCGTCGGTGCCGATCAGTGGATCAAGGCGCGTCAGCACGCTCTGTGCCCGGGCACTGCGCGGCAGCAGGCTCGCCAGCGTCGGCATGACGACCGCCCCGGCGCCGGTGAGCAGGCCCGCCGACAGCATCTCGCGACGCGTCACGGGACGGCGATGGTCGCCGTGCAGGATGGGATCATCGAGGCCGCGGGCGCGGGGAATCTTGCGGAGGTAACGCATGGTCCTGTTGTCCCTTCAAAGTATCGACAGCACGCCGCTGCCCAGCGCTGCGGCGCAGACGGCCTTGGCCACATTGCCGCTTCTCGCGCCGGGCTTGCCCGCCAGGCGGTCGATCAGCGAGGACAGCTCGGCGCGGATGTCCGCATGGTCCGGCTGCGAGGCGAGGTTCGCGCCCACGGCTTTCTGCAGCAAAGGCACGATCAGCACGTCCTTGCCGGCGGTGCCGGCAAACTGCGTGACCGGCGAAGCGTCCGGATCCAGCGCATCGCCGAAGAAGCCGCGACGCAGCGGCGCGCTGTTCACCATCTCCGAGCAGTACTTGATCGCCAGCTGCGCGACGCCGGTCTGGTGCGAGGCCAGGAAGGCATCGAGGTCGGGCACGGGCGGCAGCTGCTGCTGCACCTGCAGGTAGGTGCTGCGCACGCCGGTGTTCGTGGTGGGCACGCCGGTGATCAGCGACATGCTCTGGTTCAGCTGCTCGAAGGTGCGCAGACCGATGTCCGGGCGCGGCGCGAGGTCCGCGGCCACCTGCATGGCGCCGGTGGGCGCCGTGCGCGCATGGCTGTGCGCGCCGATGCGGTCGAAGGTCAGGAAGAACAGGTCGGCCGCGGGCCCCTTCTGCAGGCCGATCACCGTGCCGATCCCGGCGAGGCGCTGACCGGCACCCGGCAGGTATGCGGCCGGGGTGACGGTGGCGTCGACATTTGCAAAAGCCTGGCCGGCCTGCACCTCGGCGCCATTCACACCGATGCGGATGCCCTGGATCGGGATCAGGCCCGGCTCGGCGTCCGCATCGAGGCTGATGAAGGTCGGCTTGGTGAACAGGTAGCTGTAGCTGTCATAGATGCTGGCCTCGAACAGGATGTAGCTCTGCGCCACGCTGGTCAGGGCGCTGACATCAAACAGCAGGAAGTAACGCTCGCCGACACCGGCGGCGAAGTTCATCTGCACCTGCTCCGCGGTCAGCGCGCGCTCATGGATGGCCGCGAACCGCAGCACGCCGCGCCACTGCCGGTTGTTCGAGGTCTCGTTGCCGAACACCAGCGAGAAGGTGTTGTCCCAGTCGGCCAGCGACCCGCCATCGCGCGGATCCGCATCGCCGGTGAAGTTGCCGTTCACATACAGGCGTCGTCCATTGACCGGATCGAACGTCAGCACCACATGCTGCAGCGACGCCTGGGCGTCCTGGTCGTCGTCGCTGGTCAGCAGCGCGGGTGCGCCGTTCGCGCCGGTGGTGCTCGAGCGCCCGAGCGCCTCGTACTGGTAGGCGCGCTGTCCCAGCGTCATGTTGCGCGCCATCACGCCGCCGGAGTAGCTGACGATGTATGCGTCCTCCTGCGTGACGTTGGCCGGTGCGGCCCACACCTCGATGGAATACTCCCCGGTCTGGCGGATGCGGTTGGCGAGCTTGGAGCTGGCCGTGGAAGTCGCCTGGGCCTTGCCGCCGTCGGCCCCGATGTTGATGCCCCAACCGCCCATGTGGGTGACATCCCCGCTGACGGTCAGGTTCAGCTGCGGCTCCACGCCGCTGGTGTCGACGATCTCGCCGTCGATGAGGTCCTTGAACTGGTACTTCGCGATCGTGAACTGTTCGAAGCGGTTGCCACCGGCGGCGACGGTGCCGTCATACAGCGTCAGCGCGCGGCTGACCTTCAGCGCCGGATTGATCTGCGTGGGCTGCACCGAGTCCGCGAACTGCTGGATCGCGGCCCGCATCATCGCGGCGTCGTTCTCGCAGCTGGTGGACCAGCAGTTGTGGCGCTCATCGCGCAGGCGCTCGACAAAGCGCGACTTCGCCGGCTCGTCGAGGTTGATCTTCGAGCGCGCCGCCGCATAGGCCTCGTTGACATCGACGCTGGCGAACAGGCCGCCCGGTGCCGGCTGCAGCGCAGCGGGTGAATGGCACCTGGAACAGTTGCCATTGGCGAGGCTGGCGTCGCGCAGCAAGGGCCAGACCGTGCTTTCGAAGGTCGCCGGTGAATCCGGGAAGCTCTTGCTGGCGCCGACCTCCACGTCCGCGGGCGCCTGCAGCTCGATCATCGTGCCGCCGCCGCCGACGCCGCCAACCCAGTTCTGGATCCACGTGGTCAGGATGTCGGCGCAGGCCTGCGCGCTGGCCAGCCAGCAGTTGTGGCCGCCGGCCACCTTCGTGACCAGCGTGGACTGGTCCGGCTGCGTGGTGTTCACGAAGGCCAGCGCCTCGGCATAGGCGAGGTTCACATCGTCATTGCGCGCGAAGCGAGGGGCCTGCCCCGGCGTCGCGGCGTTGTGACAGCCGCCGCAGCGGTTGTTCGCCTTCACGTTCTGCCAGAACGCGATGCGGAACGCCTGCGTATCGGCGCTCTGCGGCGCAGGACCACTGTAGTCGTTCACCACCGGCGGGCTCGTGTCGGGATTGACCGTGGTCGGCGCGCCGCCACCACAGGCGGCAAGACCGGCAAGGCCCGCGGCAACCAGGATGGCCCGGAACATGTTCATGAACCTCTCCTCAATTGCCGCGGCAGTACGCCGCGGTCTCGGCAAACACGTCCTTCACGCGGTAACCGTTGCCGCGGAAGATGCCCATCACGCGCTCGACCTCACTGCGGTCGGCGCCGTTGACCGGTGGCCGCAGGCACACCGTCCTGAAGACCTTCTCGACCTGGCAGCGTGCGAACTGCTCGCTGCCCGCCAGTTCCTGGCCCATGCTGCGCGCGCCGTGTCCTGTGCCTGGCAGCGACAGGTCCCAACCCATTCCGGAATTGGCGCCCTGGCGCCAGTAGTTGCTCCAGGCATCGTCGGGCGTCACATACCCGGGCTTGAAGTTGTCCTGGTTGATCAGGTATTTCGGCTGCACCTGCCCCTCGGTGTATTCGATGCGGCCGGCCTGCTGGTTGAAGTCGTAGTACGCGAAGGCCTGGGCAAGTGGATCCATGCCGGTGTGGCAGCCGATGCAGTTGTTCAGGAAGATGCGGCTGTCGCCACCCGGCGAGCGGCTCACGTCCTGCCGGATGCGGTCCGGCGGCAGCTGCGCGTCGTGCACCTGCTCCAGGTCCTTGCACATGTGCGCCATCAGCGTGAAGCGGAACATCGCGCGGTTCGTGCCCGCCACGAAGAACGACTGTGCGGCGGCCCGCGTGGTCATCACGCCCGCGATGGCCTGCGCCGGCAGGCCGGTGTGCGCGGACTGCGTGGAGGCAACCAGCACCGACGGGTTGCTCAGGTCGGCATCATCCTCCTCGAGCTGTTCGTACAGGTTGTTGTTCGATGGCGAGTACGCCGGCCGCCCCGCGCCGCCGACATACAGGATGTCGCCACTGAGCACCTGCCTGAAGTCCACGTCGTCGCGGATCATGCCGATGACCGTGGCGGAATAGTCATTCAGCGGCGCGAACACCGTCTGCTCGCGATTCGTCCACGGCGTCACCCAGTTCTTCAGCACCGTGGTGTAGAACGTCTTCGCCTGCATCGCGCGGCGCGCGGCATTGACGGCGCCGCCCCGGCCCGGGTGTGCAAGCAGGTCCTGCTCCATCAGGTCGAGCATCGCCGCGCTGGGCGGAACGCCGGTGAGCCGATCATGGATGCGCTTGGCCTGCGCGCGTTCGACCGCGCCTGCATGCACAGTGCCCGACAAGCCCAGCGCCAGCGCGAGGCCGATCATCGCGACCGGACGAGACCGTTTGAAGTTGATCATGAGACCTGCCCTGTGGACGTTGGCGGCAAATCTAGCCGTGCGGAATCGCCTGTCCTAATGTCTCAACGCAACGACGTCGCGGGCCACCGACATCGTCGCGTTTCACGTCCCAGTGCGATGATTTATCCGGCCAAATGCGATCTGCGTCACAGTCAAACGCAGGCATCAGGGAACTTAATCCGCATGTCCGGGGGATCCCGGACCGGGACAGGTCAAACGTGAAACACATCCAGTCTGCAGGTTGCCTCGTCGGGGCCTGTTTCATCAGCGTGCTGCTCAGTGCGTGCGGCAGCGGCGGCAGCATCGACGTGGGCGGCGGTCAGGACGCTGATCCGGGCACCGTCGATTTTCCGATCGCGTATGTGAAGCGCACGATCCCGCTGGTTGGCGATGACCTGCGCGACCAGCGCGGCGCGATGCCCGACGCGGATCTCTTCATGCGCAACCGCGCATCGCCCGCATCGACCGAAGTGGATGTCACCGGCGCGATCACCGCCGACGGTCTTTATGACATCAAGGACGTCGACGTCTCGCAGGATGGCCGGCGCATCGTGTTCGCGCTGCGCGGCCCGCTCGACGAGGACCAGGACGAGCGCGACGCACCCACCTGGAACATCTGGGAGTTCAACCTCGACGCACCCGTGGCGCCGGGCAATCCGCATCGCGTGATCAGCTCCGACACCACCGCGGAGGAAGGGCAGGACATCGGCCCGCAGTACCTCCCCGACGGCCGCATCGTGTTCAGCTCCACGCGCCAGCGGCAGTCAAAGGCCTTGCTGCGCGACGAGGGCAAGCCCGGCTTCGAGGCGCAGGCCATCGGTCAGGGCGGCAACGAGAGCGCGTTCCTGCTGCACGTGATGAACGCCGATGGCAGCGACCTGCGGCAGATCACGTTCAACCAGAGCCACGACCTGTGGCCCTCGGTGCTGGCCAATGGCCGCGTGCTGTTCACGCGCTGGGATGCGGCCACCAGTCGCGGCATGCACCTGTATACGTCGAATCCGGATGGCACCGACCTGCAGCTGCACTATGGCGCACGCAGCCATGAAACCGGCACGCCGGATGACGAGGGCCCCACGACCATCCAGTTCACGCGGCCCCGCGAGATGCAGGACGGACGCATCCTGTCGCTGGTGCGTCCGTTCACCGATACCGACTTCGGCGGCGATCTGGTGCTGATCGATGCGCGCAACTACGTGGAGAACACGCAGCCGCTGGCCGCCAACGCCGGCATGGGCGGCACGGCCCAGTCGCGCGCCACCCCGGCGCTGGTCTCGATGGTCGAGGGTCCGTCGATCGGCGGGCGCTTCCGCTCGGCGTTCCCGCTGTGGGACGGCAGCAACCGCCTGCTGGTGAGCTGGTCGCTGTGTCGCCTGCTCGACAGCTCGCAGGCGCCGGCGGCCATCGTGCCATGCACGCCCGACCGCCTGCTCGCACCGGACTTCGACACGCGCTACGACAGTGCCGAACCGCTGTACAGCGCCTTCATCTACGACCCGGCCGACAACACCTTCCGCCCGGTATTCCAGCCGGCCGAAGGCGTGATGATCAGTGATCTGGTGGCGGCGCAGCCGCGCGCACCGCAGGCCACGCTCCTCGACCGCACCATCGCCGGTGATGACTTCGACCCGGCGCTGGCGGGCGAAGGACTGGGCGTGCTGGAGATCCGCAATGTCTACGATTTCGACGGCACGTTGCGCAACACGAACCAAGGGTTGAGCGGAGTGCCGGCAGCCACGAGCACCGCGGTGCTGGCGGACCCGCTGCAGCGCACGGCCGCCCAGCGTGCGGCGCGTTTCCTGCGCATCGAGAAAGCCGTGTCGCTGGGTGATCCGCAGCTCGACGGCTTTCCCCGCCTGGCGAATGCGGCCTTCGGTGTCTCGAACTTCATGCGCGAGATCATCGGCTATGTGCCCATCGAGCCGGACGGCTCGGTGTCGGTGCGGGTGCCGGCGAATGCCGCGCTGGTGTTCTCGATCCTGGACCGCAACGGACGGCGGCTGTTCCCGCAGCACCGTGCATGGCTGCAGGTGCGTCCGGGCGAGATCCGCCGCTGCGCCGGTTGCCACCAGGCCGCCACCGGCAATGCGCAGGACCTCTCCCACGGTCGCGGCCGCTACAACTCGCAATGGGTGCCCGAGGATGCGACCAGCGCACCGGTGAATCCCGGCTGGGGTTCACCCGGACCCGGCGCGCCGTTCCCGAACACGCTGGCCCTCACCGCCGCGAACGCGATGGCCGGCGACACGATGGCGCAGGCGCGCGCGCGCACCAGCTGCGTGCCGGGCAATCCGTGCTCGCAGCGTCCCAGCGTGAACGTGCTCTTCGATGATGTGTGGACCGACCCTGCCGTGGCGACCCCGGCGCCGTCCATCGCCTGGACGTATGGATCACCGGGACTGTCGACGCCGGCACCGGTGCGCGCGAGCTGCACCAGCAACTGGAACAGCACCTGCCGCGTGATCATCAACTATGTGGAGCACATCCATCCGCTGTGGACCCTGGACCGCGGCGTGAACACCTGCACCAACTGCCATGCGCCGCCGGCGGTGACCGGGCAGATGGCACCGCCCGCCGGCCAGCTCGACCTCTCCGGCGAGCCCTCGCCACAGGAACAGCTCCACCTGGTGTCGTACCGCGAGCTGTTCTTCGTCGATGGGGTGGAAGACTTCGTCGGCGGCTTGCTGATCCCGCGGACCACCGAGGCAGTGGTCGGCACCGATCCGGACACCGGCGCGCCGATTGTCGAGCAGCGCCCGGTGAATGCGCTGCGCTCGCTGGCCGCTGGCGACGCGCGGAATTCCTGGCGCTTCCTCGACTGCTTCGTCGCCGACAACAACTGCCGCACCGGTGATCCGGCCGGCACTGGCAATACCGTGAACCACCGGGGCCTGCTGACGCGCTCCGAGCTGCGCCTGATCACCGAGTGGGTGGACATCGGCGCCCAGTACTTCAACAACCCGTTCGCCAATGGCATCCCGACCAACTAGCCTCACCGCCCGCATCCTCGCCGCCGCAGCGCTGGCCCTGTCCTGGTCCGGCGGCGCGCGCGCGGCCGAAGACGGGCCGGTCGCGCTGCGGGACCTGGTGGTGGCCGAGGCGTACCTGGAACTCCGCGAGGGTCCCGGCCGCGGCCACGCGATCACGCAGGTGGTGCCGCGCGGTGACACCTTCGAGGTGCTCTATCGCCGCACCGAGTGGTTCCGCGTGCGCACACGCCGCGGCGTCACTGGCTGGGCCCACGAGCGCGACGTGCTGCGCACGTTGCTGCCGGACGGCAGCGCCTTCACGATCGACCTCGGCAACCGGGCCGGCTTCACGGCGCATCGCCACGAGATGGGCGGCTCGGTGGGCGACTACGGCGGCGCCACGCTGATCGGTGCGTTCTTCGCGTTCTCGTTCAACGAACAGCTGCAGCTGGAGCTCACCGGTTCGCAGTTCCTCGGCGATGCCTCGAACGGCTACACCGCGCAGCTCGGCCTTGCCCACGTGTACCGCCCCGACTGGCGGCTCTCGCCGCTGC
Organism: uncultured Steroidobacteraceae bacterium; assembly: GCA_964632365.1. Classification (GTDB taxonomy): domain Bacteria; phylum Pseudomonadota; class Gammaproteobacteria; order Steroidobacterales; family Steroidobacteraceae; genus ZC4RG30. The sequence continues at coordinate 21,723 of CAZWDR010000043.1, forward strand.
TGACACTGGGCGGTGGCGCGATCCGCATCGAGCCGAAGTCCACGCTGGTGCTGCCCGAGGATCGCACCGACCAGACTGCCTATGCCGGTGCGGGGCTGCGCTTCTACCTGACCCGGCGTTTTTTCCTGCGCGGCGAATACCGGCACCACATGGTGTTCACCAGCCGCGACCAGAATGAGGAGATCCAGGAATGGAAACTGTCTTTCGCGTTCTTCTTCTAGCCGGGGTGGCGCTGCTGCCGGGCTGCGCGTCGCTGCTGCCCGGCGGCGACACCGCCGCGCAGGAAGAAGTGGTGCTGTCCCCCGATGCCGAGCCCACCGACCTGCCGCCACGCGTGATCGAGCCGGTGGTCGAGC
>CAZWDR010000044.1:0-21657 GCA_964632365.1 uncultured Steroidobacteraceae bacterium
TGCGGATGCGCCCCTGCACCGTGCCGCGCGGCTGCGCGCGGATGGCCGCGGCCGCAGGACCGCCGCCGCGTCCCACACTGCCGCCACGACCATGGAACAGCTGCATGCGCGTGCCGGCCTCACGGAACACCTCGGCCAGCGCCCGGCCGGCCTGGTTCAGGCTCCAGACCGAGGTGAGATAGCCGCCGTCCTTGTTCGAATCGGAATAGCCCACCATCACTTCCTGCACGCCACGACGCGCGGCGGCGGCGCGGATCTCGGGCAGCGCGAGCCATGCGCGCATGATCGCCGGCGCGCGTTCCAGGTCGCCGATGGTCTCGAACAGCGGCACCACCATGATGGGCGCCTGCGCCGGATCGGCCGGCTGGTAGAGGCCCGCCTCCTTCAGCAGCAGGTTGACCTCGAGCATGTCCGAGACGCTCTCGGCCTTCGAGATGATGTAGGTGGTGATGCTCTCTGCGCCATGGCGCGCATGCGCGGCGGCGGCTTCACGCACGATGGCCAGTTCCGAGGCGCATTCCGCGCCATAGGTCGCGAACGGACTCCACAGCAGCCGTGGACTCGCCAGTTCGCGCCGCAGCAGCGCGATGCGCTGCGGCTCGTCCAGCTGCGCATAGTCAGCATCGACGCCGGCCACCCGCAGCAGCTCCGCCACCACGCGCGCGTGCACGTCGGAGTTCTGCCGCAGGTCGACGGTGGCCAGATGAAAGCCGCAGGTCTCCACCAGGCGGATCAGGCGTCCGAGCGCGCCGCTGGTCGAAAGCAGCCCGGCGCCATGCGCGGACAGGCTGTGGGCCAGCGCGGCAAGATCTCCGCGAAGCTCGCGCGCGCTGGCATAGGGCGGCGCGGCGTGGTTCGGCAGGCGCGCCGGCGGGTGGCCGGTGAGGTCCGCATAGGTGGCGGCGAGCCGCGCGTAGATGCCGACCAGCGCCCGCCGGTACGGCTCGTCATTGCGGCCGCCATATTCATCGCCGCTGGCCGCCGCCAGCGCGCGCACCGCATCGCTGACCTGCGCCAGTTCGGTGGACACCGACAGCTCCTTGCCCAGCGCGTGCACCTGCGACAGGTACGCGCCCAGCACCGCGCGGGAGGCGGCGCGCAGCGCATAGCGCAGCGTCGTGGCATTCACATTGGGATTGCCGTCGCGATCTCCCCCGATCCAGGTGCCGAGCCGCAGGAAGCCGCCCACGCGCCGCGGCAGCTGCCGGTCCCAGCGGGCATACAGCTGGGGCAGCACGTCGAGCAGCACATCGCGCAGGTAGGCCAGCGCGATGTCGATTTCGTCCTGCACCTGCATGCGCTCGCGCCGCAGCGGGCGCGTCTGCCAGAGCAGTGCGATCTGCCGCACCAGCGCCTGTTCGATGACATCGCCGCTGGGCGTCTCGGCAGCGCCCGCATCACGCAGCGCCATCAGGTCGGCGATGCGCGCGCGATGGTCGAGCATGCTCTTGCGCATCACCTCGGTGGGATGGGCCGTCAGCACCGGCACCACCAGCGCCGAGTCGAGCAGCGCGGCGACCTGCGCGGCATCGACGCCGGCCGCGGCCAGCTCGGACAGCGCCCCCGCCATGTCGCTGCCCGGTTCGGTGGCGCCGCCCTGCCGGTCCTCGGCCAGATTGGCCAGCATCGAGAACAGCATGAAGCCGCGCACGAACTCCAGCTGCTCATCGGCATCGAGTGCCGTGAGCCGTTCGCCCAGTGCGCGCTCGTCGGCCAGACCGCGGTGCATCTGCACCGAACTGGCGCGGATTGCCTCGATGCGCTCGAACAGGCGCTGCCCGCCATGGGCGCGGATCACATCGCCCAGCAGCCGACCGAGATAACGGATGTCCGCGTTCTGCGTGACGGGTGTGGCTTCACTCATGGGGCAAGCATGCAGCATTCCTGCAGTCGCGGGTGATTCCGCGCCATCGCAGCAGTTATCGATGCCGGCCGGATGACACGTCGATGCGAAGCTGTCCGACGTGAGGTTCTCCAGACCCGTGATCTTCGCCCTCGTCCCCGCCATGGTGGCCGGCGCCATCATCTGGCTGCTGCATCATGGCGGGGATGCTTTTTCATCTTCCAGGCCGCTGCGCATCGCCACCTGGAACATGGAATGGCTGGTGGCGCCGCGCACGGCACAGGCCGCGCGCATCGCGTGCCGCGACGGTCATCGCGCACCCATCCCCTGCGATGTCGCCCGCACCCAGGTGCGCGACAGTGCCGACCTGCGCGCCCTCGCCGCGCAGGTGCGACGACTCGACGCCGATGTCATCGCCTTCCAGGAGGTTGAAGATGCCGCCATCGCACGCCAGGTATTTCGCGGGCATGACATCTGCATCGCACCAGGCAGCGGCACGCAGCACGCGGGGTTTGCGATCCGGCGGCACGTCACGGCGCATTGCGGTCCACCGCTGACCACACTGGCGGCCGACGGCCGCGGTCGTCCCGGCCAGCTTCTCACCGTCCATCTGGGCGACGGCCCGCCCATCCATCTGCTCTCGGTGCACCTGAAGTCTGGCTGCTCGCGCGATCCCCTCGATGCCGGCACGGCGGCATGCCGGCTGCTCGCCCGGCAGGCCGCAGCGCTGGGTGAGTGGATCGCCGAGCGCGTGGCGAGTGAGGAGCCATTCATCGTCGCAGGCGACCTGAACCGCGCGGGCGCACCGGTCGAAGGCGATCCATTCTGGGATCTGCTCGATGCCTCGGCCTTCGAAGCCGCGGCCACGCATCTGCCGTTCCGCAACTGCGTGTTCGGCGCGCCCTACGATGCCTTCATCGATCACGTGCTCGTCAGCCATGCACTGATGACGCGCCTGCATCCCGAGGGCTTCGGGCAGATGCGTTTTCCCGCCGCGCTCAGTACCCAGTACCATCTCGCGGATCACTGCCCAGTCAGAGTTTCGCTCTCCGGCAGTCCCGCCGTAACAGCCTTCAATAAGTGAAGTCGCCGCTTTGCGACGCATCATCGACATGCATAATGACCAGCAGATCCGGATCGCTCACGGGGAACCGCGTGGAACGTCGCCTACACACCAGACATCGGGCAAGGACGCTGGTGTACCTCATCATGCCGGATGGCAGGCGCTCACTGTGCAAGGCCGTGAACCTCAGCGCCACCGGCGTGTTCATCCGCACTTCCGGTCTGGGGCTGCGCAAGGGCCAGAAGGTCGAGCTGGCCTTCGCGATCAACCTCGGCACGATCACGAAACTGCATCGCCGCACGGCCGTCGTGGCGCATGTGTCCGGTGGCGGCACCGGCCTGATGATGGAAGCCTACGCCGCCCGCTGACCGCGCGCCGGCGCCGTCATCGCCATCACCCCTGCGCCAACCCACGGCGCAGCGCCATCCACGCATGCCGGAGCCAATGATGCGCACCCGCCATGCGCTGTGCCTCGTCGAACCGGTGGCATTCGGCTTCAACGCGCAGACCGCGGCCACGAACCGCTTCCAGCGTGAGGCGCCGGCTCTCGCGGCTGTTGCGGCCAGCCGCGCGCGCGATGAATTCCATGGTCTCGTCGGCGCGCTGCGTGGGGCGCGCCTCGATCTGGCCATCGCCACCGACACGCCCGAGCCACCGAAGCCCGATGCGGTGTTCCCGAACAACTGGGTGAGCTTCCACGCCGACGGCACGGTGGTGCTCTACCCCATGCACGATCCGGTGCGGCGCGCCGAGCGGCGCGAGGAGGTCATCGACCAGGTGAAGCAGCAGACGGGGTTCACCGAACGGCGCCGCATCGACCTCACCGGCGAGGAACGCCGGGGGCGCTTCCTCGAAGGCACCGGCAGCCTGGTGCTCGATCCGGTCACCCGCACTGCCTATGCCTGCCGCTCGCCGCGCACGGATGCCGCACTGTTCGCCGAGTGGGCCCGGCTGATGGACTACGAGCCGTTCCTGTTCGATGCCGTCACAGACGACGGCGTGCCCGTCTACCACACCAACGTGGTGCTGTGGATCGGCGCGGCCATCGCGGGCGCCGGACTGCAGTGGGTGCCGCCCGCGCAGCGCGATGCGCTGGTGCAGCGGCTGCGCGCCGCGGGCCGTGACGTGCTGCGGCTCGACGCCGCCCAGCTGCTGGCCTTTGCCGGCAACATGCTCGAGGTGCCCGATGCGCACGGAGTGCGGCACCTCGTCATGTCCACCAGCGCCGCGGCCTCGCTCACTCCGGCGCAGCAGGCACAGCTGCAGCGGGCGCAGTGCCAGCCACTGGTCGCGGCGATTCCGACCATCGAGCAGCTCGGCGGCGGCAGCGTGCGGTGCATGCTGGCCGAAGTGCCCTGCGTGCAGGCTCTTCCATGAGCCTTGCCATGCAGCTGCTGCAGAAGCTGGCCGCGGCGCGCGCGGCCGAGGGCGGGACACCGCAGTTCGTGTCCGGCGCCGCGCTCGCCGAAGAATTCGCCGTCACGCGCAGCGCCGTGTGGAAGGCGATGGGGGTGCTGCGTGCACGCGGCACCGAGATCGAGGCGATCACCCATCGGGGTTACCGGCTGCTGCGGCCCGCCAGCCCGCTCGGCGCCGAAGGCATCCTCGCGCGGCTTTCGCCCGCCACCCGCCAGCGACTGCGCGAGGGCCGCTGTGTGGCCGAGACCACATCGACCAACAGTGCACTGATGGAACGCGGCGCGCCGCCGGCCGGACACTTCGACTTCCTGACGGCCGAGTTCCAGACCGCGGGCCGAGGACGTCTTGGCCGCAGCTGGCTGGCGCCACCGGGCGGCGCACTGTGCCTGTCATGGTCGTGGTGTTTCGAAGGGATCGACAGCCGTCCCGGTGCCCTCAGCCTCGCCACTGGCGTCGCGATGCTGCGCGCGCTGGCGCGCTTCGGGCTGAAGGGCGTGCAGCTGAAATGGCCCAACGACCTGGTCGCGGATGGCGGCAAGCTCGGCGGCATCCTGATCGAGATGCGGTCAGAGGCGGCGGGTCCCCTGCATGTGGTGGTGGGCCTGGGTCTGAACGTCTCGCTGGGAGATCCGATGCGGCAGTTCATCGCAGCCGCCGGCGGCAACAACGCCACCGACCTCGCCGCCCTGTGCGGTCCGCGGGCCCCGCCCCCGCGTGACGCGCTGGTGGCCGCCGTGCTCGACGAAAACGTCGCGCTGCTGCGCGACTTCGCACGCACCGGCTTCGCCGCGACCCGTGATGAATACCTGGCGGCTGACGCACTGCGCGATCTGCCGGTGCGCATCCTCGGCGGTGGCAGACAGGTGGGCGGCGGCATCGCCCGCGGGGTCGATGAGAATGGCGCGCTCTGCATCGAGCACGATGGCAAGGTGCATGCTGTGGTCGCCGGCGAGGTGTCGGTGCGCCCCGAAGGGGATCCATGAACACGCTGCTGTTCGACGCCGGCAATTCCCGGCTGAAGTGGGCACTGGTGCGCGACGGGCGCCTCTCGCCACAGCGCGCGGTGACGCACGCGCGGCTCGATGCGTTCGCCACGTGGCTGGCACGCACTCCGGCCCCGGATCGCATCGTCGGCGTGAATGTCGCCGGCCAGTCGGCGGAACGGGCACTGCGCCGGGCCGCGCGCGCTGCCGCTGCGCCGGCGCCCGAGTTTCTCACCAGCAGTCGCGAGGCCGCCGGCGTCCGCAACGCCTATGCCGTCGCGGAACAGCTTGGCGCCGACCGCTGGGCGGCGGCGATCGCGGCGTGGCATCTCGCCGGCTGCTATCGCACCGTGTGCGCGGTGAGCATCGGTACCGCCCTCACGCTCGATCTGGTGGACCAGGATGGCCATCATCGCGGCGGCCTGATCGCGCCGGGCCCGGTGCTGATGCGCGACGCGTTGCTGGGACGAACGGCCGAGATCGCCGGCCGCGCGACCCGGGTTGCGCGGCGCAGCCGCAGGCCCGCCGGTGCTGCTGCGCTGGTGCCACCGCTGGCCGACCGCACGCGGGATGCCATCGACGAAGGATCCCTGGCAGCGGCCGCCGGCTTCATCGATCGCACCATCAACCAGCTCACCCGCACGCTGCGCGTGCGCCCGGTGGTCTACATCACCGGCGGTGCCAGCGCGCCGGTCATCGCGCGCATCCGCAGCGCCTGCAGGCCCTGCGAGGAACTGGTGCTGCGCGGCGTCGCCGCGATGGCCGCAGTCCCCATCCGCCGCCGGGCTTGATAGGCTGCGCGGATGATCCGCATCGTCGTGCTGGTGCTGGCCGCGGCCAACCTGCTCTTCTTCGGCTGGTCCCGGTGGGTCAGCGACGCATCCCCACGGCTGGTTGCGCCCGACGGCCTCGCCGCGGTGTCACGCACCCGTGTCGCGGCGACCGATGCCGCAGCCTGCGCCAGCATCGGCCCGCTTGAAGACGAAGTGGCCGCGACGCAGGTCGAGCAGTTGCTGCGTGACCTCCGTCTCGCGCCAACCCGTCGCACCGTCGTCGTCGACCAGCGCGAAGGCTGGTGGGTGTATGTGCCCGGCACGGATGCCCGCGCCCAGGCGCGCGCCTTGCGCACGGTGCAGGCCGCTGGATCCGGTGACGCCTTCGCCGTGCCAGAGGATCCGGAGTTCCGGGTGTCAGCGGGCGTGTTCTCCGACGAGGTGCGCGCGCAGGCCCACGCCGCATCACTGCGCGCGCTGCAGCTCGAGCCGGTGGTCGCCGAACGCCTGCGCCAGCAGACCGGCTTCTGGTTCGATCTGCCGGGCACGGCTCCCGCCGGCGTCGATCTCACGCGCCTCGCCCTCGAAGGCATCGATGTGGCGGCGCTTGAGGTGCGGGGGTGTGAGGCTGGCAACGAGGCGTCCGCCAGTGCGCCGCCCACAACCGCTGCGGGATAGTTGACCCGGGCGAGCGCGTCCCGGGCGGTATAATCGCCGGCCCGGCCCCCAAAGCATTGTGGTGATGCAGCGGTTTTGTAAACCGCAGAGCTTGGTTCGATTCCGAGTGGGGGCACCAGCCGGCGGAGCGGCTCAACGCGCCGCCCCGGCAGCCCAGCTCACCTTCCGCGTGAGCACCATGATGGCCGCCAGCACGCCGAACACCAGCAGCGAGCCCATCAGCAGCGCATAGTCCTCGGAGCTGAGGATGCCGTACAGCAGCGCATACAGGCTGGCCAGCGCCACGGCGAATCCCGTGCCCTGCGCGCGGCTGCCGAGCACATTCGCGACATAGAAGCCGATCAGGCCGACGCAGGCCATCGACGACACCACATAGGCCGCACCGAAGCCGATGTGCTCCGACAGCGACAGCAGCAGCAGGAAGAACATCGCCAGCGCCAGGCCCACAAGGCCGTACTGGATCGGATGCACACTGACCCGTCGCAGTACCTCGGTGAGGAAGAACCCCGCGAAGGTCAGGCCGATGAACAGGAACGCGTACTTCGCCGCCCTTTCGCTCTTCAGGTAATGGTCCACCGGATCGACAAAGCTGACCCCGAAGGTGCGCGCGCGCAATTCCGGGCAGGCGTGCGCGTCGGCATCGGTGCAGCGCGCGAGGATCTCCTCCATGTTCGTCGCGAAGAATGAAGTCTGCCAGGCCGCCGTGAAACCGCTGGCGTCGATGCTGCGCTCGCGCGGCAGGAACTGCCCGGTGAAGCCCGGATGCGGCCAGTCCGAGGTCAGTCGCACCCGGGTCTCGCGCCCCACCGGCGAGACATGGAAGTCACCGCTGCCGGTCAGCGCCAGCGCGATCTCGTATTCGACGCGCCGCGGCCCCGCATCGCTGGCCCCGCGCCCCTCGGGCGTGTCACCGGTGGACGGCAGCAACGGCAGCGGCGCCTGCACCCCGCCGGCGAGCAGCGTCGTACCCGTGCCGGGCTGGAACGGCACGTCGACGCCGTCGGTGCGCAACGTCAGCGCATTGCCGACGCCGCGGATGTCGCTGATGCCCAGCGCCAGGTGCGGTTCGCCGAACAGGTAGCTCGCCCTGTCCTCGGTGATGCCGTAATCCGCGGGAATCTCGAACACTCCCCGCAGCGCCATGTCGGCACGGTAGATCCGCACGCGGTAGATGCCCCTGCTGCGCGGTTCCGTCTGCAATGTGCCATCCACGTGCAGCGAGGCGGGCAGCAGGCGCAGTTCTCCGGACGTTTCCCGCAGCACCGTCACCGGACGCTGGTCGCGATCCAGTTCCTGCATCCGCACCGTGCGGCGCCAGGGCACCACCAGCAATGGACCGGTGAGGGTCTGCGCCCCCGCATCGCTGCGCGCCACATCGGTCACCACCTGGTCACGCATGGCCTGCCGCTCCTGGATCAGCCCGCGGATCTGGCCCATCGGCAGCAGCAGCAACAGCATCAGGAACAGGATCACGCCGATCTTCAGGACGGGCAGCAGGCGGTGCATCACGGACTCCACGGTCGGGGCAGACGCAGGCACTGTGGCGCACCGTCGTCCCGTCTCGCGTGGACTCTGCGTGAAGATTGCGTGGAGGGGCCTTCTTCCCTGGACGGTGGCGGTCCGGAAGTCAGCGTCCGCGAGGAGTCGTCGTGGCGATTCAGCCCGCCGGCAGCAGCAGCTCCGCCTGCACGCCGCCGGTGGTGTTGCCGATGCGGAAGGCCCCACCATGCAGCTGCGCCACCTCCTGCACCAGGTTCAGCCCGAGCCCGGTGCTCTTGCGCCCGCTGCGGGGGCGCGCCAGCGAATAGAAGCGTTCCGTCACGCGCGGCAGCGCAAACGCCGGGATCGGATCCCCGTCATTGCGCACCCACACCAGGATCGATGCCTGCGCACCCGCCGCAGGTTCCCCACCCACCTCGACGATCCCGCCACGCGGCGTGAAATCGATGGCGTTGTCCAGCAGGTTCAGCAGCGCCTGGCGCAGCAGGAAGCGCTCGCCGCGCACGGCCAGTTCCCCTGGCACCGTTTCGCGCACCACGACGCCCGCCAGCGCGACACGCGCGGCGCATTCCTCGAGCACTTCGGCGACCATCGGCTTCAGCGCGACCCGCGCGTTCTCCTCCAGCCCGCGACGCTGCTCGACCTGCGCCAGGCGCAGCAGCCGTTCCGACAGCGACTGCAACCGCGCGGTCTCCACGTCGATGTTCGCCAGGAAACGGTCGCGGTGTTCCGGCGGCATGTCCTGCCGCAGCAACTCTGCCGCCCCCTGGATCGCTGCCAGCGGACTCTTCAGCTCGTGCGTGAGCGTCTGCACGTAACGCTCGACATAGTCCTTGCCCTCCAGCCGCGTGCGCATCGTGTCCAGCGCGGTGGCCAGTTGCGTCAGCTCGTGCCCGGGAAGGCGCGGCACGGCAGGCCGCTGTCCGGCCGTGACCGCATCGGCGAAGCGGGTGAGCCGCCGGATCGCATGGCTGAGCCAGCCGCTCAGTGCCCCGCCCAATACCACACCGACCCCCATCAGCAGCGCGGCCAGCGCAATGAGGCGACGTTCCGCCCGCTCGATGAAGGGCTGCACGCTGGCGTTGGGCTTCGCCACCGTGACCACGCCGATGATGCGCCCGCCATCGCGGATCGGCGCCGCCACATGCATCACCGTCGTCCGTTCATCGCCGGGAACGGCCTCGGTGGTGCGCGCGCCATACTCGCCGCGCAGCGTCCGATGCACATCCCGCCATTGCGAGTAATCCGCACCGACATCACGCCCGGCGGAATCCAGCACGACGACGCCGTCGGCATCCGTGACATAGACCCGATGGTTCACGGCATCCTTGTGGATGCCCCAGACCTGCGCGTCCGGCCGCCGCGCGGCATAGCCGTCGAGCGCGCGGGCCAGGTCCGACTCCTCCAGCGTCCCGGCGCGCAGAGGTTCCGCCAGCATCTCCGCCAGCAGGTTCGCCGTATCGATCAGCGTCTCCTCGGTGGACTGGCGCACCGCCGGCTTCACGTTCGACAGCACGCGATCCAGCGCGAACCATCCGGCCAGTGCCACCAGCAGCGTGCCCACCAGGAACAGCCGCAGCGTCAGCGACATCTGCCCGGCCTCGCGCGCCATCACGGCGCGCGGCCGGAGCGGTGCGGCGCGTAGCAGTATCCGAAACCACGCTGGGTGCGGATCGGCTCGCGATCCGGTGCGACTTCACGCAGCTTCGCGCGCAGCGCCTTGATGTGCGTGTCGATATTGCGTTCATAGCCGGCATCGTGCGCGATGCCCAGATCCGCCAGCAGCTGCTCACGGCCCTGCACCACCTCGGGCCGTGACACCAGCAGCAGCAGCAGCCGGTATTCCAGCGCAGTGAGTTTCAGCGGCTGGCCATTGAAGTGGATCGTGCAGCGCTGCCGGTCCACGACGAACTCCGCGGCGGGAGCCGCTTCCCCGGGTCCGGCCGCACCAGCAGACGCGGCAGCCGCCGCACCATGGACACGCTTGAGGATGGCGCGCACCCGCGCGGTGACCTCGCGCGGGCTGAACGGCTTCACCACATAGTCGTCCGCACCGATCTCGAGCCCCACCACGCGGTCGATCTCCTCGCCGCGCGCGGTCAGGAACATCACCGGCACCGCCGAGAACTGCCGCAGCTGCCGGCAGGCCTCGAAGCCGGTCATGTCAGGCAGGCCCACATCGAGGATCACGAGGTCGAAGGCCTCGGTGCGCAGCAGCGCCAGCGCCTCGCGCGCGAGCACCACGTGCCGCGCGCCGAAGCCGTCGTTGGCCAGCGCGAACACCAGCGTGTCCGCGATCGCAACCTCGTCTTCGACGATCAGCACCTGGCGCATCGCGGCCGCGGCGGTTTCAGTGCGTCAGCGCGTACACGGCGAAGTTGACGCCCAGGCGCAGGCCCATCGTCGCGGCCTCGGCCGGGTAGTCCGGGTCATCGGCCCACTGGAATGAATCGCTGATGTCGTTGTTGAACGCAATGGCCACCATCACGCGGCCGTGGTCATCGACGATGCCCCTCCATCCCGGCACCGCGCCATCGGAGAGATATCCGCGGCCCCCGGCGAGCAGGTTGTTCATGTTCGGCACCTGCTGCCGGTTGCTCAGGTCATACACGGTGTGGAACAGCGGATGATCGTCCGGCAGGTCCACGATCTCGCGGTCCGGAAAGATGCGGCGCATGCCCTCGACGAATCCCTCCCACTGCTGCGAGCCGAAGAAGCTGTCGCAGAACAGGAAGCCGCCGCGCTCCAGGTAGTCGCGCAGCTTCAGCACCATCTCGTCGTCGAGGTTCCAGCTGCCCGCCAGGCCGACGATCAGATAGGGCCAGTCGAAGACATCGTCGCCATCCTCGAGGTTCACCGGCTGCTCCACCGAGCGCACGTCGATGGTGGTCAGCCGCCTGAGGATGCTCGCGTAATAGCGGTCGCCCTTGGGATAGTCCACGGCCCAGGTGGTGCCGCCCTGGCGCCAGCTGCCGCCGCCGCCGAAGCCGAAACCACCGCCCCATCCGGGCGGATACATCAGACGCGCGACCACGAAGCCGGCCGGCTGGTCCCAGTCGGCGGGCAGCTCGGTGTAGTCGGCATGCGCTTCAAATCCGCGCAATACGCGGAATTCGCGCTCGGCCCACGCGGCGCCGGCCGCCAGCAGCAGCCCGGCGGCCATCAGCAACGCCGTTTTGCGACGCGGGACCATCATTCCTAGCCTACTGCCCCCGGAGGTAGAATGCAGCCATGGCTACCGGCTGGGCGCATGAAGGCGCCGTGCAGGAACAGATCGATGCGACGGTGAAGGACGCGATCGACCGCGCCCGCAGCCGGCTGCCCGCCGGCGAGAGCCTCGAGAGCTGTGCCGAGTGCGGCGAGCAGATCCCGCCCGAACGCCGGGCGGCGCTGCCGGGCGTGCGCCTGTGCGTGAACTGCCAGGCCGCCGCCGATGAGGCGCAGGGTCCCGTCAGCGGCTACAACCGGCGCGGCAGCAAGGACAGCCAGCTGCGCTGATCAGTGCGCGCGCGCGTCCCGCAGCTGCCGCGCCGCCATCGCGCCGACCTCCCGCACCGCAGGCTCGAACATCGGGTCCCGCGGATGGCCGAAGTTGAGCCGCAGGCAGTTGCCGAACTGCTGCGTGGCCGAGAAAATCTGGCCGGGCGCCAGATTGATCCCGCGCTCCAGCGCCTGGCGCTGCATCGCCAGCGTGTCTACGCCGTCGGGGAACTGCACCCACAGGAAATAGCCGCCGGCCGGCACACCCAGGCGGGTGCCGGGCGGGAAATGCCGGGCCGCCAGCCTTGCCGCCAGATCGTATTGCCGTGCCAGCGTGCGTCGCAGCTTGCGCAGGTGGCGCTCGTACCCACTGCCGTCCAGGTAGCGCGCCAGCGCGTGCTGCGAGGGCACGGCGGTCGACAGCGTCGTCATCGTCTTCGCATGCGTGATGGCCTCGGCATGACGGCCCGCCGCGACCCAGCCCACCCGGTAGCCGGGCGCCAGGCACTTCGAGAACGAGCTGCAATGCATGACCAGCCCGCGCGTATCCAGCGCCTTCACCGGCGGCAGCGGATGCGCGCCATAGTGCAGCTCCGCATAGACGTCATCCTCGATCAGCGGCACCTCATGGGCTTCAAGCAAGCGCATCAGCGCGCGCCGACCGGCCGCATCCAGCGAACTGCCAGTGGGATTCTGGAAGGTGGGCATGAACCAGCAGGCCTTCACCGGATGCCGCCGCAGCGCCTCGGCCAGCGCAGCGAGGTCGAGTCCGCGCGCCGGGTCGCAGGGAATCTCGACCGCACGCAGCCGCAGCCGCTCCAGCGCCTGCAACGCCGCGTAGAACGCGGGCGATTCCACCGCCACCGCGTCGCCAGGGCCCGTCACCGCCTGCAGCGACAGCGTCAGGGCCTCCATCGCGCCATTGGTGATCACGATCTCCTCCGGCGCCACCTTGGTGCCGGACAGCCCGTAGCGCAGCGCGATCTGGTGACGCAGCTGCTCGTTGCCTGGCGGCAGGTCCTCGACGATACGGGCGGACTCGAGGTTCATCATGCTGCCGGACAGCGCCCGGGCCAGCGCCTGCAGCGGGAACAGCTCCGGGCCGGGAAATGCGGAGCCCAGCGGCACCAGCCCGGGACGGCGGGTCGCCTCCAGCACCTCGAACACCAGCTCGCTGACCGCCACCGGCCGTGAACGCACCGCCGGCAGCGCGCGGGCGGGCGCCGGCGGGCGCCCCGCCTCGGCACGCACGAAGAATCCGGAACGTGGCCGCGACTCGATCAGCCCGCGGGCCTGCAGCAGGTAGTAGGCCTCGAACACGGTGGACGGGCTGATGCGGCGCTGCCGGCTGGCCTCGCGCACCGATGGCAGACGTGCGCCGGCCGGCAGCTCCCCGTCGCGGATCAGCCCCGCCAGCTCCTCCGCATACCTCTGGTAGCGCGTCAGCCCGGCCACGCGTCAGACCCCGACTGATATGGTTTTTGAACACCGGAACTGCATATTCCAACCATAGCAGACAGGCGTATCATCTCCTCCATGGAAGACCAGAGGCAGATGAAATTCTCCACCCGCCTGATGTGGGTGATCACGCCGATCGGACTGGTGATCGGTCTCATGGAGGCCTGGCGCCTGGCTGGCGGCCTGGTGGCCATCGTGGCCGCGCAGATCCTGCTGATGACGCTCGCCGGGGCGGCACTGCTGCGCCGCATGCGCGCAGAGAGCCGGCAATGAACCTGCTGATCGTCGGCGCGCTGCTGTTCGTGGTGTTCAGCCTGGGCCAGGCGCTGTTCTCGATGGCCCGCGGGCCCGATCACTCCGGCCAGATGGCGCGCGCGCTCACGCGCCGTGTCGCCGTCTCGGTGCTGCTGTTCGTCGGCATCCTGCTCAGCTGGAAGCTGGGCCTCATCACGCCGCTCGGGCAGCACTAGCGGCCGCGCTGCCTGCCCCGCGGCAGGCAGCCTCGCAGGTCACTCCGCCGGGGCCGTTTCCCGCCCGCGGTTCAGCAGGTTGTCGAGCCGGTCACGCACGCGGTCGCGCACCTTCTCCTCCACCTCCTCGCGCCGCTGCTCCACTTCCTCGCGCAGCTCGTCCTTGCGGGCATCGATCTCCTGCTTCACACGCTCCTTCACCATGCCCGCCAGGTCCGGCCGGATCTGCGGATCCGACAGCGTGCCGCGGATGCGCACCGGGATCGACGCCCGCGTGAGCTCCGCGATGTCGGCGTCGGCGCCGGGCGGCGCGCGCAGCACATTGGCCGTGACGGTGAAGTCCAGCGCCTCGGACACGAGGTTCGCACTGCCGGCGCCGGTGATGCGCAGCAGCTGCGAGGCGACCACCAGATCATCGGTGCGGGCGACGCCGTCGGTGAGGTTCGTGCTCGCCTTGAACGTGTCGAACACGGTGCGCCGCGTGTTCGCCGTCGGCGCGAGCTGCCGGTTGCGGATCAGCGAGTGGGCCTGCTCGATGGCATACCAGACATCGATGCCCTCCACCGCCCCTTCCTGCAGGTCCACGCCGATGCGCCCGGTCAGCGTCGCGAGCAGGTCGGCACCGCTGCGCCCGCGCGCACTGAGCACCATGTCGAGGTTGCCCTTGCCCGACAGCCGCTCGCTGTCGGCGAAGTCTTTCATCAATGCGGCGATGTCGATGCCGCGCATGTGCTCGTCCATCGTGAGCCGCGGCACGTCCGTCTGCATGTCGAGGCCGATGTCGCCCGTGTAGGTGCCGCCATACAGTTGCGCGCGCAGCGGACCGAAACGCGCCACGCCATCCGCGGCGGTCATCGCGGCCGAGAGCTGCGTGAGCCGTGCGCCGCCGACCTTGATCTCACCCACCTCGAAGCTGCCCTTCGCGCGCAGCGGCCGCAGCAGGTCGACCGGCAGCTCGATGGGCTCGCTTTCCGGCTCCGCCTCGGTCGCGGGCGGCTGGTAGCGGTCCAGGTCAATGCGATCCAGGTTCAGCGCGAAATCCATGCCGCTGTTGGCGGTGTCGAAACTGAAGCGTCCGGCCAGCGTCGAATCATCCAGCGTGAAGGCGAGGTCCGTCAGCCGCGCCACCCCGCCGGCCCAGGCATAGGCGCCCTGCGCGGCCAGGCGGGTCAGTACCTTGGCATCGCGCGTCTCGGGCTCCTCCATGCCCAGCTGCTGCATGAGCAGTCGCGGCGACACCTCGTCGAGCCGGAAGATGCCCTGCAGCGCCGGCGCGTCGATCAGCGTCGCGCCCTCGATGCGCCCGAGCAGGCGCGCGGCCCCGAACGCGGCGGTGAAGTCGGTGGGCGAGAGCGTCTGCGCGGCAAGGTCGAGGTCGGCCGCCGCCGTGTCGAAGCGCCAGTCGAGCGGCTGGGGGGCGCCGTCGGGCTGCAGGCGGCCGCGCAGGGCGAGGTCCGCGAGCTGGTAGCGCTGCTGGTCGAGGTCCAGGGTCAGGCGGAAATCGGCCTCCAGCGGCAGGGGCTGCTCGCCGGGCGCGGTGACCACCGCCATCTGCATCGACACGTCCACCGGCACGCCGGTGGCCACGCGGCCGATCGACAGCGACACGTCCTGCGCGACCAGGTCCTCGAAGGCGATGCGGCTGTCGGTGATCCGCACGCCCGCCAGATCGAATGCGGCGGGCCCTTCGCTGGCGGCCGCAGTCTCCGGCGCGGCCTCCTCGCTGCCCCAGTCTTCCCAGTTCCCCTTGCCCTGCGCGTCCTGTCGCAGCCGCAGGTCGAGGCCATCGATCTCGATGCGCCCGACCTCCAGCTCACGGCGCAGCAGCGGCATGAGCTTCACCGACAGCTTCGCGCGCTGCAGCGTCAGGAAAGGTTCATCACCGAAGCCGGCCGGATTGCCCAACGCCGCCTCGCCGGTCTCGATCGCGATCCACGGGAACAGCGACAGTTTCAGCTCGCCGGGCAGGGACAGCGTGCGACCGGTGGAATCCTGCACGGCCGCCGAAATGCGGTCCTTGTAATCATTGGGATCGACGAACAGCCAGATTGCCACACCGCCGAGCACCAGCAGGCCGACCAGGCTGCCGATGACAATGCCGAGGATCTTGAGCGCGCGCATGGAAAAACTCCTGGGGTCCGGGGCGAGGCGGTGCGGCCCGGGGCCAGCCCGGCGCACCTGCGATCAGGTAATCTTACCAACCCCCCGGCCCCTGCTCCGCTCCCTTGTCCCACGACCAGGAACTGTTCCGCCAGCGCAATTTCCTGCTCTACTTCGGTGGCCGGCTGTTCTCGAATTTCGCCCGCCAGATCGTGGCGGTGGCGGTGGGCTGGCAGGTCTACGAAATCACCGGCAGCGCGCTGCACCTGGGAATGGTGGGGCTGGTGCAGTTCACCCCGACGCTGCTGCTCGTGCTGCACGGCGGCAGCACCGCCGACCGCCATGACCGCAAACGCATCGTGCAGCTATGCCAGTGGATCAATGGCATGGCGGCGGCATGGCTGGCCTGGCGCAGTTTCGCCGGCACGATCACGGTGTTCGACATCTACGCCGCGGCCGCCGTGTTCGGTGCGGCCTCCGCCTATGAGCGCCCGGCCACCGGCGCGATGCTGCCGAACCTGGTGCCGCTGGCGCTGCTGCAGCAGGCCATCGCGATGGCCTCCGGCTCGCTGCAGCTGGCGACGATCGCGGGCCCCGCGCTGGGCGGCTTCATCTTCGCGGTCTCGCCGGTGGCCTGCTACACCGGCATCGCGCTGTTCTGGCTGTGCGGCGGCATCCTGAACGGCATGCTGCCCACGCTGGTCCGCGATACGCCGGCGCCCGCCGCGACCTGGCGCGAGCAGCTGGCCGGCGTGCGCTTCATCCGCAGCAATCCCACCATCCTTGGCACGATCTCGCTGGACCTGGTCGCCGTGCTGATGGCCGGCGCGACCGCGCTGCTGCCGGTGTATGCCAAGGACATCCTGCATACCGATGCCATGGGCCTGGGCCTGCTGCGTTCCGCCCCTGCAGCCGGCGCACTGATCACCACCGCCATCCTCGCCCGCAAGGCCTTCCAGCGTCGCGTCGGCATGCGCATGTTCCAGGCGGTCATCGTGTTCGGCATCGCCACGGTGGTGTTCGGCCTGTCCACGACGATGTGGCTGTCGCTGGCCGCGCTGGCCCTGATGGGCGCGGCGGACCAGGTGAGCGTCGTGATCCGCAACCTGCTCGTGCAGGTGTCCACGCCCGATGCGATGCGCGGGCGCGTCGGCGCGATCAACTACCTGTTCATCAGTGCCTCGAACCAGCTCGGCGAGTTCCGCGCCGGCGTGACCGCCTTCTTCTGGGGCGCGCTGCCTGCAGTGGTGATCGGCGGCGTCGGCAGCGTGCTGGTGGCGCTGCTGTGGATGCGGCTGTTCCCGACGCTGCGCGACGTGGAAACGGTGAACTGATTAGAATCGGTCGCTCCCGCCTGTCCACGATGAGGGTCGACCCATGTGCGAACGCGAGTCCGGTGACGACATCCTGCGCGGCAACGAACTGACGCGCCGCCGCTTCGGCGCGCTGGGACTGGGCGCGAGCCTGGCGGCCATGCTGCCTGCAGTCGCCAATGCAGCCGAGGTGACCGAATCCGAGGTCGAGATCCGCACGCCGGATGGCACCTGCGATGCGCACTTCGTGCATCCGGCCAATCCCACCGCCGCGGTGCTCGTCTGGCCCGACATCTTCGGCCTGCGTCCCGCGTTCCGCACGATGGGCAAGCGCCTCGCCGAATCCGGCTATGCCGTGCTGACGGTCAATCCGTTCTATCGCTCGCTGAAGGGCGCGCCGGCAGATCGCGAGGCGGCCTTCGCCACGGCGCGCAGCCTCAATGCCACCACCCACGTCACCGATGCGAAAGCCTTCGTCGCGTGGCTCGATGCCCAGCGCGCGGTGGACAAGTCCCGCAAGATCGGCACCACCGGCTACTGCATGGGCGGGCCGATCGTGATGCGCACCGCCGCGGCCATCCCCGGGCGCATTGGCGCGGGCTGCTCGTTCCACGGCGGCGGCCTGAACACCGACGCGCCGGACAGCCCGCACCTGCTGATCCCGCAGATGCAGGCCAGCTTCCTGATCGCCATCGCCGACAACGACGATGCACAGAATCCGGCCTCCAAGGACGTGCTGCGCAAGGCCTTCGACGCGGCGAAGGTGCCGGCGGAGATCGAGGTGTACAAGGGCGCCAACCACGGCTGGTGCGCCATCGACTCGCAGGCCTACAACCAGGAACAGGCCGAGCGCGCCTGGCAGCGCAAGCTGGCGCTGTTCGCGAAGGCGCTGGCCTGATCAAACGGGCCGGCGCGGGCCGGCCCGTCGCAGCCGCCCTGCGTCACCGCGCGCAGCGGCATTTTGCGTGCCGCTTGCGGCGGGAGTACATTCGGCGGGCCCGGGTCCGGGTTCAACGACAAGAATGTTCCGGCAGGAAGGGGGATTTCAGTGAAGCTGCGCAGCCTGCTTGCCCTGTTCGCCATCTGTGCCGGCGCGATGAGCGCCAGCGCCCATCATTCCTTTGCGATGTTCGACAGCGACAACCAGGTGCGCCTGGTCGGCAAGGTCACCGAGTTCCGCTGGCAGAACCCGCATGTGTACATCCACCTGCAGGCACCCGATGCCAAGGGCAAGATGCGCCACTGGACCATCGAGTGCGCCAACCCGGGCATCCTCAATCGCACCGGCTGGAAGTTCAACATGATCAAGCCGGACGATGCGCTCACAGTGGTGGTGGCACCGCTGCGCACCGGCGAACCCGGCGCGCTGCTGAAGCAGCTGAAGCTGGCCGACGGCCGCGTGCTCGGCAACGGCGGGCCGGCCGGTCCGCCGAACATCAGCATCGAGGATGGCAAGCCACTGCCGAAGGCCGCGCCATGATCCGCCCGGCCAGCTGCGTGTCACCGCGGATTGCCGCGGCGGTCGCCCTTGCCATCGCGCTCGCCGCCTGCACCGGCACCGAGCGCAGCGACAATGCCGCGGCCGGCGCGGATGCATCCGCTTCTGCGGCAGATTTCGATCCGCGCGATTTCAGCGGCACCTGGGATCGCTATCCCATGCCCACCGATTCGCAGCGCGATCCCACCACGATTGCAGGACCAGTTGGCCTGGCGGAAATCCCGCCGCCGCCGCTGAAGCCTGACTACCTCGCCACCTGGGAGGCGGAGCGCCGCCGCCACGAAGAGGCCAATGCCGCCGGCCGTCCGATCGCCACGCACTACACCGAGTGCATCCCCGACGGCATGCCGGCAATGATGATGGCGATGTTCCCGATGGAAGTGCTCATCACGCCGCGCCAGGTCACCATCATCCAGGAGGCCTACAACCAGGTCCGGCGCATCTACCTGAACGACACGCTGCCGGCGATCGAGGACGCGGAGCCCGGCTTCTGGGGGCACTCAGTGGGCCGGTGGGAAGGCAACGACTTCGTGGTCGAGACCATCGGCATCAAGGAGCGGGTGCAGTTTCGCAATGCGCCCCATTCGCCGCAGATGCGCATCCACGAGCGCATGCGGATGATCGATGCGGACCATTTCGAGAACGAAGTCACTGTGACCGATCCGCAATACCTGACCGGCCCGTGGCAGTGGAAATGGACGTATCAGCGCCGACCGGACTACAAGATGTATGAGTACGTGTGCGAGGACAACCGCGAGTACGCGGACCCGGTGACGGGCGAGGCGCGGTTGCGCATCGACACCGAGTAAGCCGGACGCGCTCCCGGCGGGCGTTCCGCACTGGAGTCGTGGACCTGGAGTGGCTTCCAGGATCGCCTGCCATGCCGCTTGTCGACCACCATTTGACATAATCTAAAATTCGGGTGGCAGTCCCACCGCCCGATCGCGTATCCTTGCGCGCTTTTTAAGGGTCCGGACAGCCGCTTTTCTGGGCAGATCCTGAGCCTTTTCCTCCTTCATCCGCACGGAAGAACCCTACTGATGGCCCGCAAAACTCCGCTGTCCGACATCCGCAACATCGGCATCATCGCCCACGTCGACGCCGGCAAGACCACGACCACCGAGCGCATCCTCTATTACACGGGGCGCAAGCACACGATCGTGGACGTGCACGACACGAAGGACCTGAAGTCCTCGACGACGACCGACTACATGGAGCAGGAGCAGAAGCGCGGCATCACCATCCAGTCCGCCGCCGTCTCCGCGTTCTGGAAGGGCAAGAAGCTCAACGTCATCGACACCCCGGGCCACGTCGACTTCACCATCGAGGTGAACCGTTCGCTGCGCGTGCTCGACGGCGCCGTGGTGGTGTTCGACGGCGTCGCGGGCGTGGAGCCCCAGTCCGAAACCAACTGGCGCCTCGCGGACAACTACAAGGTCCCGCGCATCTGCTACGTGAACAAGATGGACCGCAGCGGCGCCGGCTTCCTGCGCTGCGTGGACATGATCAAGAAGCGCCTCGGCTCCCGCCCGCTGCCCATCTATCTGCCCATCGGCTCGGAAGACAATTTCCGCGGCATGATCGACCTGGTCGCCTACAAGGCGCTGGTCTGGCAGTCGGATGACCGCGACGCGCAGTGGGACATCCTCGATGTCACGCCGGATCTTGCCGACAAGCTCGGCATCACCGTGCCCAGCGACCGCGCCATCCTGGAGTCGGCGCCGAAGTTCCGCACCGAGCTGGTCGACACCTGCCTCGAGATGGACGATGCGGCGATGGAAGCCTACCTCGAAGGCACCGAGCCGAGCGTCGAGACGCTGAAGAAGTGCCTGCGCAAGGGCACGCTGACCGGCGCGTTCAACCCGGTGCTGTGCGGCTCCTCGTACAAGAACCGCGGCGTGCAGCAGGTGCTGGATGCCGTCATCGACTACCTGCCCGCCCCGACCGACGTTGAGGCCATCAAGACCGTGGACCAGGACGGCAACCCGGTGGGCGAGCGCAAGACCTCGGACGACGAGCCGTTCGCGGCGCTGGCGTTCAAGGTCATCAACGATGCCTACGGCGCGCTGACCTTCGTCCGCGTCTATTCCGGCGTGCTGACCAAGGGCATGTCGGTGATGAACAGCACGCGCGGCAAGCGCGAGAAGATCGGCCGCATGGTCGAGATGTTCGCGAAGGACGCCAACGCGATCGAAGAGGCGCGCGCCGGTGACATCATCGCGCTGGTCTCGCTGGCCGAGACGGACACCGGCGACACGCTGTGCGATGCCGCCGCCCCGGTGGTGCTCGAGCGCATGCGCTTCCCGGAGCCCGTCATCAGCGTCTCGGTGAAGCCGAAGAACAAGGCCGAGCAGGAAAAATTCACCAATTCGCTGGGCAAGCTCGTGCGCGCCGATCCCTCGCTGAAGCTCGAGACCGACCGTGACACGGGCGAGACGATCCTGCGTGGCATGGGTGAACTGCACCTCGACGTGACGCTGGACCGCGCCCGCAGCGAGTTCGGCGTCGAAGGCGTGATGGGCCAGCCGCAGGTGGCCTACCGCGAGACCTTCACCAAGCCGGTGCAGGAAAACTACACCCACAAGAAGCAGACCGGCGGCTCGGGCCAGTTCGCCGAGGTGTGGATCAAGTTCGAGCCGCTCGAGCGCGGTTCGGGCTTCGTGTTCGAGGACAAGACCGTCGGCGGCTCGGTGCCGCGCGAGTTCGTGCCCTCGGTCGAGAAGGGCCTGCGCATCCAGCTCGAGGAAGGCGTGCTCGCGCGCTTCCCCACCGTGGACTTCAAGGCCACGCTGGTGGACGGCAGCTATCACGACGTCGACTCCAACGCGATGACCTTCGAGATCGCGGCCAAGGCTGCGTTCCGCGAGGGCATCCGCAAGGCCAGCCCGATCCTGCTCGAGCCGGTCATGAAGGTCGAGGTGGTGACGCCAGGCGATTACCTGGGTGACGTCATCGGCGACCTGAATCGCCGCCGCGGCCAGATCCAGGAGCAGCTGGAGCGTGGCACCAACATCGCGGTGGTGGCAGTGGTGCCGCTGTCGGAGATGTTCGGCTACATCGGCAACCTGCGCGCGATGAG
>CAZWDR010000045.1:0-21540 GCA_964632365.1 uncultured Steroidobacteraceae bacterium
CCGGGTAGGCTGCTCGAGGGCCGCGGTGACGCGGCTCCTAGAGGAATGATTGCCCCAGACAGAACCCGGCTTATCGGCCAGCTCCATTTTTTTCGAGCTTTGAATTCCAAGTGCTGGAATCCAATAGGGTTCTTGCGGAAACACTCGTCCCACTTTTGCGAACGCACGTAAGTCGTTGTGACATAAACAAAAAAATACTGTGACGCCGTTGACATAAGCCTACCCGCGTTTCACTATGGGGGCCGGTGGGTGATTGTGGGTGGAAGTGGGGAGACCCCATTTCAGGACATGTTCCGCGGCGCAACAAAAGTCACGATTGACGACAAGGGCAGGGTCGTGGTGCCGGCACAGCATCGCGCCGACCTGGCCGCGCCCGCGGCCGGCCGCGTGGTGGTCACCGTCGATCGCGACCAGTGCCTGCGCATCTACCCGTTTCCCGAGTGGGAAAAGATCGAGACCGCCCTGAACGCCATGCCCAGCCTGCACCCCCAGGCCCGGCGCCTGCAGCGGCTGATGATCGGCCACGCGCAGGAAATGACCCTCGACAGCCACGGCCGCCTCGCGCTCACCCCCGAGCTGCGCGAGTTCGCGGGCCTGGAGCGCGCGGCGTATCTCGTCGGCCAGGGCAAGGGCCTGGAGCTGTGGGACGAGGCGCGCTGGAAGTCGCAGCGCGAGGAGTGGATGAAGAGCGAGCAGGAAGTGACCGGCCTGGCCACCGAGCTGGCGTCGCTCAACCTGTGACCGATACGCGCAACAAGCGGAGTTCACCACTGTGGCTGAGCACGAGCCGGTGCTTGTCGAAGAGGCTGTGGACGCGCTCGCGATCGCTGCGGATGCCGCGGCCCCGCGACTGTACGTGGACGCCACCTTCGGCCGCGGCGGCCATGCCGCCAGGATCCTCCAGCGCATGGGGCCGCACGACCGCCTGCTCGCGATCGACCGTGACCCTGCGGCCATCGCCGCCGCTGGAGCGCGCTTCCACGCGGAGCCGCGCCTGGTGGTGGCACGCGCTGCGTTCGGCGCGCTCGCATCACTGGTCGCGGCACATGGCGACGGACGTCAGTGTGCAGGGATTCTCTTCGACCTCGGCGTGTCTTCGCCGCAGCTCGATGATCCCGCGCGCGGCTTCAGTTTCCAGGCCGACGGTCCGCTCGACATGCGCATGGACCCGGCGCGGGGCGAAAGTGCCGCCGACTGGCTCGCCCGCGCGCCGGTCGATGAGATCCGCGACGTGATCCGCGAACTGGGCGAGGAGCGCCACGCCGGCCGCATCGCGCGCGCCCTCGTGGCGGAGCGGGGCGTGGCGCCGCTGACGCGCACCGCGCAACTCGCTGGCGTCATCGCGCGCAATGTGCGCGGCCACGACGGCAAGCATCCGGCCACGCGCAGCTTCCAGGCCATCCGCATGCACGTCAACGACGAACTCGGCGAGCTCGCGCGCGGACTGGACGCCGCGATGCAGGCGTTGGCCCCGGGCGGGCGCCTCGCCGTGATCAGCTTCCATTCGCTCGAAGACCGCATGGTCAAGCAGTTCATGCGGCGACAGGCGCAGCCGGATCCGGCATGGGTGCGGCTGCCGGTGGCGCCGCACTTCGAGCCGGCGCTGCAGCTGGTGGGTCGCAAGCAGCGGGCGTCGGCTGCGGAGCTGGCGCGCAATCCGCGCGCGCGCTCGGCGATCCTGCGCGTGGCCGCGCGCACCGCGGCACCGGCGGTCCGCGCGGCATGATGGGCACGCTGCGCAATTCCTGGCTGGTGCTGCTGGTGCTGTGGTTCGCGGTGCTGGTGTCGGCGGCCGGCGCGGTCTGGACGCGGCACCGCGCGCGCGAGTTGTTCGTGGAACTGGAGCAGCTGAACCGCGATCGCCAGCAGCTGGATGTGACCTGGGGGCAGCTGCAGCTGGAGCAGAGCTACTGGTCGCAGCACGCGCAGGTTGAGAGCACCGCGCGCCGGCGGCTCGACATGCGCATGCCGGACCCGGCCGCGATCCAGGTGGTGCTGCCGTGAGCCGCGCGCCGCGCAACGAGGCCGGCAGTTTCCGCCTGCGCGCGTGGTTCGCGCTCGGGGTGATCGCGCTCGGTGCCGCCGGGCTTGCCGCCCGCGCGGTGGAGCTGCAGCTGGTGGATCGTGAGTTCCTGATCGGCCGCGGCGAGGCCGCCGCGGTGCGCGAGGTGCGGGTCGAGGCGCATCGCGGCGCGATCGTCGATCGCAACGGCAGGCCGCTGGCGATCAGCACGCCGGTGGAGTCGGTGTACGCGATTCCCGCGGAGCTGGCCGCGGCGCCGGAACACTGGGCCGCGCTGGCGAAGCAGCTGAAGCGCAACCGCGCGCAGTTCGAGCGCGCGATCGAGTCCAACGCGCAGCGCAGTTTCATGTGGCTGGCGCGGCACCTGACGCCTGCCGAGGCGCAGGCGGTGATGAAGCTGAACGTGCCGGGCGTTTACCTGCGCAGCGAATATCGCCGCTATTACCCGGCCGGCGAGGTGGTGGGCCATGTGGTCGGCGTCACCAACCAGGACGACCAGGGGCAGGAAGCGCTGGAGCTGGTGTATGACTCCTACCTGGCCGGCGAAGATGGATTCAAGCGCGTCATCCGCGACAACCGCGGTCGCCGCATCGATGACGTGGAGAACATCCGCACGGTACGGCCGGGCGGCGAGCTGCCGCTGAGCATCGACACGCGCATTCAATACCTGGCCTATCGCGAACTGAAGCGCGCGATCGACGAGAACCGCGCCAGCTCCGGCTCGATGGTGGTGCTGGATGTCACCACCGGCGAAGTGCTGGCGATGGTGAACCAGCCGACGTTCAATCCGAACGACCGCGAGCGGCGTGGCGCGGCCGTGAACGGCGGCGCGGCGAAGAACCGCGCGGCCACCGACATGCTCGAGCCCGGTTCCAGCATCAAGCCGTTCATCGTCGCCGCCGCGCTGGAGTCCGGCAAGTTCGACCGCTCCAGCATCATCGACACGCAAGGTGGTTATCTCGAGGTGGGCGGCGTCGTGGTGCAGGACGAGCATCCGCAGGGGCACCTGGACCTGGCTGGCGTGCTGGCGAAGTCCTCGAACGTCGCAATGGCGCTGATCGCGCGCGAGCTCGAGTCGCAGCAGCTGTGGGGCACGATGACGCGCTTCGGTTTCGGGCATGTGACCGCCAGCCAGTTTCCCGGCGAGTCGGCCGGCGCGCTGCCGCATTACTCCAGCTGGCGCTGGGCCACGGTGTCGTCGCTGTCGCGCGGCTATGCGCTGGCCGTGACGCCGCTGCAGCTGGCGCAGGCCTATGCCGTGCTCGGCTCGCTGGGCGCGACGCGACCGGTTTCGCTGCTGAAAGTCACCGACGAGGTGCCGGCCAAGCGCGTGATGAGCGAGCGCAATGCGCGGGTGCTGATCTCGCTGCTCGAGAGCGTGGTGAAGGATGGCACCGGTTCGCGCGCGGCGATTCCGGGCTATCGCGTCGCCGGCAAGACCGGCACCGCGCGTCGCGCCAAGGACGGCGCGCGCGGCTATGACAACAATCGCTATGTGGCGGTGTTCGGCGGGCTTGCGCCGGCCAGCGACCCGCGCCTGGCGGCCGTGGTGGTCATCGACGACCCGCGCGACGGCCGTTACTACGGCGGCGAGATCGCAGCGCCGGTGTTCTCGTCCGTGGTGGGGGGCGCACTGCGCCTGATGGGCGTGGCGCCGGACGAGGCGCTGGATGCGCCTGCGGACCCGATCACCGGCGTCGCGACGATGGTGGCCCGATGAGCGCCGTGCGCGAGATGCCGCTGTCACAGCTGCTGCAGGGCATTGCACCAGTCGCGCGCGATGCGCGCATCTCGGACCTGACGCTCGATTCACGCGCCGTGCAGCCGGGTGCGGCATTCCTGGCCTGCCGGGGCGCGCGCGTGCATGGGCTGCAGTTCGCGCACGACGTGGCGCGCCGCGGCGCGCGCGCCATCCTGTGGGAAGGCGAGGACGCTGTGCAGCCGCCGCAGCTTGATCCCGATATCGTGCTGGCCGAGGTGCCGCAGCTGTCGCGGCGGGCCAGCGAGATCGCGGACCGCTTCTTTGATGCGCCGTCGCGCGCCGTGGATGTGATCGGCGTCACCGGTACCAACGGCAAGACTACCTGCGCGTGGCTGCTGTCGCAGGCGCTGGCGCGGATGGGCCGGCCCGCCGCATACATGGGCACGCTGGGGACGGTGTTCGCCGGCGAGTGGGTGCCGGGCGAGATGACCACGCCCGATGCCGTCACGGTGCAGCGGCAGCTGGCGGGCTTTCGCGCGCGCGGCGCGCGCGCGGTGGCGATGGAGGTGTCCTCCCATGGCCTCGCGCAGGCCAGGGTCGAGGCCGTGCACTTCGATGCCGCGGTGTTCACGAACCTCACTCACGATCACCTGGATTTCCACGGCGACATGGAAAGCTATGGCGCGGCCAAGGCGCGCCTGTTCGAACGCGCCGGCGTGCGGCTGCGTGTCTTCAACACCGATGATGCCTTCGGTGCCCAGCTTGCAGCGCGGCCGGCTTTTGCCGGCCGCATCGCGTGCAGCCGCGAGGCGCGTGCCGCGCAGGGCGATGGCCCGCAGGTGCTGGCGCGCGCGATCCAGTACCGCGCCGATGGAACCTGCTTCGAGATGGATTCGAGCTACGGGCGTGCCGAAGTGGTCACGCAGCTGCTCGGCGAGTTCAACATCGACAACGTGCTGGCGGTGCTGGCGGTGCTGCTCGGCAGCGGCGTGACGGCGCAGGCCGCCGCGCAGGTGGTGCGCGACCTGTCGGCACCGCCGGGCCGCCTCGAGACCTTCCCGCGCGCCGGTGCGGCGACGGCCGTGGTCGACTACGCCCACTCGCCCGATGCGCTGGACAAGGCGCTGACGGTGCTGCGCCGCCATTGCAGGGGGCGGCTCACGGTGGTGTTCGGCTGCGGCGGCGAGCGCGATCGCGCCAAGCGCGCGGTGATGGGCGCCATCGCCGCCCGTCGCGCCGATGCCATCGTGCTGACCGACGACAACCCGCGCGGCGAGGACGGCGCCGGCATCATCCGCGACATCCAGGCCGGGCTGGGCGGTGCGGAGCACGCGGTGATCCGCGACCGCGAGGCCGCCATCGCGCACGCGCTGGCGCGTTCCGCTGACGGCGACGTGGTGCTGGTGGCCGGCAAGGGCCACGAGGACTACCAGCTCATCGGCACGACCGTGCGCGCGTACAGCGACCGCAAGGTGGTGCGCACGCTGCAGGAGCCGGGGCCGTGAGGCGCACGCTGAGCCACTTCGCGGCGCTGTGCGGCGGACGCTTCGAGGGCGAGGACCGCGCGTGGACCGAGGTCAACCACGACACGCGCACGCTCACGCCCGGGCAGATCTACTTTGCGCTGCGCGGCGCGCGGTTCGATGGCAACGAGTTCCTCGTCGCGGCCGCCGCCGCCGGCGCCGTCGCCGCCGTCATCGACCGGCCGCGGCCGGATGCGCCGCTGCCAGTGATCGAGGTGGAAGACGGACAAGCCGCGCTGACGCGTGCCGCGGCCGGCTGGCGCGCGCAGTTCGCGGCGCCGGTGGTGGGCGTTGCCGGCAGCAATGGCAAGACCACGGTCAAGGAGATGATCGCGGCGATCCTTGCGCGGCGTGGTGCGTGCCTTGCGACGCGCGGCAACCTGAACAATCACATCGGCGTGCCGCTGACGCTGCTGCGCCTGACCGGCGCGGAGCGCAGCGCGGTGATCGAGATCGGTGCGAACCGGGCCGGCGAGGTCGCCGCGCTGGTCGGGATCGCGCAGCCCGACGTGGGCCTGATCACCAACGCCGGCGCCGAGCACCTGGAAGGCTTCGGAGATCTGGACGGCGTGGCCCGCGCCGAGGGCGAGATGGTGGCCGGCCTCGCCACGGCGGCGGTGGCGGTCATCAATGCCGACGATCCGTATGCCGGCCTGTGGCGCGGCATGACGCGCGCGGCGGTGCGCACCTTCGGGCTCGCCGACGGCGCGGATTTCTCCGCGCGCAACGTGACCGGAAGCCTGGATGACCAGGGCTTCAGCACCCGCTTCACCCTGCGCGCGCCGCAGGGCGAGATCGACATCGCGCTGAACCTCGGCGGCCTGCACAACGTGCGCAATGCCCTGGCGGCGGCCGCGGCGGCCACTGCCGCCGGCGCCTCGCTGGACGATGTGGTGCGCGGCCTGGCAGACATGCAGCCGGTGGGCGGGCGCCTGCGTCCGCTGCGCACGCGGCAGGGCGCGCGGCTCATCGACGACTCGTACAACGCCAACCCCAGCTCGATGCAGGCCGGCATCGATGTGCTGGTGACGCTGCCCGGCGAGCACTGGATGGTGATGGGCGACATGGGCGAACTGGGCGCGCACGCCCGCGACAGCCATGTGCAGACCGGCGTGCACGCGCGTGATCGCGGCGTGCGGCGCCTGTTCGCCACCGGTCCGCTGAGCATGCACGCCGTGGAAGCCTTCGGCACCGGCGCCACCTGGTATCCGGACACCGACGCGCTGGCGCGCGCCGTGGATGCCGCGATGCATGCCGACGTCACGCTGCTGGTGAAGGGCTCGCGTTCCAACCGGCTGGAGCGGGTGGTGTCGCACCTGGCCGGCGGCCACTCCGGGGCGCATTGATGCTGTACTGGCTGACCCGACAGCTCGCCGCCGCGGAACCGTTCTTCAACGTGTTCCAGTACCTGACCCTGCGCACCATCCTCGCGGTGGTGTCGGCGCTGGCGATCTGCTGGATCATCGGCCCCGGGATGATCCGCTGGCTGTCGCGCTACCAGGTGGGCCAGGTGGTCCGCAGCGACGGACCCCAGACACACCTGAAGAAGGCCGGCACGCCGACGATGGGCGGCACGCTGATCATCGTCGCGATCTCCATTTCGACGCTGCTGTGGGCGGACCTGTCGAACCGCTATGTGTGGATCGTGCTCGGCGTGCTGCTGCTGTGCGGCCTGGTGGGCTTCTATGACGATTACCTGAAGCTCGTGGTGCGCAACAGCCGCGGTCTTGCGCCGCGCTGGAAATACCTGTGGCTGTCGGTGGCCGGATTCGGCGCCGCGCTGCTGCTGTGGCACACGGCGAAGACGCCGGCCGAGACCACGTTCTTCGTGCCCATCTTCAAGGACATCGCACTGCCGCTGGGCATGGCGGCGTTCGTCGCGCTGACCTACCTGATGATCGTCGGCATGAGCAACGCGGTGAATCTCACCGACGGGCTCGATGGCCTGGCGATCATGCCGTCGGTGATGGTGGCGGTGGGCCTGGGCATCTTCGCGTGGGCCAGCGGCAACGCGATCTATGCGCCCTATCTGGGCATCCCGGCGGTGCCCGGCGCGGGCGAGCTGGCGATCTTCTGCGGCGCGATGGCCGGCGCGGGTCTCGGGTTCCTGTGGTTCAACACCTATCCGGCGCAGGTGTTCATGGGCGATGTGGGCGCGCTGGCGCTGGGTGGCGCGCTGGGCACGGTGGCGGTGGTGGTGCGGCAGGAGATCGTGGTGCTGCTGATGGGCGGCATCTTCGTGCTCGAGACCGCGTCGGTGATCCTGCAGGTGGCCTCGTTCAAGCTCACCGGCAAGCGCATCTTCCGCATGGCGCCGATCCACCATCACTTCGAGCTGAAGGGCTGGGCCGAGCCGAAGGTCATCGTGCGCTTCTGGATCATCAGCCTGCTGCTGGTGCTGATGGGTCTTGCGACCCTGAAGGTGCGCTGATGCCGCATGCCGTCATCGCAGGTCTCGGCAGCACCGGTCAGTCGGTGATCCGGTACCTGGCTGCGCGCGGCTGGCGCCTTGCGGCCACCGACACGCGCGCCCGGCCGCCCGGTGTCGAGGCGCTGCGCGCCGCGCACCCGGCACTGACGCTGCGCTGTGGCGGACTCGACGCCGCACTGCTGGAGGACGCGGACCTCGTGGTCGCGTCGCCGGGCCTGTCGCAGCAGGATCCCTTCTTCGCCGCGGCGCGCGGTCGCGGCATCGAGGTGGTGGGCGACATCGAGCTGTTCGCGCGCAGTGGCGCGCGGCCGGTGGCCGGCATCACCGGCACGAACGGCAAGAGCACGGTCACCGCGCTGCTGGCGCACATGGCCAACCGCGCGGCGGGACCGGCACGGGCCGGCGGCAACCTCGCACCGCCCGCGCTGGACCTGCTGCAGCAGGGCGGTGCCGCGCTGTATGTGCTGGAACTGTCCAGCTACCAGCTGGAGACCACGCAGTCGCTGCAGCTGGTCGCCGCCACAGTGCTGAACGTGACGGCTGATCACCTCGACCGCTACGCCGACCTCGACGCCTATGCCGCCGCCAAGGCGCGCATCTTCGCGCGCTGCGACACCGCGGTGCTGAACCTGGATGACGACCGGGTCGCGGCGATGGCGCCGCCCGGGCAGCGCACGCTCGGCTTCTCGCTGGACGCAACGCGCGGCGCGGACTACTTCCTCGCCACCGATGCGGGCCGTGACTGGCTGTGCCGCGGGGATGAGCGCCTGCTGGCCACCGACCAGATGAAACTGGTGGGCCGCCACAATGCGGCCAATGCGCTGGCCGCGCTGGCAATGGGCGAGGCGCTGGGCCTGGCGCGCGCACCGCTGCTCGAGGCGCTGCGCGATTTCCCCGGGCTGCCGCACCGTGCCGCCTTCGTCGCCGAGGTGCGCGGCGTGCGCTACGTGAATGACTCGAAGGGCACCAATGTCGGCGCGACGCTCGCCGCCGTCGCGGGCTTCAGCGGCCCGCTGCTGCTGATCGCCGGCGGCGACGGCAAGAACCAGGATTTCTCGCCGCTGGCCACGGCGCTGGCAGGCAAGGTGCGCCAGGTGCTGACGATCGGCCGCGACGCGCCGCGAATCGAAGCGGCGCTGGCCGGCGTCGCGCCGGTGCAGCGCTGCGCCAGCCTCGAGGACGCAGTGGTGGCGGCGGCGCGCGCGGCCCGCCCCGGCGACACCGTGCTGCTGTCACCGGCCTGCGCCAGTCTCGACATGTTCCGCGACTACGCGCATCGCGGCGAGGTCTTCGCCTCGGCCGTGGCGGGGCTCGCGGCATGAAGTCACAGCGTGGCCAGGCCTTCGTCCTCGACACGGTGCTGGTGTGCATCCTGCTCGCCGTGCTGCTGCTTGGCTTCGTGATGCTGACCTCCGCATCGATCTCGAAGGCCGCGCGCGATGCCGGCGATGTGCTGTTCTTCGTCCGCGGCCAGATGCAGGGCGCGGCCGCCGGGCTGCTGTTCGCCGTGCTGCTGGCGATGGTTCCCACCGAGCTGTACCTGAAGCACGCCAACCTGCTGCTGGTCCTTTCCGCCGTATTGCTGGTCGCGGTGCTGATCCCGGGCATCGGCCATGAGGCCAATGGCAGCCGCCGCTGGATCCGCGTGCCCGGCTTCCAGCTGCAGCCTTCCGAACTGACCCGCGTGCTGGTGCTGACCTGGGTCGCGGCCTATGCCGCCCGGCGCGGCAAGGAACTGGCCTCCAGCTTCACTGGCCTTGCGACGCCACTGGGCATCACCGCCGGCTTCTGCGTGCTGCTGGTGCTGGAGCCGGATTTCGGCGCCGCCGCCGTGCTGTTCGCCACCGCGTTCGGACTGCTGTTCATCGCCGGCGCGCAGCTGCGCTGGGTGCTGTTGTGTCTGCTCGGCGCCGGCGCGGCCTTCGCGGCCGTCGCGGTGCTCGAGGACTACCGCATGAAGCGCCTGACCTGCTTCCTGAATCCCTGGGCGCACGCCCAGGAGTGCGGCTACCAGCCGGTGCAGTCGCTGATTGCGATCGGCCGCGGCGAGTGGACCGGCGTGGGGCTGGGCGAGAGTGTGCAGAAGCTGTTCTACCTGCCCGAGGCGCACACCGACTTCCTGTTCGCGGTGCTGGCCGAGGAACTGGGGCTGGTCGGCGTGCTGGTGACGCTGGGCCTGTTTGTCGCGCTGGTCTGGCGCGCGCTGTTCATCGCGCGCGAGGCGGCCAGTGCCGGGCTGCGCTTCCAGGCCGGCATCGCGGCCGCGTTCGGGCTGTGGGTGGGCATCCAGTCGATGATCAACATCGGCGTGACGATGAGCGTGCTGCCCACCAAGGGGCTGACGCTGCCGTTCATGAGCTTCGGCCGCAGCAGCATGATGGTGGCGCTGCTGTGGGCCGGCATGGTGCTGCGCGTGCACCACGAGACCATGGTGCGCACGCGCGGCGGCGCCAGCGCCGGCGCGCGCCGCGCGGCGCGCGAGGTGCATGCATGAGCGCGCCGGTGCTGATCATGGCTGGCGGTACTGGCGGGCATGTGTTCCCGGCGCTGGCGCTGGCGCGGCTGCTGCGCGAGCGTTCGCGGCAGGTGATCTGGCTGGGCACGCGCCGCGGCCTCGAGGCCCGCGTGGTGCTGGCCGAAGGCTTCGACATCGAATGGCTGAGCGTCGGCGGCCTGCGTGGCAAGGGTGCACTGGCGCTGCTGGTGGCGCCGTTCCACCTCGCGCGCGCGCTGTGGCAGGCATTGCGCATCATCGCGCGGCACCGGCCCGGCGTGGTCGTGGGCCTCGGCGGGTTCGTCACCGGCCCGGGGGGCCTGGCCGCGTGGCTGTGCCGCCGGCCGCTGGTCATCCACGAGCAGAACGCCATCGCCGGCTTCACCAACCGCTCGCTGGCGCCGCTGGCGCGCGAGGTGCTGACGGCGTTTCCGTCAGCCTTTGCCGGGCATCCGCGCGTGCGGCTGATCGGCAATCCGGTGCGCGCCGACATCGCCGGCCTGCCCGCGCCTGCGGTGCGCTTTGCGGCGCGCCACGGCACGTTGCGGGTGCTGGTGGTGGGCGGCAGCCTCGGCGCGCGCCGCCTGAACGACAGCATGCCCCGCGCATTGCAGCGGCTGGCACAGGGCACGCAGCCGCTGCGGTTCGCGGTGCGCCACCAGGCCGGCGACAAGCTGATCGGCGCGGCGCGCGAGGCCTATCGTGAGGCCGGCGTCGCCGGCGAAGTCACACCCTTCATCGCCGACATGGCCGAGGCGCTGGCCTGGGCGGATCTGGTGGTGTGTCGCGCCGGCGCGCTGACCATCGCGGAGCTCTCGGCCGCCGGAGTCGGCGCCGTGCTCGTCCCGTATCCCCATGCGGTGGATGATCACCAGACCCACAACGCGCAGCATCTGGTCGATGCCGGCGCCGCGCGGCTGATCGCGGACGCGGCGCTGACCCCCGAACACCTGGCCGACGTGCTGGCGCAGGTCTGCGCCGGTGGACGGGCCGGGCTGCTCGCGCTGGCCGAGGCGGCGCGCGCCGTGGCCCTGCCCGATGCCGCGCAGCAGCTGCTGCAGGCCTGTCTCGCGGCGGAGGCACGCGCATGAACCGGCCCTTCGCCAACGGCACGCCGCGGCGCTACGCGGACGGCATGCGCCGCATCCACACCGTGCACTTCATCGGCATCGGCGGCAGCGGCATGGGCGGCATCGCCGAGGTGCTCCTGAACCAGGGCTATGCGGTGCAGGGTTCGGACATCCGCCCGAATGCCGTCACGCGTCGGCTCGCAGAGCATGGCGCGCGCATCTTCGCGGCCCACGACGCGGCGCAGGTGCAGGGCGCCGACGTGGTCGTGGTGTCAACCGCGATCGACCGCAGCAATCCCGAAGTGGCCGCGGCACTGGAGGCGCGCATCCCGGTGGTGCCGCGCGCCGAAATGCTGGGTGAGCTGATGCGCTTCCGTTTCTCGATCGCGGTCGCCGGCACGCATGGCAAGACCACGACCACCAGCCTCGTGGCCAGCGTGCTGGCCGAGGGCGGCGAGGATCCCACGTTCGTGATCGGTGGCCGCCTGAAGAGCGCCGACAGCAATGCGCGCCTCGGCGCGGGTCGCTATCTGGTGGCCGAGGCCGACGAGAGCGACGCGTCGTTCCTGCACCTGCAGCCGATGATCGCGGTGGTCACGAACATCGACAACGACCACCTGGGCACGCATGGCGGTGACTTCCAGAAGCTGCGCCAGAGCTTCGTGGACTTCCTGCACAACCTGCCGTTCTACGGTCTTGCCGTGCTGTGCGTGGATGACCCGGAGGTGGCGCGGCTGATGCCGCAGATCAGCCGCCCGGTCACCGCCTATGGCCTCAGCGAGCTGGCCGACACGCGCGCGGTGGACATCCAGCGCGATGCGCAGCGCACGCGCTTCACCGTGCTGCGCAAGAACGCCCCGGCGCTGCCGGTGACGGTCAACCTGCCGGGCCTGCACAATGTGCTGAACGCGCTGGCGACCATCGCGGTGGCCACGGAGCTGGGCATCGACGATGCCGCCATCCAGCGCGCGCTCGCGACGTTCCAAGGCATCGACCGTCGCCTGCAGGTGGTGGGCGAGATGGAGCTGCCCGGGGGCAATGTCACCGTGGTCGATGATTACGGTCACCATCCCACCGAGATCGCCGCGACGCTCGATGCGCTGCGCCAGGCCTATGAGGGCCGCCGCATCGTGCTGGTGTTCCAGCCGCACCGCTACTCGCGCACGCGCGACCTGCTCGATGATTTCGCGCTGGTGCTGGCCAGCGCCGACACGCTGCTGGTCACCGATGTGTATGCCGCGGGCGAGGCGCCGATCGACGGCGCCGATGGCCGCGCCATCTGCCGGGCGGTGCGCAGCCGCGGCAAGGTGGAGCCGGTGTTCGTGCCCGGCGTCGAGGACATCGCCGCCTCGCTGGCGGACCTCGTCCGCCCCGGTGATGTGATCGCGATGATGGGCGCCGGCAGCATCAGTGGTGCTGCGCACGAGCTGGCGCCGCGACTCCAGGCGCTGCGTGCGGGCGGGGCGGCATGAGCTACCAGCCGCCACCGGGTTTCGAGTCCAGCATCCGCCTCGGCGAGCCGCTGGCGCGCCACACCTCCTGGCATGTGGGCGGTCCGGCCGACGTGTTCTTCACGCCCGGCAGCCGCAGCGAGCTGGTGGCCTTTTTGCAGGCGCTGCCCGGTGAGGTGCCGCTGCTGTGGCTGGGGCTCGGCAGCAACCTGCTGGTGCGCGACGGTGGCGTGCGCGGCGTGGTGATCTCCACGCGCGATGCGCTCGATGTGCTGGAGCGGCGCGGCGAGCGCGGCGTGTATGCCGGGGCGGGCCTGCCGTGCGCAAAGCTGGCGCGCGCCTGCGCGCGCTGGGACCTGGGTCCGGCGGAGTTCTTCACCGGCATCCCCGGTACGGTCGGCGGCGCACTGGCGATGAACGCCGGCGCCTTCGGCAACGAGACCTGGCCGCATGTGGAGGAAGTCGAGACCATCGACCGGCATGGCGTGGTGCGCGCGCGCGCCGCCGCGGAGTATCGCGTCGGCTATCGGCATGTCGAACCGCCGGCGCAGCACGAGTGGTTCCTCGCCGCGCACTTCACATTCCGGGAAGGCTCATCGGAAGAGGCCACACGCGCGCTGCTCGAACGCCGCCGCCAGACCCAGCCAATCGGCGAGTGGAGCTGCGGCTCGGTGTTCACCAATCCGCCTGGGGACCATGCCGCGCGGCTGATCGAGAGCGCGGGGCTGAAGGGCCTGCGCGTGGGCGGCGCAGTGGTCTCGAGCAAGCACGCCAACTTCATCGTCAACGAGGGCGCCGCCACCGCCCGCGACATCGAAACGCTGATCGACAAGGTGCGCGCCGCGGTGGAACACCAGCACGGCCAGCGCCTCGTGCCCGAATGCCGCATCGTTGGAGAACCCGCACAGTGAAACTCTCGCATGACCGCGCCCGCATGCGGCGCATCACCGATGCCGCGGACTTCGGCAAGGTCGCGGTGCTGTTCGGTGGCACCTCGGCCGAGCGGGAGATCTCGCTGGTCTCCGGCCGCGCGGTGCTCGCGGCACTGAAGCGCCGCGGCATCGATGCCCATGCCGTGGACCCGCGCGATGAGCCGCTGCACGGCCTGCCGGGCCGCGGCTTCGACCGCGCGTTCATCGTGCTGCACGGGCCCGGCGGCGAGGACGGCAGCACGCAGGGCGCGCTGGAGGTGCTCGGCCTGCCCTACACCGGCAGCGGCGTGCTGGGTTCCGCGCTGGCGATGGACAAGCTGCGCACGAAGCGGCTGGCCGCGGCACTGGGCGTCGCCACCGCCGAGTCGGAGGTGCTGCGCACCGTGGCCGATTGCGAGCGCGCGCTCGAGCGCCTCGGCCTGCCGCTGATCGTGAAGCCGGCCACCCAGGGATCGAGCGTCGGCATGAGCAAGGTGACCACGCGCGAGCAGATGGAGCCTGCGTTTCGCGCCGCCGCCGCGGTGGACGACGTGGTGTTCGCGGAGAAGTGGATCACCGGCGCTGAATACACCGTGGCGGTGCTGCACCGGCGCGTGCTGCCCGCGATCCGCATCGAGGCGGCCAACAGCTTCTATGACTACGAGGCGAAGTACCACCGCAACGACACGAAGTACCACTGCCCGGCCGGCCTGTCCGCGCAGGCCGAGGCGCACATGGCGAGCCTCGCGCTGGCCGCCTTCGACGCGGTGGGGGCCGAGGGCTGGGGACGCGCGGACTTCATGGCCGACCACACCGGCCGCCCGCTGCTGCTCGAGCTGAATACCGTGCCCGGCATGACCGACCACAGCCTGGTGCCGATGGCCGCGCGCGCCGCGGGCATCGACTTCGACGAGCTGTGCTGGCAGGTGCTCGAGACCAGTTTCGTGCGCGTGCCGCGGGAGGCCACGCCCTGATGTTCGCCCGCCGCCGCAAGACCGCCACCCGCAAGCGCAACGCGGATTCGCGCCTCGCCGCGCTGCGCAAGGGACTGCCCTCGTGGCAGCGCATCGCGCCGGTGCTGCTGGTGTTGATGGTCGTGGGCGGGGGCCTCGCCGGACTGCGCTTCGCGCTGGACCAGCCGGTGGAACGCGTGGCGATCTCCGGCCGCTTCCAGCGCGTGCAGCCGCTGGACGTGGAGAAGGCGGTGCGCGATGCAGTCGGCGCCGACGGCATGGTGGCGGTGGACCTTGCGCGCATCGCCGCCGCCGTGCAGCAGATCCCGTGGGTGGACCGCGCCAGTGTCGCGCGCAACTGGCCGCGCGCGCTCAGCGTGCAGGTGGTCGAGCAGACCCCGGTGGCGCGCTGGGGCGAGTCCGGCCTGCTGAATGTGCGCGGCGAGGTGTTCGTGCACGACTCGCGGCACATCCCCGAAGAGCTGCCGCTGCTCGCAGGCCCCGAGGGCCAGCAGGCGCTGATGACCGAACGCTATCTCGCCGCGGCGCCGCGCCTCACCGAGGCCGGCATGCGCCTGACCAGCCTGACGCTGGACGAGCGCGGCGCGTGGGAACTGCTGCTCGACAACGGCGTGAAGCTGCGCCTGGGTCGCGAGCACATCGACGCGCGGTTCGACCGCTTCCTGAACGCCGGCGCGCGCATCGTCGCATCGCGCGCCACTGAAATCGAATACGTGGACCTGCGCTATGCCAACGGCTTCGCCGTGGGCTGGCGTACGGCCGGAGGAGCCACACGTGGCAAAACGTAGTGACCGGCCCCTGATCGTGGGGCTCGACATCGGGACATCGAAGGTCGTGGCGCTGGTCGGGGAGATCGGCGCGGACGGCGGCATCGAGGTGGTGGGCCTGGGCTCGCATCCCTCGCGCGGACTGAAGAAGGGCGTGGTGGTGAACATCGAGTCCACCGTGCAGTCGATCCAGCGCGCGGTGGAAGAGGCCGAGCTGATGGCCGGCTGCGAGATCCATGCCGTGTATGCCGGCATTGCAGGCAGCCATGTGCGCAGCCTGAACTCGCACGGCATCGTCGGCATCCGCGACCGCGAGGTCACCGACGTGGACGTGCAGAACGTCATCGATGCGGCCAAGGCGGTGGCGATCCCCGCCGACCAGCGCATCCTGCACGTGCTGCCGCAGGAATACATCATCGACGGCCAGGAGGGCATCCGCGACCCGATCGGCATGTCCGGCGTGCGCCTGGAGGCCAAGGTGCACATCGTCACCGGCGCCGACAGCGCCGCGCAGAACATCATCAAGTGCGTGCAGCGCTGCGGCCTCACCGTCGAGGACGTGGTGCTCGAGCAGCTGGCCTCGAGCCATGCGGTGCTCACCGACGACGAGAAGGAACTGGGCGTGTGCCTGGTGGACATCGGCGGCGGCACCACCGACATCGCGGTGTTCAGCGATGGCGCGATCCAGCACACCGCCGTGATCCCGATCGCCGGCGACCAGGTCACCAACGACATCGCCGTGTCGATGCGCACGCCGACGCACTACGCCGAGGACATCAAGGTGCGCTACGCCTGCGCGCTGTCGCAGCTGGCGAACAGCGACGAGAGCATCGAGGTGCCCAGCGTCGGCGATCGTCCCGCGCGGCGCCTCGCGCGCCAGACCCTGGCCGAGGTCGTCGAGCCGCGCTACGAGGAACTGTTCGGCCTGGTGCGCGATGAGCTGCGCCGCGCGGGCTTCGAGGAAAACATCGCCGCGGGCGTGGTGCTCACCGGCGGCAGCGCGCGCATGGAAGGGGCCATCGACCTGGCGGAAGAGATCTTCCACATGCCGGTGCGGCTCGGGCTGCCGCAGCACCAGGTCAAGGGGCTCGCCGAGGTGGTGAGCAACCCGATCTATTCCACCGCCGTCGGCCTGCTGCTGCATGCGCGCGAGAACGCGCAGGGCCAGGGCCGCACGCGCGTGCTGCCGGTCGACGTGTCGGGCGTGCTCGAGCGGATGAAGTCGTGGTTCAAGGGCAATTTCTGATTTTTCGCAATGGGTCCGGGTCTTTCCAGTTGTTCACAGTGAGGAGCAAAAACAGCCATGTTTGAAGTAATGGATGCGTACAGCCAGAACGCTGTCATCAAGGTCATCGGCGTGGGCGGCGGCGGCGGCAATGCCGTCACCCACATGGTGACCTCCGGGATCGACGGGGTGGAGTTCATGTGCATCAACACCGATGCGCAGGCGCTCAAGCACTCGAAGGTCAAGACTGCGCTGCAGATCGGCAGCGACATCACCAAGGGCCTGGGCGCGGGCGCCAACCCGGACGTCGGCCGCGCCGCCGCGCTCGAGGATCGCGAGCGGCTGATCGAGCTGATCGAAGGCACCGACATGCTGTTCATCACCGCCGGCATGGGCGGTGGCACCGGCACCGGTGCAGCGCCGGTGGTCGCGCAGCTCGCCAAGGAGCTGGGCATCCTGACGGTGGCCGTGGTCACGCGTCCCTTCGACATGGAAGGCGGCAAGCGCCATCGCGCCGCGGACGCCGGCCTTGCCGAACTGTCCAAGTACGTCGACTCGCTGATCACCATCCCGAACCAGAAGCTGCTGACGGTGCTGGGCGGATCCACCACGCTGCTCGATGCGTTCAAGTCCGCCAACGAGGTGCTGCAGGGCGCCGTGCAGGGCATCGCCGAGCTGATCACCCGTCCGGGCCTGATCAACGTCGACTTCGCCGACGTGCGCACGGTGATGAGCGAGACCGGCATGGCGATGATGGGCAGCGGCGCGGGCCGCGGCGCCGAGCGCGCGCGCATCGCCGCCGAAGCGGCGGTGTCCTCGCCGCTGCTCGAGCACGTCGATCTGGCCGATGCACATGGCATCCTGGTCAACGTCACCGCCGGCATGGACCTTTCCATCGGCGAGTTCCAGGAAGTGGGCACCATCGTCAAGCAGTTCGCGTCGGACGATGCGACCGTGGTAGTGGGCACCGTGATCGATCCGGAGATGTCCGACGAGCTGCGCGTGACCGTCGTGGCCACCGGCCTCAACCGCCATGCCGGCCAGCGCAACCGCAACGAGGGCTTCATGACCTATCGCGACCACCCGCGTGAGCGCGAGCGTGAGCGGGAGCGCGAGGTGGCCCCGGCGCCGCGCGAGATGGGCGGACGCATGCCGCCGCGCAAGCCGGCGCCTTCGCTGGCTTCGGTGCACACGGACTACGGCAACCTCGAGAAGCCGACCGTGCAGCGCTACGCCCGCGCGGTGGGTGACGGCATGGGTCCGGCCGCGGTGGATGAGGAGCTGCTGGACATTCCGGCGTTCCTGCGTCGCCAGGCCGACTGAGCCTTCCGCCCCGCAAGGGGCGCAGTCGCGGCATCAACGTGCGGACGCTGGCTGTCGTCCGCCGCTGACCGCGCCTGCAGGGCCGATATGCTACGGTAGCCGTCCTCACCGGTTACCGTAGCTTTCCCGGCCTCATGTTCGCGCAGCGCACCCTGAAGACCCGCATCGGCGCCACGGGAGTGGGCCTTCACAGCGGGTCCAGCATCGCGATGACGCTGCTGCCCGCGCCGCCCGACACCGGCATCATTTTCCGGCGCGCCGATCTTTCCCCGCCCGTCGACATTCCCGCGCTGGCCAGCCACGTGGGCGACACGCGCCTGGGCACCGTGCTCACCGCCGGGGCCGCGCGCATCTCCACCATCGAGCACCTGATGTCGGCCTTCGCGGGCCTCGGCATCGACAATGCGCTCGTCGAGGTCAGTGCCGCGGAAGTGCCCATCATGGATGGCAGCGCCGATCCGTTCGTGTTCCTGGTGCAGTCGGCCGGTGTGATCGAGCAGGACCGCCCGAAGCGCTTCGTGCGCATCCTGCAGCCGGTGGAAGTGCACGAGGGCGACAAGTGGGCGCGCTTCGCGCCGCACGAGGGGTTCCGCGTCAATTTCGAGATCGACTTCGACCATCCGCTGATGCGGGGCGAGCTCACCTGCGCGTCGATGGATTTCTCCTCCACCACCTATCTGAAGGAAGTGGCCCGCGCGCGCACCTTCGGCTTCATGCGCGACATCGAGACGCTGCGTCGGCACAACCTCGCGCTGGGCGGCACGCTCGAGAACGCCATCGTGCTCGACGACGACGGCATCATGAACGCGGACGGACTGCGCTACCGCGACGAGTTCGTGAAGCACAAGATCCTCGATGCCATCGGCGACCTGTACCTGCTCGGCCACGGCATCATCGGCGAGTTCACCGGCTACAAGTCCGGGCACGGCCTGAACAACCGCCTGCTGCGCGCGCTGCTGGAGCGGCGCGAGGCCTGGGAGATGGTCAGCTTCGAGTCACCGGCCGCGGCGCCGATCGCCTATCCGCACCTCGATGAGGGCCGGGAGGAAGAGGAGCACGAGGATGAGGAATACCTCTGACACCGTGGATCGCTGCGGCAGGGGCGATTGACGGCGTTGAGCCCGCGTCAGCGCAGTGCCGCGCGCTGCTGCGGCGCCAGCCGCACCTTCAGCGGCCGGTTCTCCGCCGCGCCGGCGAGGTCGGGCAGTTCCAGCTTCAACCTTCCGGCCCACGCCGCAGACGCTGCGAACAGCACCAGGCCATCCGACTTCTCCAGCACGCCAACCAGATGCGGCCGCAGCTCCTCAGGCAGCGCCGCGCGGAGTCTTTCCAGCCACGCGGGAGGCGGCATTGCGGCCACCGTCTGGCCGGGCAGCACCACCCGTGCGCGCGCGCTGATGCGCTGCAACACCCGGGCCGCACCGTCCCCCGCAGTGTGAACTGTGTGTAATCCCTTGGCTCGGCGGTTGTCTGGAGGGGTCTTCTTGGGCATAGTCGTCGGCATCGTCCGACGCCAGAGCCTAAATGAACCTGATATTTTTCTCCCGCCGACAGGGGCTTGCGCGTCACCTGCGCCTGTCGCACCCGGTCGTGCTGACCCTGGCGGGGACAGTCGGGCTGGCCATCCTCGGCAGCGTGTTCGCCCTCGGCATGCAGTTCGGCTCCGCCGCCGGCCTCGATCGTCAGTCCCAGCTCTCTGAACTGGCGACGGTCCGCCAGCAGGTGCAGGACCGTCTCGACGCCGTCTCGGCCCGCATGGGCGAGCTCAACGCCCACGTCGTGCGTCTCGATGCGCTCGGCAAGCGTCTGACCGAGATGGCCAAGATCAAGAGTGGCGAGTTCAACTTCGACTCCACGCCCGCGCTCGGCGGTCCTGAGGACGAAATCGCCGGCGGCAGCGCCGCGATCCCCGACCTCACCCGCCTGATCGACGAGCTCGAGCGCCGGCTCGAGCAGCGCGACTCGCAGTTGCTCGCGCTCGAGAACGTGATCCTCTCGCGCAGCCTGCACGATGCGGTGCGCCCCGAGGGCCGGCCCGTGGCCGCAGGCTACGTCTCCTCTTATTACGGCACGCGCCGCGATCCCTTCAAGGGCCATGAGTCGCACCATCGCGGGCTCGATTTCGCCGGCGCGGCCGGGTCCGAAGTGCTGGCCGTGGCCGAGGGCGTGGTGACCCGCGTCGAATCCGCCACCGGCTATGGCAACCTGGTCGAGGTCAAGCACGGTGAATACGTCACCCGCTATGCCCACAACCAAGAGGCCCTGGTGGCAGTGGGCGAGCGCGTCAGCCGTGGCCAGCCCATCGCGCTGATGGGCTCCACGGGCCGCTCCACCGGCCCGCATGTGCACTTCGAGGTGCTGCAGAATGGCCGGCACGTCAATCCGCTGAAGTTCATCAACCCCTGAGAAAAACACCGTCCCCAACGGGCGACGGGCGGGTGGGTATCGTAAAATCGTGGTCTGACCGCCGGGGGGCTTGATTCCACCCCGCGCGGCGTCATGTTCGTCCGGTTGCCAAGATCGAGGTTCCAAGGGCCAGTGCTCCAGTATCTGACGCGTGTTTTTGGCAGCCGCAGCGAACGCATCGTGCGCGGCTATCGCTCCCAGGCCCAGCAGTCCGGCCGGTTCGAGAAGGACCTCCAGGCGCTGTCCGATGAAGCCCTCGGCGCCAAGACGGTGGAATTCCGCCAGCGCCTGGCGCAGGGAGCAAAGCTCGACGAGCTCGCGCCCGAGGCCTTCGCCGTGGTGCGCGAGACCGCGCGCCGCACGATGGGCATGCGCCATTTCGACGTGCAGCTGATCGGCGGCATCACGCTGCACGAGGGCAAGATCGCCGAGATGCGCACCGGCGAGGGCAAGACGCTGATGGCCACGCTCCCGGCATACCTCAACGCCCTCACCGGCGAGGGCGTGCACGTGGTCACCGTGAACGAATACCTCGCCGCGCGCGACGCGGAGTGGATGAGCCCCGTCTACAACTTCCTCGGTCTCACGGTGGGCGTGATCCGCAACGGCCAGACGCCCGACGAGAAGCGCGCGGCCTATGCCAGCGACATCACCTACGGCACCAACAACGAATTCGGCTTCGACTACCTGCGCGACAACCTCGCCTACCGGCTCGAGGACCGCGTGCAGCGCGGCCTCTCGTTCGCGATCGTCGACGAGGTGGACTCCATCCTGATCGACGAGGCGCGCACGCCGCTGATCATCTCCGGCCCCGCCGAAGAGAGCACCGAGCTCTACCTTGCGATCAACAAGCTCGTGCCGCGCCTGAAGGTGCAGCAGGAGACCGACGGCCCCGGCGACTTCTCGGTCGACCTGAAGGCCCGCCAGGTGCACATCACCGAGGAAGGCCACGAGCGCGTCGAGCAGCTGCTGACCGAAAGCGGCCTGCTGCGCGAGGGCGAAAGCCTCTATGACGCGGCCAACATCCGCCTGATGCACCACCTGAACGCCGCGCTGCGCGCGCACGCCATCTACAAGCGCGATGTGGAATACATCGTGCGCAATGGCGAGGTGGTCATCGTCGACGAGTTCACCGGCCGCACGATGCCGGGGCGCCGCTGGTCCGACGGCCTGCACCAGGCGGTCGAGGCCAAGGAAGGCGTGCGCGTGCGCGAGGAGAACCAGACGGTCGCCTCGATCA
>CAZWDR010000046.1:0-4738 GCA_964632365.1 uncultured Steroidobacteraceae bacterium
TCTTCGCATGGAACAGGATCTTCAGCATGCCCACCTGCTGGCTGGTCATCTGCGCGCGGGCCAGGCTCTTGAAATGCGTGTGGCCGATCTCGTAGGGAATGCCCGCCTCCTGCAACTCGCGCTCGTTGCGGCCCACCGAGGAGATCTCCGGGATGGTGTAGATGCCGCTCGGGATCAGATCCAGCCGCCGCGGCGGCGTGGCCGGGTCGAGGATGTAGCGCCCCACCGCGCCGCCCTGCTGGTAGGCCGCGCTGGCCAGCGCCGGTGGCCCGATCACGTCGCCGACCGCGAACACATGCGGCACCACCGTCTGGTAATGCTCGTTCACCGCAAGCTGGCCGCGCTGGTTCGGCACCAGTCCGACGGCGCCCAGGTTCAGCTGGTCGGTATTGCCGGTGCGGCCGTTGGCCCACAGCAGCACGTCGGACTTGATGCTGCGGCCGGATTTCAGGTGCAGCACCACATCATCATCAGCGCGCGCCTCCAGATGATCGAACTGCTCGTTGTGGCGGATGATGCAGCCCTGGTCGCGCAGGTGATAGGACAGCGCCTCGGCGATCTCCTCGTC
This sequence comes from uncultured Steroidobacteraceae bacterium, assembly GCA_964632365.1. GTDB lineage: Bacteria > Pseudomonadota > Gammaproteobacteria > Steroidobacterales > Steroidobacteraceae > ZC4RG30. The sequence continues at coordinate 569 of CAZWDR010000046.1, forward strand.
CATGAACGACAGCAGGCGGTCCTGTGTGTTGACCAGCGTGACCTTCACGCCCATGTTCAGGAAGATCGAGGCGTACTCGCAGCCGATGACGCCGGCACCATAGATGGTCATGCCGAACGGCGTGCCCATGTAGCGCAGCACCGTGTCACTGTCGAGCACGCGCGGATGCGAGAAATCCAGGCCCGGCGGCCGGTAGGGACGCGAACCGGTGGCGATCACGAAGCGTCCAGCGCGCAGGCGCGTCTCCTCGCCGCTGGGCGCCACCACGTTCAGCGTATTCGCGTCGAGGAAGCTCGCCTCGCCCTCGAAGACCGGCACGCGGTTGCGTTCATAGAAGCGCTTGCGCATCTCCACCTGCGCGTCGATGACGCCGCCGGCGGTGGACAGCAGCTGCGGCATCGTGATCGAGATGCCCGAGGTGATCCGCCGCAGCAGCGGATCCCGCCGCGCGTCGGCGATGGTCTTCACTGCATGGCGCAGCGCCTTGCTGGGGATGGTGCCCCAGTGGGTGCAGCCGCCTCCGACCTCCGGATAGCGCTCCACCACGGCAACGCGGCGGTGGTGCTTCGCCAGCATCATGGCCGCGCCCTCGCCGGCCGGCCCCGTTCCGATCACAACGACGTCGAATTGATCCATGGGGGAATGCTAGCTGTTGCGGCAGCAAATTGCGCAGCCCGCGTCTGGATCCGCCAAGCGCGCGCGCTTGCCGCCCCGGAGCGCAAGCGCGGCATCCGGCGGCGGCGGAAGGCACGCGGCCGACGTGTCACGCGCGGTGGCATCGCCCGACGCGGATCAGTCCGCGACGGGCTCCTGGTCGGGGAACAACGCCTCCTGAAAGCCGAAGCGCGACAGGTCGGTCATGCGCATCGGGTACAGCACGCCGTCGAGGTGATCGACCTCGTGCTGGACGACGCGCGCGTGGAAGCCCTCCACCGTCCGGTCGATGGGCGTGCCGTACTGGTCGAACCCCTGGTAGCGCAGTCGCAGGTGTCGCGGCACCAGGCCCCGCATTCCCGGCACGGAAAGACAGCCCTCCCAGCCCTCTTCCGTCTCGTTGCCGAGCAGCGTCAGCGCCGGATTCACCAGCACGGTGAATGGCACCGCCGGTGCATCCGGGTAACGGCTGTTGTGGGCGAAGCCGAAGATCACGACCCGCTGCGAGACGCCGATCTGCGGCGCCGCGAGCCCGGCGCCACTGGCGTGGTCCATCGTGTCCTGCATGTCGCTGATCAGCGCGTGCAGGCCCGGTGTGTCGAAGGCCGTGACGGGCGCGGCACGCTGCAGCAGGCGCGGATCGCCCATCTTGAGAATGTTCTGGATGGCCATGCCACGCCCCTTGCTGGTCCTGCGGCATTGTAGCGGGGGACATGCGCCACGCCCGCTTGCAAAAAAGGCCCGGCATGAGCCGGGCCTTTGCTTTGACAGCCCGAGGCAGTCGGACTTACCAGCGATCGCCGCCGCCGCCGCCGTCTCCACCGCGATAGCCGCCGCCACCGCCGCCACCGCCGCCACCGCCGCCACCGTAGCCGCCGCCACCACCACCGGAGCCGCCGCGGTAGCCACCACCGCCGCCACCGCCGCCGGTGCGGGGCTTGTCCTGCGCTTCGTTGACGCGCAGCGGGCGACCGTTCATCGAGTAGCCGTTGAGCGCCTGGATGGCGCGCGCGGCATCAGCCTGCGGCATCTCGACGAAACCGAAACCGCGCGGGCGGCCGGTCTCACGATCGGTGGGCAGCGCAACGGACTCGACCGTGCCGTGCTGCGAGAACAACGAACGCACTTCGGTTTCGTTGGCCGTGAACGGCAGGTTGCCTACATAGATCTTCGCCATAGAACCTTCGATCTCCACACAAACTGATTGACGGATTGCCTGATCGAAAGACCCTTCCAGTTATTTGCTGGCGCGCATTGCGCGCAATGGCAGACGCCGGACGACCAACGATCACAGCTATTCTCACACAGCAGCACGCCGGCGCAAGCAGCGCACACGCGATGTCAACCTTGTTTTTCAGGGATTAAATTGCCGGGGCAGGATGTTGTGCGCGCAAAGCCGCACGCAGCCTGGGCCGTTGCTGACGCGTCAGATTTTTCCGACGCGAGTCGCCAGCCATGCGCTGATGTCGCGGATCTGCTGCGGACTCACGCTGTGCGGCATCGGATAGGTGCGCCAGTCCACGTTGATCTGCTGCGCACGCAGCGCATCACGCGACATCTCTCCGAAGCGCAGGTCCACCACCTGATCCTGCGTGCCGTGGCACATCAGGATGGGTGTGTCGCGGTTGGCGGGCGCCAGCTCCGCGGCAAGCCGCATGCGCAGCGGCAAATAGCAGGACAGTGCCAGGATGCCGGCGAGGCGGTGCCCGTGGCGCAGACCCACATGCAACGCCACCGCACCGCCCTGCGAGAAGCCGGCCAGCACGATCCGGTCAGACGCGATGCCGCGCGCATGCTGCGCAGACAGGTACCCCTCGATGCGCGCGCGGGCATCGGCGAAGCCGGCCTCGTCGTCGCGGCCCTCCGGGGTCAGGTCGCGGATGTCATACCAGGCGGGCATCGCGTAGCCGCCGTTGATGGTGACGGCGCGCACTGGCGCATGAGGAAACACGAACCGGATGCGCGCATCGGCGGCCAGCCCCAGTTCGGGCACCACGGGCACGAAGTCGTGGCCATTGGCGCCCAGACCGTGCAACCAGATGACCGCTGCATCCGCTTCGCCACTGGCCGGCTCCAGCACGACCTCGTGCGCGGTCTCACGCAGCAGGGTGCGCAATCAGGCCGTCCTCTCGACAGCCGCCGGACGCGCCGCCTGCTCGAGCAGGAACAGGTCGGTCAGCAGCGCACGCAGGTGCACGCTGGCGTTGAGGTTGTCGACCAGCAACGAGCCGATCTGCGCGCGCGACAGCACGATGCCGATGGCGCCGCGCGCCACGCGCACATCGCGCTGCATGGCGTCCAGGAAGTCCGGCGCGCCGCTGTCGGCGGCAAGATGCGGGAACTGCGCCTGCAAGGCGTCGCCCAGTCCATCCAGCGCCGCATGCATGGCGGTAAGCGTGCCGCGCAACTCGGTGCCGCGTTCGTCCTGTCGGCCCTGCGCCGCATAGGCAAGCAGGTATTCATAGCCGCGCTCGATGGTCTCGATTCGGGCCGCCACATCCGTGTCACTCACCCCGGTCCACCCGCTTCAGGTCGTGCTCGACCTGCAGGTCGGAACGGCTCATGAGCCCGGTGACCATCGACTTCAGGTAGGCCCGCTTCTCGGGCAGGATGCCGAAGTACACGTGCACCAGCACCAGGAACACCGACAGCAGCGCCGCCAGGTCATGCAGCAGGGTCAGCACGCCCCACCCCGCCATGGAGCGCACATAGGGATCGCGTTCCATGAACGGCACGCCGGCCTTGCGCAGCAGCAGCAGGCCGGTGACGACAGCGACGAGAATGGCCACGGCCCAGGCCAGGTGCATCAGCTTCTGCGGCAGCGTGTATTTGCCGGCGCCGTCGGCGCGGAAATCAGCCGCCGACAGCAGCAGCATCGTGCGCGGCCGCTGCCAGAACAGCGCGCGCACGATGTGCAGCGCGATCAGCAGCGTGAGCACCAGCCCTGCCACCCAGTGGATGCCGTACCAGGCGAAGCGCACACCGAGGACCGGCGACAGGCTGGTTCCCAGCAGCAGCAGCATGGTGATGGCGGTGCCCCAGTGGAATGCGCGATCGATGCCGGCGTGTCGCAGCATCCTTGCCTCCGGCGCGCTCATCGGATCGCATCCTGACGGCGGCGCAGCTGCCGGCGGCTGAACGCGCGCCACGCCAGGTGAACGACGATCACCGCGATGCCGGCCCAGAACGCCAGCGGCAGAAGATCCCACGAGGCGCCATTGATGATGCGTTCGCCATAGGCGTCATGGCCGTAGCGCAGGATATCCATCTTCAGCTCACTCCCCGGACCGCGCGCCGCACCAGGTTCTCCATCAGCGGCAGCTTGAAGCCGTTGTAGTTCAGCACGTTGGCCTTGCTGGTCTCGAGCGTGGCGACCGCGTCGCCCGTAGCCGCGTCACGCACCCGGTCGACCAGCGCCGCTTCGACCGCGCGCAGTCGCCAGGGCACGCAGGCGGCCGCCCCGAGCACGATGCGCGAGTCCGTGATGCGTCCCTCCTGCATGCGGAAGGCCGCCGC
>CAZWDR010000046.1:4838-21456 GCA_964632365.1 uncultured Steroidobacteraceae bacterium
GTCCTGGCTGATGTTGCCGCCGAGCGTGCCGGCATTGCGGATCTGCGGGCTGGCCACGCGGGTCGCGGCGCTGGCCAGCAACCCGAAGCGCTCGCGCACCAGCGGATGCGTCTCGACCTCGGTCAGCGTGGTGAGCGCACCGATGGCGATGCCGCCCTCGTGCTCGCGCACGCCCTTCAACGCGGCGATGCCCGAGAGATCGATGACGGCCTGCGTGCGCCGCACGCGGTTCTTCAGCCAGTCCCAGCTGTCCTGCCCGCCCGCGACCAGCCAGCCATCGGCACCGAACTGCGCCGCAAGGTCCAGGGCATTGTCGAGGCTGTCCGGCTGGAACAGTTCGAAGTGGGGCATCATGTCGCGCAACATCGGATGCTCCCTTACTGGCAGTTGACCTGCAGCGGCCCGTGCGCCTGTGGGCGGCCTGCAAGGTGGTTGAGGATCATGTCGGGCATCACCGGCGTGCGGTTGAATACATGGTGGTCGAGCGCGGCGGAGATCGCGCACAGCATCGCAGCGCCAGCGCAGCCCAGCAGCGGTTCGCCGATGCCCTTGGTCCCCAAAGGACTGGAGGGGTCGGGCAGGTCCACTGCGGCGGTGCGGAAGCGCTGCGGCATGTCGCCGAAGGTCGGCGGCTTCGCCTGATAGAAGAACACGCTGGCCGGCAGGCCATTCTGCGGGTCATAGACGATGCGCTCGATGCTGGCGATGCCGAAGCCCTGCACCGCCCCGCTCTTGATCTGCGTCTCGAGCCCGGCCGGATGGATGACGGTGCCGCAGTCGGCGACACCGAGATAGTCGAGGATGCGGTGCTGGCCGGTCTCCAGGTCCAGCTCGATCTCGATGAAGCCCACCGCGAATGCCGAAGGAGAACCTTCAAGCGGAAGGTTGTCCTTGGCCACGCCGATCAGGCCAGTGCCGGCGAGCGCCGTCGCCGACTCTTTCGTCATCACGTTGAGATCTTCGGGCAGCTCGTGCCCGTCATAGCGGCCGCCCAGCGCGATGGCGCGGCGGGCCGCCTCGGCGTAGCTCAGTCCGGTGCCGGGGCTGCCGCGACGGAACACGCGACGACCATCCACGTCGTAGTCGCGCGGCGCGCCGCCGAACTGTCGCGCCGCGATCTCCTGCAACTTGGTCAGCGCATCCATCGCCGCGACATAGTTGGTGCGCGCCATCGTGAAATTGGTGTTGCTGCCGAACTGGCCGAGGTTCCACGGCAGGTGGCGGCGTGAATCGCCGCGCTCGATGACCACGTCGTTCCAGTCGACCTTCAGCACCTCGGCGGCGACGCGCGCGGTGCTCGAATGCGAGAACGTGCCGAGGTTGCCGATGCCGGTGTGCACGTGCACCTTGCCGTCGGGCAGGATGCGCAGCAGGCCGTCGAAGCCGGTGAACCCGGCGGGATGGAAGGCCTGCCCCACCGCCACCGAGGTGATGCGGCTGCCATTGCGCGCGCCGTGCCGCTGCAGCCGCTGCTCCCAGCCGAACAGTTCGGCGCCCTTCTGCAGCGCCTCTTTCAGGTAGCTGCTCGAGACGGCGGACTGGCGCGGGCCGTAGGTGCCCTTGAGATCCGGCGCATTGAGCAGGCGGATCTGCACGCGGTCGATGCCAAGCTGTGCGGCCGCCTTGTCGATCAGCGGCTCGACGATGTGGTGCAGCTGGTTGTAGCCCGGACCACGCTGCGCGCTGCGGATCGGCGTGTTCGCATAGACCGGCACGCCGCGCCAGCGCATCGCCGCCGGCTGGTACACCAGCGACATCGAGTCGGCTGCGTTGCGGAAGTCCCAGAAGCTGTTGCAGGCGCCGTTCTCCTGCACGATGTAGAGATCGGCGGCCAGCAGCTTGCCCTGCGCGTCGAAACCGAGCTTCACCTGCCCCTGGAAACCCAGGCGCGCGCTGCCGTTGTAGTACTCCTCGGCGCGGCTCACGCGCATCATCACCGGCCGGCCGATCTTGCGCGACAGCAGCGCCGGCAGCGCCTGCAGTGGATAGGCACCGCCCTTCGAACCGAACCCGCCGCCGCAATATTCGGCGATCACCACGAGATCCGATGGCTCGATGCCGATCAGGCCGGCCAGCGCGGGCGTGATGTAGGACTGGCTCTGCGAGGACACATGCACGAAGCACCGGCCGTTCTGCCAGTAGGCCATCGCGCTGCGCGGCTCCATGCTGTGGTGGGAGTTGCTCGAATGGACGAAGGTCTCATCGAGCACCAGCGCGGCGGCGGCAAAGCCCGCCTCGACATCGCCATAGCTCCATTCCTGCGCGGCCTTGCCCATCGGCATGCGACCGTTGGCCTGGTCGAATTCCCCGGCGGTCCACTTCAGGGTCTGGAAATCCACGCCGCTGGCGCCGACATTGCCATCGGTGCGGGCATCGGGGCGATCCGGATGCAGGCTCGCCAGCGGATCGACATGGAACGGCAGCCGCTCATAGTCGATGCGCACCTTCTCGATGGCATCCTGCGCGGCGGTCTCGCTCTCGGCCGCCAGCAGCAGCACCGGCGCGCCGATGTAGTTCGGCTCAGCATGCAGCAGCGGGATGTCGGGTGCGGGCGGGTTGGTCACATCCTCAGGCAGCAGCACCCCGACATAGCCGGGCACCTGCTCGGCCTCGGTCAGGTCGATGCTGCGCACGCGCGCATGCGGATGGGGGCTCGACAGCAGTCGCGCGAACACCATGCCCTCGACGCGGAAATCCTCGGCGTATTTCGCCTCGCCGGTGATCTTGGCCACCACATCGTGGGGGATGAAATCCTGGCCCAGGTGCTTATGCGCCATGGTGGATCTCCGCGGTGTTGCCGGCCGCCCGCATCACCGCGTTCAGGTAGTTGTCGTAGGCGCCGCAGCGACACAGGTTGCCGGCCATCGCCTGCCGGGCCTCCTCGCGCGTCGGCGACGGATTCTTCTGCAGCAGCGCCACCGCGGCGACGACCTGGCCGGGCGTGCAGAATCCGCACTGCGGCCCGAGCTCATCGACGAAGGCCTGCTGCACCGGATGCAGCTCGCCATTGGGGCCGCGCAGGCCCTCCACGGTGATGACCTGGCGGGCACGCACGCTGTGCGTGAGCGTCGAACAGGAGTAATGCGTGATGCCGTCGATCATCACGGTGCAGGCGCCGCACTCGGCGCGATCGCAGGACAGCTTCGTGCCGGTGAGGCCAAGCTTGTAGCGCAGGGTCATCGCGAGGGTTTCCTGCGGCAGCACATCCACGCGCCGCAGCTGGCCATTGACGTTCAGCGAGACCAGCCGTTCGACCGAGCCGGCCACCTGACGCCGACCGGGCGTGCATCCGCCCAAGGTGCCGAGCGTGACCCCCGACGCGGCCACCGCGCCGGAGGCGATGACACGCTTGATGAACTCGCGCCGCGAATGGCGGCTGCCGCCGGAACCGAAGGCGGCGCTGTGGCCCTGCATGCTGACCCCCGAGGTGAATCCGCCACAGACTACGCGCCGGTGCTAACGCGGACAAGGGGACGTTCGCTGTTCGGCGACAGGCTTTCCCGGGTCCATGAACCGGGTTACCTTCGGCCGGATCGAAGGCAACTGACGGAGCTTCACCATGGCCCTCTGGGACAAACCCGATACCGGCACCGGCACTGGCTCCGCACCTGCGGCACCGGGCCAGCCCCTGGCATCCCCGCTGCAGTCGCAGGACACGATCGCCAAGCCAGCGCCGAAGGAGCGCATCGACATGAAAGAATCGCTGATTGCTTCCGGCCTCACCATCGAGGGCAAGATCATCGGCAACGGGCATGTGCGCGTGGCCGGCAAGTTCAAGGGCGACATCCAGGTCGAAGGCAACCTGCACATCGATTCCGGCGCCCGCGTCGAGGGCCAGGTCAAGGCCGGCGAGGTGATCGTCAGCGGCGAACTGCAGGGGAACATCGAGAGCGCCAAGCGCGTCGAGCTGCAGCAGGGCGGCACCATCAACGGTGATGTGAAGGCCGGCTCGCTGACCGTCGCCACGGGCGCACGCATGCGCGGCAGCGTCGACTTCGGATACGAGGAAGGCGCGGCCAAGGGCGGCGGCGCCGGTGCCACCACTCTCTCCGACCGGAGCCGCGGCGCCAACGTCGCATGATCGGAACGGGGCGCTCTGCGGTTCACGCGGGCGCGACCCGCACCTGTCCGCACTGCCGGGCGACGATCCTCGAAAGTGCGATCGTCTGCCCCGGGTGCAAGCACCATCTGCGCTTCGACAAGGACGCCCGCCCGGGTGGGGCGGCAGCGACCCAGACCGCCTGGCAGGTGGAAGGCACCCTCGACGCCGCGCGAACGGATGCGGCCACCGAGTTCACCATCCTCATCGTCGTGCGCAACGAGCGCAACGAGGAAGTCGCGCGCCAGATCGTCAATGTCGGCGCGTTGCAGGGAGCGGAACGCCGCACGTTCACGCTGTCGGTCGAGACCTCCGAGACCAGGTCCACCTCGCCGCTGTCGGCGCTGCGGCGACGCTGATTCCGTCGGCGCTGCGGCGCGGCGTAGAATGCCGCCGTGCGTCCACCCATCCTTTCAATCCAGGGCCTGTCGAAGACCTATCCCGGCGGCCTCACTGCCCTGCATGACATCAACCTCGACATCCGCGAGGGCGAGATCTTCGCGCTGCTCGGCCCCAACGGTGCCGGCAAGACCACGCTGATCGGCATGATCTGCGGGCTGGTCAACCTCACCGCCGGCCGCGTGGTGGTGGCCGGGCACGACCTCGCGCGTGACACCTGTGCCGCGCGCGGCGTGGTGGGCCTGGTGCCGCAGGAACTGGCCACCGAGGCATTCGAGACCGTGCGCGCGGCGATGGCCTTCAGCCGCGGCCTGTTCGGTCTTGCCCCCGACCCGGCACAGGTGGAGCGCGTGCTGCGCTCGCTGTCGCTGTGGGACAAGCGCGATTCGAGGATCATGGCGCTGTCGGGCGGCATGAAGCGTCGCGTGATGATCGCCAAGGCGCTGGTGCACGAACCGAAGCTGCTGTTCCTCGACGAGCCCACCGCCGGCGTCGACGTGGACCTGCGGCGCGACATGTGGGAGCTGATGCGCGGACTGCGCGACAGCGGCGTGACAATCATCCTCACCACGCACTACATCGAGGAAGCCGAGGAGATGGCCGACCGCATCGGCATCATCAACAAGGGGCGGCTGGTGCTGGTCGACGACAAGGCGACGCTGATGCAGCGGCTGGGCCGCAAGGAACTGCACCTGCACCTGCAGGAGAAGCTCGAGGCGGTGCCGGCACCGCTGGCGCCCTGGAAGCTCACGCTCACGGAAGACGGCATGACCCTGGTGTTCACGTTCAGCAACGACCTGCAGCAGGTGCGCATCGCCCATCTGCTGCGCGATGTCACCGCCTGCGGCATCGAGTTCCGGGACCTCGAGACCCGGCAGAGCTCGCTCGAGGACATCTTCGTGTCGACGCTGCGGGGTGCGGCATGAACTGGCATGCGGTGCGCGCCATCTACCGCTTCGAGATGGCCCGCACGTTCCGCACCGTGGTGCAGAGCATCCTGACGCCGGTGCTGACCACGTCGCTGTATTTCGTCGTGTTCGGCGCGGCGATCGGTTCGCGCATGACGCAGATCGAGGGCGTGCCGTTCGCCGCGTTCATCGTGCCGGGCCTGATCATGCTGTCGGTGCTGAACGAGAGCATCGGCAATGCCTCCTTCGGCATCTACTTCCCGAAGTGGTCCGGCACCATCTACGAGGTGCTGTCCGCGCCAGTGGGCACCACCGAGATCCTGCTGGGATACGTCGGCGCGGCCACCACCAAGTCATTGATGATCGGCCTGATCATCCTGGCCACCTCGGCGTTCTTCGTGCCGCTGTCGATCCTGCATCCGCTGTGGATGCTGGTGTTCCTGCTGCTCACCGCGGTGACCTTCAGCCTGTTCGGCTTCGTGCTGGGCGTGTGGGCGACCACCTGGGAGCGCCTGCAGTTCGTGCCGGCGCTGATCGTGACGCCGCTCGCCTTCCTGGGCGGCAGCTTCTATTCCATCGACATGCTGCCGCCGCTATGGCGCACGATCACGCTGTTCAACCCGGTGGTCTACCTGATCAGCGGCTTCCGCTGGAGTTTCTACGGCAAGGCGGACGTGAATGTCGCGCTGAGCTTCGGCATCGTGCTGGCGGTGATGCTCGGCTGCCTGCTGCTGATCCACTGGATGCTGCGGACCGGCTGGCGCCTGCGCACCTGATGCAGGAGCGACGCGACGACGGCCAGGACGGCTACGAGTTCGATGGCTTCGGCGTCGACGCGCGGCAGCGGGTGCTCTACCGGCAGGCCGATGGCGCCCGCATCGACCTGCAGCCGCGCGTCTTCGATGCGCTGCTGTACCTCGTGCAGCACCCCGGCGAACTGCTGACCAAGCGCGAGCTGATGCAGCTGCTGTGGCCGAATGTGGTGGTCGAGGAGAACAGCCTCAACCAGGTGATCTCGCAGCTGCGCAAGGCGCTGGGCGAGAAGCCCTCCGAGCACCGCTTCATCGTCACCTCGCCCGGGCGCGGTTACCGCTTCGTGGCCGCGGTGCACGCCGCCGGCGTGCGGCTGATGGCGCGCGACACCCATCCGCTGTCAGTGGCGGTGCTGCCCTTCGCCGAGCATGTGCTCGGCGGCACCACGCCCGGGCTCGGCGAGGCCATCGCGGCAGATCTTGCGCACCTGCTCTCCGCGCGCAGCCGCCTGCGCGTCACCGCGCACCCCTCCGCCGCGGCCGCGGGGTCGAAGCATCCGGACCCGCGCCAGGCCGGCCAGCTGCTGCAGGTGGCGCGCGTGGTCACGGGCGAGGTCGCCGGTGACGCAGTGCGCGTCACCGTCACCGCCGGGCTGGTCGATGTCGCCAGCGGCGCGGCGCTGTGGTCGCAGACCGTGCACGGCGCGGTGGCCAGCCTCGCCGAGCTGCAGGGCGACCTGGCGCGGCAGCTGGCACAGGTGATCGATCCGCAGGGCACCCGTCCGGACCCGGCGATGGATGTCTCGCCGGATGCCTATCTGGCCTATCTGAAGGCGCTGTCGCTGTCCCAGCGGCCCAGTGCCGGCAGCATCGCAGGCTCGATCGACCTGCTGCGCCGGGCGGTCGAGGCTTCTCCGCAGTTTCCGCGGGCGCGCTCGCTGCTGGCCATCCAGCACACGATGGAGGTGATGTTCGGCTATGCCGGCGCCGGCGCACTGCAGCTGGCGCGCGAGGAGGTGTCGCAGGCGCTGGCGCTGGACGAGCACAATGGCGAGACGTGGTGCGCGGCCGGCGTCATCGACTGCCTCAGCGGCAACTGGGCGCGGGCCGAGGAGCGGTTCCGCATCGCCCATTCGCTGACCGCCGATCCGCTGGTCAGCGGCCTGCGTTGCGCCTACCTCACGCTGTCGGTCGGGCAGCTGGCGCGGGCGATGCAGCAGGCCGAATACACGCTGCAGGTCGCGCCCACCCATCCCATCGGCGTGCAGATGCTGGCGACGCTGCATCTGGCACTGGGACATGACGAGCGCGCGCGCCGCTTCGCGCAGCTGTCGATCGAGCAGGGCCAGTCGGTGACGATGGCGCCGCTGAGCGACCTGTTCGCGCTGCTCGACCTGCGCGGCGGACGCCCGTCGACGCTGGACCACCTCTCGGCCGTGCCCCCCGATGTGCAACTGGATCCGCCGATGCGCAAGCGGCTGATGCTCTGGCACAGCTGTCGCGGCACGCTCGATGACGCGTTCGCGCTGGCGTTCGATTCGGCGGACCACTACGCGCGCGAGGGCATGGTCGGCGGCGCATGGGGCGTGCTGTGGCTGCCGGAGATGCGCGCCTTCCGCGAGGATCCGCGCTTCCAGCTCTTCGCGCACCGGCTGCGGCTGTTCGAGTACTGGAGCGAGTACGGCCCGCCCGACGGTTATTCGCTGCGCGGCGAGCGCCTGGTGCCGGCCGCCTGAGCCGGCGCGGCGTCAGCCGGCCTTGTTGCGCGACAGGATCAGCACACCAGCCAGCACCATGGCGGCGCCGACCCACCCCGTCGCCGACATCGCCTCGCCCAGCAGCAGCCACGCCATCGCGATGGTGGCCACCGGACCCACCATCGCCACCATCGCCGTGCGCCCTGCGCCGATGCGTTCGATGGCCAGCATCGTCGCGAAGGCCGGCAGCACCGTGCAGAAGAAGCCATTGATGGCCGACAGGCCAAGGACCGGCGCCGGCTGCGCAAAGGCGGACAGCGGATTTTGCAGCACGAAGTGCAGCAGCACCGCTGCGGTGGACACGAGGATCGCGTAGGCAGAGAGTCGGATCGCGCCCACCTGGTGCACCAGTTCGCCCGCCATCACCAGGTACACCGCATACGTGAGCGCGCTGCCGAAGACCAGCGCAGCCCCCAGCGGCACATTGCCACCACCCAGGCGCAGGTCGTGCCAGAACGCGACGAAAATCCCGGCATAGGCCACCGCCAGTGCCGTGCCATCGATGCGCGTGAACCGTCGGCGCAGGAACACCACGGAGAGCAGCACCACGATGGTGGGGTACAGGTACAGGATCAGGCGCTCGAGGCCCGCGCTGACATGCTGCAGCCCGAGGAAGTCGAAGTAGCTGGCGGCGTAATAACCCACCACGCCAAGGAACACGATGCGCAGGTGCTGGCGCACGGTCAGCGGCGCCCGTCCGCGGCTCGACCAGGCCAGCGCCACCGCGAAGAATGGCGCGGCGAACAGCATGCGCAGCGCCAGCAGCGTCACCGCATCGACCCCGTGCCGGTACGCAAGCTTGATGACGACGGCCTTGGCGGAGAACAGGACGCTGCCGACGACGGCGAACGCGATGCCGGCGAGCAATGTGGCGCGCGGCGGAAGGGTCTGGTTGGGCACCCGCGGATTCTAGCGGTCGCCAACTGGCGAGCCCATCGCCTGCACCGCCGCGCGGCATGCGCGGCAGCAGCCCCAGGCGATCAAGACGATGCAACACACCCCACAGCCGGCGTGGCATCCTCGCGGTCATGGGAGTGCGCCAGATCACTGTTGCTGCGCTGCTGCTGCCGGCGCTGGCCCTGCTGCCACTGGTCGCCGCTGCACATGGCGTGTCGGGCCACGATGCCGGGTTCGTGATGAGTGCGCGCGGTGCACACCCGGGCGCCTTCGCCTATCTGGGCGCCAAGCACATGGTGACCGGTTACGATCACCTCGCCTTCCTCGCCGGCGTGATCTTCCTGCTGCGACGTGTGCGCGATGTGGCGATCTATGCCACGCTGTTCGCGGCGGGTCATACGCTCACGCTGCTCGGTGCCGTGCTGGCCGGCTGGCAAGCCGATGCGCACCTGGTCGATGCGATCATCGGGTTGTCGGTGGTCTACAAGGGATACGAGAACATCGGCGGCCTGCGCGGCACGGCACTGCGGCCGGATCCACGCGCCGCGGTGTTCGCCTTCGGCCTGGTGCATGGCCTGGGGCTGGCGACGAAGGTGCAGCAGCTGCGCCCGTCGCCGGACGGGCTCGTCGCCAACCTGGTCGCGTTCAATGTGGGCGTGGAACTGGGCCAGCTCGCCGCGTTGTGCGTGATGGTGCTGCTGTTCTCGCTGTGGCGGGCGTCGCCGCGCTTCGACGCCGCCACCGTGCCGGCCAACGCCGCGTTGATGGCGGCCGGGTTCCTGTTGTTCGGTTACCAGATGGCGGGATTCCTGCTCGCCACATGAGGAGAAGGCATGAAATCAGAGACTGACCGCGCGTCGCGCCGTTCCACGATCAAATGGCTCGTCGCCGCAGCCGCGGTTGCCGTGGTGCTGTTGTTCGTCGTGGTGCTGCCCGCGGAGTACGGCTATGACCCGACGCGCATCGGACGGGCACTGGGCCTGACACAGATCGACGCAGCAGGACAGTCCGCCGACCACGACCTCGATACGGTGATCGACGACCTGCTCAGCGCGAACGACGACATCGCCGTCCCTGCGGCATCCGACCCGATGACTCCGATCCCGCTGCCGAATCCGGCCATCAGCCAGATCGAGGAGCAGGCGCCGAAGACCGAGACGATGCGGGTGCGCCTGGATTTCGACGGTCGCACCGAGGTCAAGGCCGTGATGCAGAAGAACAAGGCCATCGTCTATACCTGGAAAGTCGAGGGTGGTGAGGTCTATGTGGATTTCCACGGTCACGACCCGGCCAAGGGCAAGGACTTCTGGGTGCGGTACGAGGAGGCCGGACAGGAGCAGGGCATCACCGGACGCAGCGGCTCGCTGGTGGCGCCCTTCCAGGGCGAGCATGGCTGGTACTGGCTCAACACCAGCCAGGAGCCGGTCACCGTCGAACTCACCGTGACCGGATACTTCGACCGGCTGGTGGATTACGCGCTGAAATGAGCCTGCTGGCCATCGACCAGGGGACCAGCAGCACGCGGGCGATGCTGTTCGATCACGCCGGGTCGGTGCTGGGCACCGCGCAGCGCGAGCTGCCGCAGCACTACCCGCGGCCGGGGTGGGTGGAACATGACGCCGGCCGCATCCTGCACGATGCCATTGCCTGCGCGCGCGAGGCCATGGCGGCCGGTGGCGTGAACGCCGCGGCCATCACCGCCATCGGCATCACCAACCAGCGCGAGACCGTGGTCATCTGGGACCGCGCCACCGGGCAACCCATCCACCCGGCAGTCGTGTGGCAGGACCGGCGCACCGCGGAGTTCTGCCGCCTGCATCAGGACCAGTCCGCGTGGCTGAGTGCACGCACCGGCCTGCTGCTCGATCCGTACTTCTCGGCCACGAAGCTGGCCTGGATCCTGGACCATGTGCCCGGCGCCAGGCGCCGCGCCGAAGCGGGCGAACTCGCCTGCGGCACCATCGACAGCTGGCTCATCTGGCACCTGACGGACGGGCGCCAGCATGTCACCGACGCCACCAATGCCTCGCGCACCGCGCTGTTCAATCTCGGCACGCAGCAATGGGATGACGAACTGCTCGCGTTCTTCGGCGTGCCGCGGGCGCTGCTGCCGCGTGTACTCGACAGCGCCGCCGACTTCGGCACCACCGCGCCGTCCCGCCTCGGCGGCGCGATCCGCATCACCGGCGTCGCCGGCGACCAGCAGGCGGCCACGTTCGGACAGGCGTGCTTCGAACCCGGCATGGTCAAGTGCACCTATGGCACCGGCTGCTTCGCGGTGCTGAACACCGGCCCGCGCCTCGCGCTGTCGCGCAACCGGCTGCTCAGCACGGTGGCCTACCGCATCGGCGGGCGGCCGACCTTTGCGCTGGAAGGCAGCATCTTCGTGGCCGGCGCCGCAGTGAAATGGCTGCGGGACGAACTGCGGCTGATCCGCACGGCCGCCGAGACCGGCACCCTCGCCGCCTCGATCGAGGATGCCCGCGGGGTGTACCTGGTGCCGGCCTTCACCGGCCTCGGGGCGCCATGGTGGCAACCGGAGGCACGTGGTGCCTTGCTCGGCCTGACGCTGGACACCGGCGTGGCGCACATCGCGCGCGCCACGCTGGAGTCGGTGGCGTTCCAGACGCGCGACCTGCTTGACGCGCTGGCGCAGGATGCCCCGTCGCCGGCCGAGCTGCGCGTCGACGGCGGCATGGTGGTCAATGACTGGTTCGTGCAGAACCTCGCCGACACGCTGCAGCTGCCCGTGGTGTGCCCGCGCGTGGTCGAGACCACGGCGCTGGGTGCGGCGTGGCTGGCGGGACTGGGCGCCGGGGTGTATGGATCGCTCGGCGAAATCGCGCAGCTGTGGCAGGCGCGACAGCACTTTGCGCCGCGCATGTCTGCGGCACGCGCGAGCGAATTGCATGCGGGCTGGCAGCGCGCCGTGGCGCGCGTGCTCGATTGAGGCCTACTGCAGCGTGACGTGCAGCGTCAGCATCATCGCGCGATGGCGGAAGGCCGGCATGTCGAGCGAGGGCTTGCCTTCATGGTTCGCCGCTTCGACGGTCAGCCGCACACCCAGCGTGGCTGGCATGCGGCCTGTGAAGGCCCCCCAGCGGGCTGCTTCAGACCGCCTGAAGTCCCGGGATCTCGGCCGACATCCCTGCAACCGGCGTGGCGTCAGCGTGGCCCGCAATGAGGCGCGCGATCTCGGGCCGGCAGGATCCGCAGTTCGTGCCGGCGCGCAGCCGCAGCCCCACGGCATCCAGCGAATCGCAGCCGTCGCGGATCACCGCCGTGATGGTGTTCGCGCCGACGCCGAAACAGGCGCATACGGTGGGGCCCGGATCGGGTGCGTCGCTGCGCCGGCCGGTGAGCAGGCTGCGCCGATCGATGGCGTCGAGCCGCGTGGCGCCGAACAGCGAGGCCAGCCATGCACGCGGTGGCAGCCGGCCCTGCGGGCTGACCATCAGGCAGGCCAGCATGCGCCCGTCGCGCACCACGGCGGCGCGATAGCTTCCTGCGCCGGCATCCTCGAACTCGATCCATTCGGCGTCGGCGGCTTCGGGCAGCGCTTCGCGGAGCCATGCGGCATCCGGCGGTGCGCCCTCGCCCGCGAACTCCATGCGGATGACATCAGTGCCTGAAGAGACGGCCCACCAGCTTGCCTGCTGCATCGGCACGCGCGCGCGCGTCAGCAGGAAGCCGCTCCACGCCACCGGCACCTTCTCAAGACGCACCGGCGTGTGCTTGAACTCCGGCTCCCCGGACAGTGCATCGACGACCGGGTTCACCGCGGCGCCCACGCGGCCGCGGCGCGCGAACTGCGCACTCCAGTGGATGGGCATGAAGGCCATGCCGGGTGGCAGGTCACCGCTGCAGCGGGCCCGCGCCATCGCGCTGCCCCAGCGGGACACCACGCGCACCAGTTCCCCGGGACGGGCGCCCAGCGCGGCCAGGTCCTGGGCGTGCACGTCGAGATAGGGTTCGGGCTCGTGCGCATTCAGCTGCGGGGCGCGCGCCGTGCGCGTCATCGTGTGCCACTGGTCGCGGATGCGGCCGGTGTTGAGGATCAGCGGATACTCGGCCGATGGCGCATGCCGCGGCGGGCGCGCGGCCACCGCGATGAAGCGCGCGCGGCCGTCCGCGGTGGGGAAGCGGCCATCGGCGAACGGGCGGCGCGCCGGCCCCGTCGGCCACTGCGTCACCGGCATCGCGTCGTACTCGCGGCCGTCGAGGCCTGCAAGGCCGGTGAGGTCCAGCTGCAGCCCGAAACTGCGTGACACCGCGGTCAGGCGCGCATGCTCCGCGAAGATCGCGGCCGGGCCGTCGTAGGCGAAGGCCTGCGCATGACCCATGCGCCGTGCCACCTGCGCGATGATCCACCAGTCCGGCCGGGCGCCGCCGGGCAACGGCAGGAACGGGCGCTGGCGCGAGACGTGCCGGTCGGAGTTCGTGACGGTGCCATCCTTCTCGCCCCAGGCCGCGGCCGGCAGGCGGATGTGCGCAAGGGGCAGCGTGTCGTTGGCGGCGACGCAATCCGACACGATCACCAGCGGGCAACGCCCGAGCGCGCGGCGCACCAGGTCCGCATCGGGCAGGCTGACCACCGGGTTGGTCGCGATGATCCACACCGCCTTGATGCGCCCGGCATCGATGGCCTCGAACAGTTCGACGGCCTTCAGTCCCGGGCGGTCGGCGATGCGCGGGGATCCCCAGAAATCCTGCACGGCCGCGCGATGCTCGGCATTGTTCAGCGCCAGGTGCGCGGCCAGCTGCGTGGCCAGCCCGCCCACTTCCCGCCCGCCCATTGCATTGGGCTGGCCGGTGATCGAGAACGGTCCCATGCCGGTACGACCGATGCGGCCGGTGAACAGGTGGCAGTTGATGATGCTGTTGACCTTGTCGGTGCCCGCGGAGGACTGGTTCACCCCCTGCGAGAACAGCGTGACCACCCGCTCGTTCGCGGCGAACAGCGTGAAGAAGCGCTCCACCTGCGCCGCATCGAGGCCGCAGATCTGCGCGGTGGCCGCGATGTCGCTGCAGGCCACGCGCGCGGCATCCAGCGCCGCCTCCACATCGTTGGTGTGCGCAGCCACGAAGGGTGCATCCACATGTCCCTGGTCCGCCAGCCAGCACAGCAGCCCGTTGAACAGCATGACATCGGTGCCGCTGCGCAGCGGCAGGTGCAGGTCCGCGCCGTCACAGCTGGCCGTGCGACGCGGGTCGACCACCACCACCTTCAGGGTCGGCCGCGCGGCGCGCGCGGCATTCAGCCGCTGCATCAGCACCGGGTGGCACCAGGCGAGGTTCGAACCCACCAGCACCACCAGGTCGGCCTGCTCCACGTCGGTGTAGTCCACCGGGACGAGGTCTTCGCCAAAGGCGCGCACATGCCCGGCCACCGCGGAGGCCATGCACAGCCGCGAGTTGGTGTCGATGTTCGCGGTGCCCAGATAGCCCTTGGTGAACTTGTTGGCGACGTAGTAGTCCTCGGTCAGCAGCTGGCCGGACACGTACAGCGCCACCGAGTCAGGACCATGCTGCGCGATGGTGTCGCGCAGGCGCGTCGCCACGGTGTCCAGCGCGGTGTCCCAGCTCACCGCGGCGCCGTCCACCTCCGGTTCGAGCAGCCGGTCCGCGAGGCCCAGGGTCGCGCCCAGCGCCGCGCCCTTCGAGCACAGGCGACCACGGTTGGCCGGATGCTGCGGGTCGCCGCGCAGACTGATCGTGCCCTGCGCGTCGCGTTCGGCCAGCACGCCGCAGCCCACGCCGCAGTACGGACAGGTCGTGCGTGTCACCGCCGCGCTCATGCGGACTCCCCGAGCAGCAGCGTCTCGCGCAGCTGCGAGACATCGCGCTGCGACTGGATCAGCTCGGCCACCTGCGCGGCCGCGCGCGTGTCGCCATACAGCACCGCGGCCAGCAGGCGGTTGTCGCGCAGCCAGAGCCGCTTGTAGATGCCCGCTGCGCGGTCGGCGTAGCGGATGGATTCGGCATCGCGCAGCTGCGAGAGGTCGCCGGCGGAGAAGACATCGATGCCGCTGACCTTCAGCTGCGAGGACGGCTGCGAGCCGCGGTAGCGGGTGACGCCGCGCTCGGCCAGGTGCGCCGCGCAGACCCGCGCCTGTTCCCACAGCGGTGCCACGAGTCCATAGGTGTTGCCCCGGTGCTGCACGCACTCGCCGACCGCATAGATCGATGGGTCATAGGTCTGCAGGGTGTCATCGACGAGGATGCCCCGGTCGCAGTGCAGGCCGCAATCTCGCGCGAGGTCCGTGCGCGGGGTGATGCCGGCGGCCACGACCACCAGGTCGGCGGCAAGCAGCCGGCCGTCCTCCATGCGCACCTGCGCAACGCGCCCCGCGCCTTCCAGTGCGGCCGTGCGTGCCGCCATGCAGAAGTGGATGCCGCGCGCCTCCATTGCGCTGCGCAGCAGCGCCGCGGCTTCGGCGTCGAGCTGCTTGTCCATCACGCGGTCGCGGATGTGCACCACGGTCACGTCGAGGCCCTGCTTCGCCAGTCCACTGGCGGCCTCCAGGCCCAGCAGGCCGGCGCCGATGACCACCGCTCGCCGCGCCTGGGTGGCCTGTTCCAGCATGCCATCGACATCGTCGATGCTGCGGAAGTGGAACACGCCGGCCAGGTCATTGCCGGGCACCCTCAGCCGCACCGGGTCGGAGCCGGTGGCCAGCAGCAGGCGATCGTAGCCGGCGACGACGCCGGCGGCGGAGATCACGCGCTTGCTGCGCCGGTCGATGCTGACCACCGGATCCCCGGCATGCAGCGCGATGCCCTGCTCGCGGTACCACTCCAGCGGATGCAGCATCAGCTGTTCGCGCGCCGTCTCGCCCGCCAGCAGCGGCGACAGCAGGATGCGGTTGTAATTGCCGCGCGGCTCGGCGCCGAAGACGGTGATCTGGTAGTCCTCGCCGGCCAGCTTCAGCAGTTCCTCGACGGTGCGCATCGCCGCCATGCCGTTGCCCACCACCACCAGCCGCCGCCGGCCGCGCGCGCTCATCGGTGCCTGCAGCGGCGACTCGACCCAGATGCGGCCATCGAGCACGCCGCAGGGCCAGGTGCGCAGCGACACGGCCTCATCTTCCAGGCAGCGACCGGTGCGCAGGTTGAAGTGCTGCTTGTAGACCGGCGAGGCCACCACCAGCTGGCCGGACAGATCGCCGATCAGCCCGCGGGCGATGACGTTCGCGCCGCTGAACGGGTCGCGGTTCTCCAGCGCGAAGACCTCGTCTCCCACGCGCAGCAATGCGACCTGCTCGCCATCCACCAGCGCGCAGACGCCTGCGCCGTCGAGGATGTCCTGCAGTGCGCAGACGAAATGCCGCTTGCCGGCGCTCATGCGCTCACCGTGTCGCGCTGGCGTTCGGCCTTCGTGGCGGGACGGCGCTGCCCGCGCTCATCGACCAGCACGATGTCCGGATCCAGGTGGTCGCTGTTGACGAAGTGGCGGAACCGGCGGCGCACGGCGGGGTCCTCCACGGCCTTCTTCCATTCGCATTCATAGGTGCCGATCACCTGCTGCATGCCGGCCTCGAGTTCCGCGGCGAGGCCCAGGCTGTCTTCGCACACCACCGCCTTCAGGTAGTCCAGTCCACCCTCGAGATTCTCCAGCCACACCGAGGTGCGCTGCAGGCGGTCGGCCGTGCGCACGTAGAACATCAGGAAGCGGTCCACGTAGCGGACCAGCGTGGCCGCATCGAGGTCCGATGCCAGCAGGTCCGCATGGCGCGGCTTCATGCCGCCATTGCCGCAGACGTAGAGGTTCCAGCCCTTCTCGGTGGCGATGACGCCCACGTCCTT